>CAZKDK010000021.1:0-22192 GCA_964551145.1 uncultured Opitutaceae bacterium | reverse complement strand
ACATCCTGTTCATCAAGAAATCCGGCTACCTGAACGTCGGCTTCTTCACGCTCCGCCTGCTCGTCTACTTCGGAATCTGGATCGGCCTCGCCTGGCTCCTCCGGCGCAACTCGTTCCGGCAGGATGCCGACGGCGATCCCCGCTGGACCCTGTCGAACCGCTTCTGGTCGGGGGTGGGCATTCCGCTCGGCGGCCTGGCCATCACCTTTGCCGCGATCGACTGGTTCAAGAGCCTCGAATACCACTGGTTCTCCACCATCTACGGCGTCTACTTCTTCGCCACGGGCGTCCGCGGGGCGCTCGCCTGCGGCGTGTTGATCATGGTCTGGCTGTACCGGCGCGGTGACTACCGCGGCATCCTCAACCACAACCATCTGCATTCCATCGGGCAGCTCATGCTCACGTTCACGGTCTTCTGGGCCTACATCGCCTTTGCCCAGTACTTCCTCATCTGGAACGCGAACGTGCCCGAGGAGACCTTCTACTTCAACCTGCGCGAACACGGGGACTGGTATTGGGTGGGCATGTCCGTCCTGTTCCTCTATTTCCTCTTCCCGTTCTGCTTCCTGCTTTCGTACCGCTACAAGCTCGACCACGGACGCGCGCGGTTCATCGCGTGGTGGATCCTGGTCATGCTTTTCGTGGATGTCGCCTTCAACACCCTGCCTGCGATCAAGGGCGCCGACGGCTTCCCGCGCCCGTTCTTCTCCGTGGCCCTCATCTGGCAGCTCACCGCGATCGCCGGCGTGGGCGGCATCTGCGTGTGGGCCTACCTGCGCAGCTTTGCCACCACCAAGCTCATCCCGATCCGCGATCCCCGCATCGTCGAATGCCTGACGCACCATGAGTCCTCCGCCTGATGCTTCGCACGAAAGCCGGACCGGCTTCTGGGTGACCCTGCTGGCCGCCCTGGGGTGCTTTGTCATCTTCGTGGTCGTGCTCGAGGTGGCCTACATCCCGGAGCGCGCAGCGGCGCCCGAGGTCGACCTCGGCAAGATACCTCCGGAGGAACAGTGGAAATACACCCCGGCCGGCCGGCAGGCGCATCTCGCGGAGATGCGCGCCCGCGAGCGGACCGCCCAGACCACCTATGCCTGGATCGATCGCGGCAAGGGCGTGGTCCAGCTCCCCATCGGCCGCGCGATGGAACTCACCCTGCGTGACCTCAACGCCGCCCGGAAACCGTGATCCGATGGCAGCCGCCCCGCAACCCGTGATCCCGCCCCGTTGATTCATCGAACCGCCGCCATGGAGTGGGTCTTCTACACGATCGCCTTTCTCATCGCCACGGCCCTCAGCGGCTCCGCGGTCTACGCCCTCTATTGGTCATCGAAGCACGGGCAGTTGCGCGACTTCGAGCGCGGGGCCCGGTCGATCTTCGACGAGCGCGAACCCGTCGGCCGCATGACCGATCACTTTCCTCCTGCGCGCCGCCAGGCTCCGCCGCCGGCGTCCCCGGATCGCTGACCTCTGTCCTCTGATCACTGTCCACTGACCAATGGCCTCCGCCTCCAGTCTCGCCGCCTCGCTCAGCCCGAACACGCCGCCCGATGCGATGGCGCGCGCCGAGCTGAGCGAGATCGATGCGTCCACCAAGTGGCCGGTGATCGTGTTCCTGGTTTCCAGCCTCGCCTGGCTGCTGGTCGGCACGGTGTTTGCGCTGATCTCGTCGATCAAGCTGCATACGCCCGGCTTCCTCGGCGGCTATGAGTGGCTCACCTTCGGGCGCGCCCGTTCCGCCCATCTCAACTCGGTCGTCTACGGCTGGAGCGTCAACGTGGCGTTTGCCGTCGCGTTCTGGCTCATGGCGCGGCTGGCGCGGTCAAAGCTGCGGCATCCCGGCCTCCTGCTCATCGCCGGGTGTTTCTGGAATCTCGGCGTGACCATCGGCGTCATCGGCATCCTTGCGGGCGACTCCACCTCGATCGAATGGCTGGAGATCCCGCCGTACGCCACCCCGTTGCTCTTCGTGGCCTACGCCCTGGTCGGCATCTGGGCGATCATCACCTTCCGCTTCCGCAAGGCCGAGCACGTCTACGTGTCGCAATGGTATCTGCTGGCGGCGCTCTTCTGGTTCCCGTGGCTGTACTCGATCGCCCAGATCATGCTCATCTTCGAGCCGGCGCGCGGCACGGTCCAGGCGCTGGTCAACTGGTGGTTCGCGCACAACGTGCTCGGCCTCTGGTTCACGCCGATCGGCCTCGCCGCCGTCTACTATTTCATTCCCAAGGTGCTCGGGAAGCCGATCCACAGCTACTACCTGTCGGTGCTCGGCTTCTGGTCGCTGGCCATCTTCTACAACTGGGCCGGCGTGCACCACCTCATCGGCGGGCCGGTGCCGGCCTGGGTCCTCTCGGCCGGCATCGCGGCCAGCCTCATGATGGTCATCCCGGTCGCGGTCACGGCCATCAACCACCATCTGACCATGGTCGGGAGCTTCGGCGCCCTGCGCTACAGCCCGACGCTCCGCTTCGTCGTCTTCGGCGCGGTCAACTACACGCTCGTGAGCCTGACCGGCTCGGCCATGGCCCTCCGCTCGGTCAACGAGATCACCCACTTCACCCACTTCACCGTGGCCCACGCCCACCAGGGCATGTACGGGTTCTTCACCATGGTGATGTTCGGCGCGGTCTACTACATCCTGCCGCGCATCCTCCTCAAGGAGTGGCCCTCGGCCGCCCTCATCCGCACGCACTTCTGGGCCGCCGCCATCGGCATCACCCTCTACTGGCTCGACCTCTCGATCGGCGGGTGGATCCAGGGCGTCGAGATGAACAACGCCGGCATCCCCTTCCTCGAGGTCGTCCGGCACACCCTGCCGTGGCTGTGGGTCCGGAGCTTCTCCGGCATCCTGCTGACGGTCGGACATGTCGCCTTCGCCACCAACGTCGTCTGGATGCTCGCCGCGCCTCGGGCGGCCGGCGCCACCGCGCCCACCCTGTTCCGAACCCCGCCGGCCGTGCCGGCCGTCCCATGAACCGGGGCCCGCTCATCTTCCTCGGCATCTTCTTCGCGCTCGCGTTCTCGTGGACGGGCATCGTGCTGACCAACCAGATCCAGTACGGCAGTCTGACGCCCTACTACGACGCGACCGAGGGCCAGCTCTATCCGCAGAAACCCTCCGGCCTGGCCGCCCGCGGGCGGCTCGTCTACCAGGACCTCGGCTGCCTGTACTGCCACTCCCAGCAGGTGCGCCGCCCGGGCTTCGGCGCCGACACCGAGCGCGGGTGGGGCGACCGGCAGAGCGTGGCCCGGGACTACATCTACGAACCGCGCGTGTTCCTCGGCACGATGCGCACCGGGCCGGACCTGCGCAATATCGGCGCGCGCCAGCCCTCGGCCAGCTGGCACTACCTCCACCTCTTCGATCCGCAGCTGACCTCGCCGGGCTCGATCATGGCGCCGTTCGGCTTCCTGTTCGACTACCGCAGGGTGGTCGGCGAGCGCTCCGCCCATGCCGTGCAACTGCCGGCCGACTATGCTCGCGAGCATAGCCTCGACCGGCCCGGCTATGAGCTCGTCCCCGGCCCGCGGGCGGAGGCGCTCGTCGCGTATCTGCTGGGCTTGAGGGACACCTACCAGTTCCCCGAGGCGCGCCCCTACGTGCCGCCGCCAAAGGCCGGAGGTGCCCGGTGAGCGCCGGGCCCCCTCCGGATTTCCGGCTCGACCAGGCGGGCGCGTCGGACGAGCAGATCCAGAAGATCCACGCCATCCTCCTGCGCGAAAAGCCGGAACCCACCGAGGGGTATTCGCCGCTGCCGCTCGTGCTCCTGGGCGTGATGAGCGCATGCATCCTTTTTTCCGCCATCTACCTGGGCCGCTATTCAGGAGGATTTGACCCGCTGGTCTACGACGAACGCATCCTCCCGGGCATGCTCGAGGCCGGTGCGCCGGCCCAGGCCGCTCCGGATCCCAAGGCGATGGGCAAGCGCGTCTTCGCCACCATCTGCAGTGCCTGTCACCAGGCGACCGGCCTCGGCCTGCCGGGCATCTATCCGCCGCTCGCCGGCTCCGAGTGGGCGCTGGGTCCCGACGATCGCATCATCCGGATCGTCCTCGACGGCGTCAGCGGCGCGATCCAGGTCAAGGGCGCCTCGTTCAACAACGCGATGCCCGCACTCGGCCCCCAGCTGAAGGACGAGCAGATCGCGGGCGTGCTCACCTACGTGCGCTCCGAGTGGGGCAACAACGCGCCCGCCGTCTCGGCCGACAAGGTGAAGCAGGTCCGCGCCCAGACCGGCGGCCGCAGCGGCCCGTGGTCGCCGGAAGAGCTGATGAAGATCCCCTGACCCGCTCCTCGAGTCCGATCCATGCTCAAGCTTGAGCACGGTTCGGGCGCGGTCGCGTGGCGGGTGCCGGACCCGAGTCCGCCACTTTTGTGGTCAACCTTGAGCGCCGTTCGGGCGAGCGGAATCCCGGCCCGAGCCGCCGGAAAACGTCCTGGCGGGCCTGCCACGAACGCGGGCCGCCATAGTCCGGAGGCAAAAGCGGTCGGGGCAGCAGGGGATCTGGGCGGACCGCCGAGTTCCACGCCTCCCGCTCGCGGCGGGCCCACGACCAGAATCGCGACTCCGCCGATGCGTCGACTGCCGGCGCGTCGGGACATTCACGGACCACCGCAAGGTGGCGGGCGTACCGGGCGTTGATGGCGTCGAAATCCCAAGCCCCACGCACGATGGCGGCATCCGATTCGCCTCCACACGGCCGCCCTTCGAACAAGGTCAGCGACTCGGCATCGGCCGGAATCCGCCGAAGCAGGCCGCAGGTATCGCTCAAAGAGTCCGGAGTCACCCAGACGCTCTGCTGCAGGTATCCGAACGCGTGTTGCAGCAGGAAGCGGCGCAGGCGGTTGCGCAGGGCCGTGGCCCGGACCGGCAGGTCAAACAAGAGAAAGCGCCAGCGGCCGTCCCAACGCCGGCCCCAGCGTTCGACGGGGTCCCGGCCCCCGAGCGCGACGCGCCGGCCCTCCGCGGTCAGGCGGTAGAAGCGGCCGAGATCCGCCTCCTGGCGCTGTTCCAGAAACTGCCGCTGCTCGAGCCTGGTTACCGTGCGGCCGAGATGATTGCGGTGGGCCCACGATTCGAAGCTTTCGTCGAGTCGGTGCCAGCTGGGGCGCAGGAACGAGTCAGCGGTCCAGAGGGTCAGGTAGAGAAACTCTTCCACGGAAGTTTGCATGACGTAGAAATCCATGCGGAACGACCGTCCGTACCGCAAGTCCGGGTTCTCCTCCGGTGTTTCCAGCCGGTTCCGGAAGACCGGGGGGGCGCCACAGCCGTGCTCAAGCTTGAGCATTGTTCGGGACAGACCCGCTCAGCCCGAACGTTGCTCAAGCTTGAGCACAGTTCGGGCACGGCGGCGGCCGCCCCGGACGCCCGACGGCCCTGGGCCGGCGCTCAGTCCTCGCGGGAGAGCTCCTCGGAGCGGGCCTTGGCGGCGAGGACGGTCTCCTTGATCGCGCCGCGGAAGTCGCGCGCGGCCAGCCGCTCCAAACCGGCCTGCGTCGTGCCGTGGGGGGAGGTGACCTGATTGCGCAGGGTCTCCGGCTCGATTCCGGTCTGGGCGAGCAGGCGGGCGGCGCCGAGCGCCGTCTCCTGCGCCAGCTTCGCCGCCACCTCGCGCGGCAGGCCGGCGGCAACGCCGCCCTCGCGTAGCGCGGCGACGAACTCGAACAGAAACGCCGGCCCGCTGCCGCTGAGCGCCGTCACGGCGTCGAGATGCCGCTCCTCCAGCGCGACCACCTGGCCGAGGGCGCCGAGCACCGTGTCCACCAGGCGGCGGTCGGCCGCGTCCGGCGGCCGCAGGGCGCACCAGGCCGTGATGCCCGCGCCGATCTGCCCGGGCGTGTTGGGCATGGCGCGCACGAGATTGCGCGCGCGCGGAAAGGTGTGCGCCAGGCGGGCGAGGCGCTTTCCCGCCAGGATCGAGATGACCAGGCGGCCGGCGGTGAGCTCCGGCAGGCGCGCGTCCAGTCCGGCGAGTTGCTGGGGCTTGCAGGCGAGCACGACGACGTCGGCCGGCGCCAGCAAGGCGGCCAGATCGGTGGCGGCGGCGACACCGGTCTTTTTGGCCAGCAACTGCGCGGTGTCGTCGTCCCCGCCGATGCAGGCGATTTCTGCGGGCGCGGCCACCTTGGTGCCGAGCAACCCGCCCACCATGGCCGACGCCATGCGTCCGGCCCCGATGAAGGCAAACTTGGGCATGCGGGGATTAAACCCGGCCGGCCGCCCGGATCAACCATCCATCTTCTGACGGGCGGCGAGCGGGTGGGTGAGGACGGCCACGGTGCCGCCGCCCGGGCGGTCCTCCATGCTCATGTCGCCACCCAGGCTCCGCAGCGCGTGGCGGGCGACCGTGAGCCCCATGCCCACGCCGACCGTCTGCTTCGCGCTGATGAAAGGCTCGAACATATGGTCCCGGATCTCGGGGTCGATGCCGCGGCCCTGGTCCTCGACCCGGATGATCACCGATTTCCTGGCGTCGCCCTCGCCGGCCAGCTCCGCGGACAGGGTGATCGGGCGCTTGTCGTCCGGCACGTCCTCGCCGTAGGCCTCCCAGGCGTTGATGAGCACCTTGGAGAGCAGCTCCTCGGAGCCCTCGATGTGGGTCTGGATCTCGAGATCGCCGAGCGGATTGCGGATGGTGACCGGCTGCGTGATCCCGTAATCGGTCTGGTAGCGGTGCACCCCTCCCTCGAGAACGCGCTGCAGGCTGGCCTTGACCACGGGAAGACGCGTCTTGGTCACGAGCGAACCCAGCTGGCGGATGATCGAGACGATGCGCTGCACCGCGTCCTCGACGTGCTGGGCGTTCTTCTTCACCAGTTCCGGCTTTTCGGCGTAGGTCTTGATCAGGTCGAGGTAACCGATGATGACGCCGAGGAGATTGTTCAGATTGTGGGCGATGCCCTGGGTGACGGCGCCGATCGTGGCGGCGCGGCGCGTCTCGGTCAGGCGGCGCTGCAGGTCGATCACCTCCTTGGTGATGGCCGCGAACCGGAGCTGGGACTGGACGCGGGCGAGGGTCTCGTCGAGGTCGATCGGCTTCGTGATGTAGTCGACCGCGCCGACTCCCAGGCCTTCCAGCTTGCCTTCCTTCGAGCTGCGGGCCGTGACAAAAATGATCGGGATGGAGCGGGTGTCCTCGTTGTCCTGGAGCCGCTGGCAAACCTCGATGCCGTCCATGTCGGGCATCATGACGTCGAGCAGGATCAGCTCGGGCCGTTCCTTCTGCACGAGGTCGAGGGCCTCCTGGCCCGAGTATGCAGCGACGACCTTCATCCCCTCGCGTTCCAGCTTGCGCTTGAGGAGTTGGACGTTGATCGGCTGATCGTCGACCACGAGGATCTTCGGCAGGGGCATGCTCATCCGATTGAAGGCTGCGCCGCCGGGATTGGCAAGAATACGGTGCGTTCGGTCAGGCGGAAACCCGCTGCCGGTACGCTTTTAGCGTATTCTTCATCAGCATGGCCACGGTCATGGGCCCCACGCCACCCGGCACCGGGGTGATCTTGGCCGCCAGCGGGGCAACCGAGGCAAAGTGCACGTCGCCGACCAGACGGTAACCGGATTTCCTGGTCGCATCGGCCACGCGGTTGATCCCGACGTCGATCACGACCGCGCCGGGTTTCACCATGCCGGCGGTCACGAACTCGGGCCGGCCGATGGCGGCGATGAGCACGTCGGCCTGCCGGGCGATCGCGGGAAGGTCGCTCGTCTGCGAATGGCAGACCGTCACCGTGGCGTTGGCCCCGGCCCTTTTCTGGAGGGCGAGCAGCGCGAACGGTTTGCCGACCAGCAGGCTGCGGCCGATCACGACAACGTGACGGCCGGCGAGCCGCACCCCGGACCGGGCCAGCAGTTCCATGATGCCCGCCGGCGTGCAGCAGACGAAGCCGGAATCGTCGTCCTGCGCGATCTTGCCGAGGTTGATCGTGCCCAGGCCGTCCACGTCCTTCCCGGGGGCGATGCGGCGAAAAACCGCGGTCTCGTCGATCGGGTCCGGCAGCGGCGATTGCACGAGGATGCCGTCGACATCCGGGTCGGCGTTGAGCCGGTCGACCAGCGCGAACAGTTCGGCGGGCGTGACGGTTGCCGGGGGCAGGAAGATGCGACCGGCGATCCCGATGGCTGCGGCCATCTTCTCCTTGTTGCGCACGTAGGAGACGGACGCGGGGTCGTCGCCCACGCGCACCAGCGCCAGGCACGGCTTGCGGCCCGGCAGGGCGGACACCTCGGCCGTGAGTTCGGCGACGATATCCGCCGCAATCCGGTTGCCGTCGATCAACTCCATGGATGAATCGCCTCAGGGGGACGTGAGCGCCGTCCGGGCGCTCACTGGGCCTCGATGCTGACGACCTCGATCGCCAGGTTCTTGCCGTTCTCGGTCTGGCGCAGGACTCCCGTCAGCTTGACCTGGTGGCCGAGAATCAGCTCCATCTTCTCGGTGGTGAGCACATGGCTGAGGTCGAGGAAGGCGATGCGCTGGCCTTCGCCGTTCTCGAGCTGGTACTGATAATCGCGGCGCGGGGCGACGAACAGGATGCGGCCGGCCCTGACGAGCTTGCCCTGGAACATCCGGGCGAGCGGATTGGCGGGACTGCTGCTGACGAGAACGGGGGCCGGCTCGGCGGCGGAAACGGCCGGCGGCGGGAGCGCCGCGACGGGAGTTGCGCCGGTCGCACCGGGCGCAGGCGACACCCCGCCAATCCTGATGTAGCCGGTGATCGTCTTGAAGAGCTTGATCTGCGTCCAGCCGCTGCGGAGCCCGGTGATCTCCGACTTGTCGCCATCCTGCATCGTCGTGAGGACCGGGGCGTCGGCCCGCGGCTGCACGTGGACGGCGGCGCCCGGATGAACGTCGAGGCTCTTGCTGAAATCGCTGTTGTTCACATAGCCCTCATGAGGCCCCGCCATCTCCACCGCCATCCAGCCGGACGGGGCCGACACGCCGGCCGCCGCGACCGGTTCGCTGCCGGCCTTCAGGTACCCGATGACGGGAGCGGAGGCGTCCGGCTGCGATTGAATCGCGGTGGTTTCCAAGAGCGGCGCCGCTGTCAGCGAGGCAGCCAGCAACCAGGCGGCGGGGATCAGACAGAGCGTGGTTTTCATAGGCGGGCGGGTTTGGCGGGCCGGCAGGCTGGGAGCGGAGTGCGCCGGATTCGATTTCCTTGTTAGAAAGTTGTGTGCTCCCGCGCAAAGGAAATCCGGAGCTGCCGGCGCCGGCCGGCGCGACCGAAAAATCGGCTCGCCCCGTGCGCGCCAATCCGCGCTACTGTCGGCATGTCGTTCAACAACCGCATAGCGCTGGTAACCGGGGCGGGCCGGGGCATCGGCAAGGCCATCGCCACCGAGCTGGCGAAACAGGGCGTCACGGTCGTCTGCGTGAGCAAGAACGAGGCGAGCTGCGGCGCGGTCGCCGCGGCGATCCAGGCGGCCGGCGGCAAGGCGCGGGCGATCCCGGTCGACGTGGCCGACGGCACCGCGGTGGCCGGCGCCGCGACCGCGCTGCTGGCGGAATTCGGCACGATCGACATCCTCGTCAACAATGCCGGCATTACCCGCGACGGCCTCCTCTTCCGCATGTCCGAGGAGGATTGGAGCGCGGTCCTCGCCACCAATCTCACCAGTTGCTTCCACTGGACCAAGCACCTCGGCCGCGCGATGACCCAGAAGCGCTGGGGCCGCATCGTCAACATCTCCTCGGTGGTCGGCCGCACCGGCAATGGCGGCCAGGCCAACTACGCCGCGGCCAAGGCCGGCCTGATCGGGTTCACCAAGAGCATCGCCAAGGAATTCGCGCGCCGGAACGTCACCTGCAACGCCGTTGCCCCGGGTTTCATCCGGACCGACATGACGGCCGGCCTGGGCGATGAACTCACCAAGGCTGCGCTGCAATTCATTCCCCTGCAGCGCTTCGGCGAACCGGAGGACGTGGCGCACCTGGCCGTCTTCCTGTGCTCGGAGGAAGCCGCCTACATCACGGGCCAAGTTTTTACCGTTGACGGCGGCATGGTGATGTGATCCCAAAGAGCAGCCGAAACCCTTGCCCCTTCATAACATGGCTGATCAGAAAACTATCGAACAACGCGTCAAAGAGATCATCGTTAACCAGCTGAATGTTAACGAGGAGCAGATCACGCCGGAAGCGTCCTTCCTCGACGATCTGGGCGCGGACTCGCTCGACACGGTCGAGCTGATCATGGCTTTTGAGGAGGAATTCAAGGACGAGATCAAGGGCGAGATCCCGGAATCCGACGCGGAGAAACTCCAGACCGTCGGCGACGTGATCGCGTACATCGAGGAGAAGTCCGCTGCCAAGTAGTCGGTCTTCCGACCCGGCGGCGTTCTACCGTGTTCCCTTTGGAGACAGTCCGGTAGGACGCCCTTTTTGTATCCATGGATTCTTTTCAATCTGTTCCGCGGATCGTCGTCACCGGCCTGGGTGTGATCACCTCGCTGGGCGTCGAGGTCGAGGCGTTTTGGGCCAGCCTGCTGGCCGGGCGCTCCGGCATCGCGCGCGTGACCGAGTTCGACGCGACCGGCTATCCCTGTCAGATCGGCGCGGAGGTGCTCGGGTTTGATCCGACGAAGCACATGGATCCGAAGGAGGTCCGGCGCAACGACCGCTACACCCATTTCGGTTTTTGCGCCTCGAAGAAGGCCGTGGCCGACGCCGGCCTGGACCTGTCCGCCGAGAACGGCGACCGCGTGGGCGTGATCATCGGTTCGGGCATCGGCGGGATGCACACCTACGAGCAGCAGCTGAAGGTGCTCTGGGAGCGCGGCCCGCGCAAGGTCTCCCCGTTCACGATTCCCTCGCTGATCAGCAATATGTGCAGCGGGCTCGTGGCGATCGAGTTCGGCGCGCGCGGCCCGAATTTCGGCGTGGTCAGCGCCTGCGCCTCCTCCGCCCATGCCATCGGCGAGGCCTTCAACGCCATGCAGCGCGGGGAGGCGGACGTGATGATCGCCGGCGGGAGCGAGGCAGCCATCACGCCGTTCTCCTACGCCTCGTTCTGCTCGATGAAGGCCATGAGCACGCGCAACGACGAGCCGCAGCGGGCCAGCCGGCCTTTCGATCGCAATCGCGACGGGTTCGTCATGGGGGAGGGCGCCGGCATCCTCGTGCTGGAAACGCTCGACCACGCGCGCGCCCGCGGCGCCCGGGTCTATTGCGAGCTGGCCGGCTATGGCGCCACCTGCGATGCCTTTCACATCACGCAGCCCGATCCCGAGGGCCGGGGTCTCTCGCTGGCGATGACGCGGGCGCTGGCCCGGGCCCGGCTCGAGCCCGCCGCGATCGACTACCTCAACGCGCACGGCACCTCGACGCCGTACAACGACAAGTTCGAGACGCTGGCCATCAAGAAGGTCTTCGGCGATCACGCCCGCCGCCTCCTGGTGAGCTCCACCAAATCGATGACCGGCCACCTGCTCGGCGCGGCCGGCGGCATCGAGGCCGTCATCTGCGCGAAGGCCATCCAGACCGGCGAGGTGCCGCCGACCATCAACTACGAGGAGCCGGATCCGGATTGCGACCTGGATTACGTCCCCAACGTGAAGCGAGCGGCGTCCGTCCGGGCGGTGCTGACCAACAATCTGGGATTCGGCGGACAGAACGCCGCGATGATTTTCCGGCGGCTGGACTAGTCGGCCCGCCGGCCCTTCCGCGGTCCGGCTCCAGCATTGGCTTGGCGCCGGGGCAAACCTGCGCGACACTGCCGGCGCGTGAAGCGCGTCTGCCTTGCGGTCCTCATCCTGCTCGCGTTCGCCGGTTGCGTCGCCCGGCGCGAGCCGGTCGATCGCCGGGAGGTCTGGCGCGCCATCCAGGCTCCGGCCGCGCAGTACCGCCTAGACCCGGCCTTCATCTACGCCCTCGTCGCGGCCGAGTCGGATTTCGACGCCCGGGCCCGCAGCGGCGACGCCCGCGGGCTGCTCCAGATCAAGCCGGCGGCCTGGGCAACCGTTTCCACCCGGGCCTACGAACCCGCGGTCTGGGACTGGCGGGTCAACCTCGAGACCGGCGTCGACTACCTCGCCTGGTGCCGGCACGCGCTCCACACGCGCGGCCACGATTCCGACCGGCTTCTGCTCGCCGCCTTTCACTACGGTTTTGACTACGTCGAGGCGCGCGATTTCGACGAGCGCCGCATCCCGCGTCCGGCCCACCCGTTTTACCGGCAGCTTTGGGCGGGCAACCTGTGGCCCCTCATGCCGCCGGCGGAACTCGGCGGGGAAAACCCGGGAGACGGCCGGGATTGAAAACTCCAGCCTCCGGCCTCCGAACTCCAAACTCCAAACCCCAAACTCCAAACGACTCCATCCCCTTGACTCCAGGATCCGAGATACCGGGCGGTCCCCCCAACATCCTGTGGATTGTGACCACCCAATGGCGCGCCCAGGCCACCGGTTATGCCGGCGACCCCAACGCGCACACCCCGCACCTCGACGCGTTGGCGGCGGCCGGGATGGACTGCGCCCAGGCGGTCACGCCGCATCCGTTCGGACCGTTCGCCCGCGCGGCGCTGTTGACGGGGGTGCCCTCGCCCGGCAACGGCGTGCGCGACTACTACGATCCGCTGCCGGCGGCGGCGCGCACGGTGGCGCACGCGCTCGCGGAACGCGGCTATGCCACGGCCTTCTTCGGCAAATGGCATCTCTACCGGAGGGATCCGGCTGCGCCGCTGGTCGGCGAAGCGCAGGCGAAGGTGGTGGTGCCGCCCGCCGCGCGGGGCGGGTTCGAATTCTGGGAGGGTTTCGAGGGGGGATTCCAGCTGAACGACCCGTGGCTGCATGGCTCGCGCCTGGCGGAGCCCACGCGCTTTCCCGGCTATCAGAGCGACGTCCTGTGCCGCCGCGCCGCCGAATGGCTGGAGGCCGCGGAGCGCCGGCGTCCGTGGTTCTGTGTGGTGAGCCTGGAACCGCCGCACCCGCCGTACGCGGCACCGGTTCCGCCGCACGACTCCGCGCCACCGCCGCGCCGGCCGGAGGATCTCGTGCTGGCGCCGAATGTGCCGCGCGGCGGCATCGTCGAGGAGCGGGCCCGCCGGGAACTGGCGGGGTATTATGCGCACCTTGCGGCGACCGATCGCGCGCTGGGCGGGTTGCTGGCCCGAACGGACGGGGCGGGCACCATCGTCGTGTTCACGTCGGTGCACGGCGACATGCACGGGGCGCACGGCCTCTTCCGCAAGGGCTGGCCGTATGAGGAGAGCATCCGCGTGCCGTTGCTGGTCCGCGGCGTGCGCCGCGACGGTGCCGGGCGCTGGGTGTTGGGTTCCGGGCCGGGGCAGCGCAGCGACCAACCGGTCTCGCTGCTCGACCTGCCCTGGTGGGCGCTGGCATGGGCCACCGGCAGGCTGGCAACCCAAAACCCAGAACCCAAAACCCAAAACCCAGAACCCAAAACCCAGGATCCGGCGCCGGCCGGCGCCGTTCAGCGCATCTCGATGCCGAGCGTGGTGCGGCTGCCGGACCAGTGTGATCGCGTCTGGCACGGCGTCCGCACGCATTCCCGCAAACTGGTGCTCGGCGCCGATGGCGCGCCCTGGCTGTTCTTCGATCTCGCCCGCGATCCCGGCGAGCAGCAGAACCTGGTTGCCGACGCGTCGCGGCGGGCGGAGCGCGAGGAGCTGCGGCGGGCCTGCTGACTTCCGGCGGCGGCCGGGCGATCAGGCCACCGGGCGCGGCGGTGCGGGCGGCCGCGACCCGGCGGGTCGCGAGGCGGACGAGACGAAGAACGAGCGGACTGTCAGGAGGAAGGGGGTAGCCCGTAGCGGCTTGGGCACGTCGCGTGCGGGGGCGAACTCCGCGAGCAGCGCGGGCGGCGCCGGCTCGCCGGGCGGCTGCAGGAACACGATCGGCAGACCCGGCCGCTCCCACTGCTGCCGCAGCGCATGGATCTGCGGGCCGTCCCCGGTCGTGGCGCGCGAGCGGTCGACGACGAGAAGCACGGGCGGCGGCGCCGGGGCGGCCAGGGCGCGCGCCGCGGCCAGCGAATCGACGGCCCGGCACACGAGCCCGGCCCCGGCGAGGACGGTGGTGAGGAAGGCGCGATTGGCGGCGTGGTCGTCGACGGCCACGACCGTGCCTCCCCGGAGGTGGGCGGGGATCATCTCAAACGGAGGATGGCTGGCCGGGGCCACGGGGACCGCGGGGATCGTGAACGCGAACACCGAGCCGCGCCCGGGTTCGCTTTCGACCCGGATGGTTCCTCCCATGAGCCCGCAGAGCCGGTGGCAGATGACGAGGCCGAGCCCCGTGCCGCCGTACCTGCGGGTGTTGGAGGAATCGGCCTGCGAAAACGGCTTGAAGAGCAGCCCCAGTTTCTGCGCGGGGATGCCCACCCCCGTGTCCCGGACCGCGATTTCGATGAAGCCGGGCGCTCCGGCGGGCGCGGCCGCCGGCCGGGCGGCCGGGCGCACCTCCACCGAAACCTGGCCGTGGGGCGTGAACTTCACGGCGTTGTCCAGGAGGTGCACCAGGATCTGCCGCACGCGGGCGGCATCGCCCGTGATCCACGCAGGCACGGCGGGGTCGATGCAGTAGGCGAGCGCGATGCGCTTGGCCGCCGACGGCAGCGCGAACCCGTCGAGGGCGTCCTCGATGCACCCGGCGAGTTCGAAGGGATGCTCGGCGAGCTGGAGGCGCCCCGATTCGATCATGGAGAAGTCGAGGATGTCGTTGATGATCGCCAGGAGCGCCCTGCCGCTGGTGAGGATGGTCTGCACGCAGTCGCGCTGCTCGGAGCCGAGCGGCATCTCGAGCAGCAGGCTGGTCATGCCCAGCACGCCGTTCAGGGGGGTGCGGATCTCGTGGCTCATCGACGCGAGGAATTCCGATTTGGCGCGGGAGGCGGCGTCGGCCTCCTCCTTGGCCACCCGCAGATGATGCTCGGTTTCGACGCGCGTGGTGATGTCGGTGAGGATCGCGATGAAGTTCTCCACGAGGCCGGCCTCGTTGTGCACCGGCTGCAGGTCCAGGTTCAGGTGGCAGCGCCGGCCGTCGTGGGCCGGGCACACGAGGTCCGCGCTGAACGACCGGGCGTGCTCGAGCGCCTCGCGCAGCCGCGTCGCGGTCGAAGGATCCGTGTCGGGGCTCACGAGCAGCTGGGTGAGGTGCCGTCCGGCCGCCTCGGCCAGGTCGTAGCCCAGCAGGCGGCCGAAGCTGTCGTTGACCCATTCGAGCCGCCCTGCGGAATCGGTGATGACGACCGGGTTGTCGGTGCGGCTGGCGACCATCGAGAGCTTGCGGGCGTCGGCCTGGCTGGCGCGCAGGGCCTGTTCGGCGCGGCGGCGTTCCTCGTTCTCCGCCGTCAGCTGCCGGTTGGCCTCCTCGGCCGCACGGCCGCGCGCGAGCGCGGTGTGGGCGAGATTCACCACCGCCCCCAGCAGGATGCTCAGGCCCAGCCCGAGCGCCGTGACGAGTTCGGGGAAGAGCTGGCGGCTCCGCTTGAGCGCGAACTCCGAGGGCGCCAGGCTGATCCGGATGCGCTGGTCGAAAAGGTTGAAGACCGACTCCTCGCGCAGATCGGTCCGGACCGGGCCGGCCGGGGCGCGCTCGAACACCCGCTGGCCGTCGACGTCGAACGCGACCGCGTAGAGCGCCGACAGCTGGAGGCGATTCTCGACGGATTCGAGGAGGACGGGATAGACGAACTCGCCCAGCAGCATCTGTGAATTGGCGCCGCCGGCGGCCGGCAGGGGCGCGCAGATGAAGAAGCCGCGTCCGCCCAACGGCAGCGGGAGGAGCGGGGAGAACGCCGGCTGGCCCGAACGCTGCGCCCGGGCGATGAGTGCGCGCCGGAGCGGGTCCGTGTCGTGGTTGTACTCGAGCAGATGCTCGTTGCCCTCCGCCGGGAAGAACCAGCGGGTGAGGTGGGAGGCGTCGATCCAGGTGAGCGAGCGCAGGGCGGGGAAGTCCTCCTGGTAGGCCCGGCCATCCTGGGCGCGCAGGGCGTCCGTCAGCCGCTCGGCGTGCGACCAGCGCGTCGCCAGGCGCTGCAGGGACTTGGCCTCGTTATCGAGCTCGAAATTCAGCACCGTGGCCGCGTTGTTGATGGTCAGCTGGGTCGTGGAGCGCACGAAGCCCCGCTCGCGGTCGCGCAGGGCGGCCGCCGACAGCAGGGTGAGCGTGGCGCCCGCCGCCATCACCGGCACCGGAAGCCAGTTGGGCAGGCCGATCGTGCGCTCGGGATCGTCGCGCCAGACGCGGCTCAGCAGCAGGTGTCCCAGCAGCACGAGGCACAGGCCGCTGAGCGGCCCGGCGCGGGCGGCCGCGCTCCCGGGGGAGGCGTCCGACAGCCCCAGCACCAGTCCGACGAGCGGAGCCAGTCCGACCGAGATGACGAGCGAGGCCACCAGGGCGGTCGCGAGCGCCCGCCGGCGGGCGAACAGGCTGAGGATCATCCAGAGCAGACAGAGGCTGGCGGTGAGGAGCGAGAGCGCCTGCAGGCGCGACATGCCGGCCGGGCCGGCGGTGCCAACCGCGGCCGGGCCGCGTTCGAGGAACTCATGGAGGGGCGAGGTCCAGCCGAAGACATTCTGGGCGAGGCTGGAGAATCCGATCGCGGCCGGCAGGAGGGCGAGCCAGGCGACACGGCGGAGGTTTGCCTCCAAGGCCAGCAGGATGACGCCCAGCACGGCGAGGCCCAGCGCCAGGTCGAGCGGCATGGGCTCGGCGCCGGGTTCGACCCTCCCGATCCAGTCGGTCCATTGACCCCAACCGATCAGGACGAGAACCCCGTTCAGGACAAGCACAGCCGCGCCGAGCATCGAGGCACGGCGCAACCAGTCACGCGGAACCGCCGGGGCAGTGCGAGCCATTGGGGTACGGACCTGAACTTGGGCCGGATGACACCCGCCGGACTCGATGGCGGGCGGGCAACCGGCTCAGCTGCTAGCTAGGCCTCAGGTCCGGAACAGGGCAACGTGTTTTGGCTCCACGGCTATTTATGGAACGTAAAAGAGGGCGCCCGGGCGTGCGTTCGGCGCCAGCGGGGGGGCTGGCTCCCCGGATCGCGCCTACGCCCCGGGTGTCGGGGCCACAGCCGGCGGCGCTTCCGCCGGCGGACTGACGGGCGCCGGCTTCTCGGGCGGCGTCGTTGCGGGCGCCTCCGCCGGGGGCCGCGTAAGCGCACGCAGGATGTTCGTCGGCCCGTAGACGAACGCCCACGACGGCTTTGCCAGCGGCCCGGTGAGCTTGAGCTCGAGCATGTTGGACAGCGGGGCCAGCAGGGCGCCCAGGGCATTGGTCAGGACGAACCGGGTCTGATGGAGCGGGAAGACCTTGGCCTTGAAATCAAGCGTCCGGGAGCTGACCCGGTAGTCGCCCCGGGCATCGATGGCCGCGTTGGGTCCGGTGATCTTGACGTTGGAGAACGCAATCCTCTCGCCCTCCAGCTTGAAGTCCGCCCGGGCGTTGTCCAGGCGCAGCGAGGTGAAATTGAGGAGCGTCTTGCTGAGCAGCTCCGACAGCAGCCCGAAGAGCTGGATTTCGCCCAGTTCGCGGCCGGCGATGGCGACCGTGCCCTCGCCGCGGAAGCTGGTGGGCTCCCGGTACCGCCCCTGGGCCGCCATCGCGACATCGAGACGTCCGCCGATGGTCCGGCGCAGCAGTCCGGTCTTGGTGCGGTTCGTCGCGGCCGGTGCGTGCGCCTGCTCGAAAACATCGACGGCGTTGATGGTGCGGGCGAGATCCGCTCCCTTGAGGCGGGCGTCGAAGGCGAGGATGCCGGCGCCCGGCAGCCCGTCGAAGCCGGCGCGCCCCGTGGCCGTGCCGCCCGCGAAGCCCACCTCGACGTCGGACAGGTCGAGCCGCCCGTCGCGGTAGAACGCGCTGAGCTTCGCCCGGTCCAGCGGAAGCGCGTAGACCGTGAGGGGGCCATTTGCCGACAGAACGATGTTGGCCCGCGCATGGGGCCCGTTGGGGCTGGTCGGTCCCTCGAGGCGCCCCTCGGCCCTGATTTCGGGCGGGGCCGTGAGTCGATAGGGAGCCAGCCAGGCCGTGGCGGCCGGCCCATAGAGCCGGGCCCACTCCTCCAGGGCGAGGCCGGACGTGATGTCGAATTCCAGCGTCCGATAGGTCGCACGGGCTTGGTCGTAGGCCAGGGTGAACGATCCCCGGGCGGAGCGTCCGCCCTGCCGGGCCTCAAATTCGTTCACGTGGTAGAAGTAGGGCCGGACGAACAGGGTGGTGCGCACGTGGTCGAACGGCACGCCGCGGACACCGGGGCGTTCGGCGTCGGCGAAGCAGAAGACCCGGGTGCTCGTGTAATCGCGCCAGCGGCCGGAGATATCGGCGTCCGCCTCCGGCGCCGCCGCCGTGAAATCGAAGTGCTCCCAGAACCGCGACCACGACTCCTTGAACCACGGAGCGATGTCAAGCGGGCGCAGGCGGCCGGTCAGCAGGAAGCGGAATTCGCGGGTGGCGGTGTCCATCGTGTAGGATCCCCGCGCCACATTGCCGCCCTGGAGCAGATAGAGATCGCTCACCTCGAGGCGACGGCCGGCGTACACGATGTGGGCGCTGGCGGCGTCGATCGTCACCTCGTGCGCCACGGCGTGGCGCACCGAGAGGTCGCCCTCGGCCCGCGCCGGCTTCCAGCCGGGATCGAGATCGACCCGCGCGTGCACCGGGATGGAAGCCCCGAGCGAGACCCAGCGGGCGGCGCTGAGGCCCAGCTGCTGGGCGTATGCGAGGACCGGCGGACCCACGGTGCCGTCGAGCGCCACCGAACCCCGGCGTGCGCCGAGGTCCACCTCGCCGGAGAGGGCCAGGGCCGATCCGGCGGCGCGAAACCGCAGGTCGCCCTGCACCTGCGGCAAACGCGTCAGATCCGCCTCGAGGCAGGGCGACTCGAACCGGACGGCCATCGCCTCGCCGCCGGCCGCGACCACCCGGGCGGAACGGGCGGCCAGGGCAAACCGGTCGGGAACCAGGGACCCGGCCAGATCGGCGGAAATCTGGCGCACCCGGGCGCGGTCGCCCCAGTCCACCGCCTCCGCCGCCAGTTGCAGGCGGACCGGCTCGGCGGCGGAGCCCAGCAGCGGGAAGATCACGTGCGCGTGCGCACGGGTGACCCGGAACGGCGCCACGCCGTGAAACGAGTCGGCGAACAGCTCGGCCTCGACCAGCGCGCCGCGGTCGTCCGCCGGGGTGAACCGCAGGTCGACGCTCGCCCCCTCCCGCTGGTCGAGGATGGGCCGGAGTGCGGCGAGGCGGCGGCCGATGGCGAGGTAGCGCCGGAGCACCAGGTCGAGCATCGGCATGGCGCTCGGGCGCGGGCGGGCCGCGGCCGGCAGGTCGATCTGCCCGTGGGCGCTCACCGGAATTCCGTCCAGCCGGAGTGTGCACAACGCCACGTCGTAGGTGGAGCGCTTGAGGCGGAACACGCCGTCGAGATCGCTCACGACGGCCTCGTCGGTTCCCGAGGGCGAGAGCATGGCCGGTACGAACAGGTCGACGCCGGTGAGGCGGAGCTCGCGCAGGCGGAACCGGCCGATGAGCAGGGCGCCGAAATCGATCCGGGCGTACGCGGCGCGGACGGTAATGACCGGATGCGGGTGGGGCGGCGTGAAGAGCTGCACCTCCTCGATTACGAAGCGTCCGGTGGGATCAAACACCGCGCGGCCGAAGCGGGCGGTGACCTGCGATTCGGCTAGGCGCCGCTCCAGGGCGCGCAGGGCGAAATCGGGGAGCATCAGCTCGCGGTGCGTCGCGATCCAGAGCTGCGTCACGAGGAGCGCGGCGAGACCCAGCCAGACGGCCCAGCAGGCGATGAGCAGCGCGCAGGAGCCGCACCAGCGCAGCACGAGCGACGGGGACCGCGGGGTGTTCATGGTCGATGGCGGAGCGGCGGGAGCGCCTTCCGGAGGCAGGGGCCCGCCCGGGCCCGCTCAGGGCCGGGCCGGGCCGGAAGGCGGGGTCCCGGCCGCGGGCGCCGGCGGTCCGGGATCATGCGGGCCGAAGGTGAGGGCGAAGAGCGCGTCGAGGAGCTTCTGGTCGGCGGCAAAGACGGCGTTGAACTCCGATGATCCGGCGAGCTGGGTCGTGCCGCCCGTGCGCTCCGTGAAGTACAGCGTGCTCGTGGCGGTTTGGACGGCGGGTCCGCCGACGAGCGAGAGGGTCGCCTCGAGCGAATAGCGCCAGGGGCGCACCTCGCCGCCGACCTCGACGGTCGGCGGGAATGTCTCAAGCACGAAGCTCATGGCCCGCAGGCTGCGCAGCTGCGCCAGCAGCGCCTCCAAGGCGGCCCGCCGGTCCGCCGGCTCGGCGGCGAGGGCCTGCTCCCAGGTTTCGCCGTCGCCGAGCCGCCGGCCGTAGATCACGACCTTGGTCTGCAGGTCGGTGAGCGTCAGGCCCGTGATGCGCGCCCCCGCCGGCAGTTCGCGCAGCAGCCGGTCGCGGTAGTAGTTCGCGGTGACGGGTGTTTCGCGGAGGATCTCGGGGTCGACGAGGTAGACGAAGGGCTCGGTGGCAAGCTTGGCGTAGACCCGGTTCTCCCGCTCGCTGGCGACACCGAGCAGCAGGGTGACGGCGGGCGACGTCGCCGTGGCGGAGGGGCTGCCGGCCGCGAGGGCGCCGCGGGCGGAGAAATTGAGGGTGATCTCGCGTTCCGGCCGGTTGAATCCCCAGTTTTCCAGTTCGATCGCCTGGGGAGCGTCGCGGAGGAATTCCTCGGCCTGCAGCAGGTAGAGTCGCTCGATCAGCCGCCGGACGTGGGCGAGATCGGCCGGCTGCGTCTGGGGGGCCTGGTTGGGCAGGCGCGTGACGATTTGCCACGGATCCGTCTCGAGGGGCTGCTGGCCGGTCTCCAGGCGCTGCAGCGTCAGCTCGGGCTGGTTGGGCGCGGCCAGCGTGATCGAGGTCAGGGTGCGCGAATCGAAGGAGAGCAGGTGCCGGTCGCGCAGTTGTTCCTGGGCATTGCGCAGCTTGTTGAACAGGTCGTCGGGCAGGGCCACGGTGAAGATCGGCGCGCGATCCTCCATCCGGGCGTAGTAGTCGGTCGACGGCTCGGGCGGGGCCTGGCCCGTCGCAGGGGCGGGTGCCGGGGCGGCCGCGGCGGCGGGCGCGGGCGCGGGCGCGGGCGGCTTCGCCTCGGGGCTGCCGGCGGGCGCGACGGCGTTGCCCACCAGCAGGGTCTCGCGCCGCCCGTTGCCCTCGAGGGTGACGCGGAAGGCGGGGGTGGCCAGGCCGGTCTGGTCGGCTCCGACGGCGGCCGGGTCGAAGAAGGACTTGGCGCGGAGCGCATCCAGGTCGTTGATCGCGAGCTCGACCTTCGTGCGGTCCGCCCGCGTCAGGATCGGCGCCTCGAACAGCCAGGTCGGACCCTCGCGGCGGAGGCGGATGCGCAGGTTGGCGGAAGCCGCCGTCTGGAGATTGAATGAACGCACCTCGAAGAGCGGGATGTTGAAGACGGTGTCGGCGCGCAGCTGGTCCAGCGTCAGCGTCAGGCTGTCGGCCAGGCTGCGGCCGACGACGTGGATGCGCTGGCCGTCGGGGGAGAGGACATAGAGGCGGTTGCCCACCTTGGTGGTGTCGCCGATCTTCAGGGTGCTGGTCGTGAGCGGCGTCCCCGATCCGGCCACACCCGCGGTGAAAGTCAGCGTGAGCTGCGGCTTGTCCAGTCCGTAGTCGGCGAGCGACAGGCCGCTCCTGGCGAGGTCCTTGACCAGGAAGCTGGTCTCGGGCTCGAGCAACATGAGTTCGTTGAGCACGCGGCTGACCGCATGCGAATTGGCGGGCCACTCGATCGGCTTGGTCAGCATCCAGCCGTCCGGGCGTCTTTCGAGGCGGACGGGTTCGCCGAGGCGGCCGCCGGTGATATCGAGCGACTGGATCGCGGCCGCCTCGGGTCCGAGCACGCGGCGCCGGCTCTGCTCCCAGAGCACGTCCGTCTGCCACTTGCGCACGAACACGAAGATGAAGAAGAAGAGCGCAACGTTGAGGAACAGCAGGACGAGCGTGACTTTGGTGCGCATGGGGAAAGAGATTTAAGAACGAAGATGAAAGAGGGCGCGCGGCGGGCCGGCGATTTCACGCTTCAGGGCACAGGCTTCATTCGGGTAAGCGCCGGCGGGTCCAATAAACGATGAGGCCGAGGCAGGCCGCGACGCCGGGCAGGACGAACAGGAGTCCGAGCCGGAGCTTGGCCAGTTCCTCCTGCGATAGCGACAGCTGGAAACGGTCGATCG
>CAZKDK010000020.1:0-22230 GCA_964551145.1 uncultured Opitutaceae bacterium | reverse complement strand
TTCGCTTCGAGATCGACACGCCGGGTCCGCGCCTGAGTTCCCTGATCGATCTCGGAGGGGAGTTGGTGGTTACGACCCGGGACGGAATCTTCCGGCACGAAGCCGGCGGGGGCTGGACGATGCTGGCGCAGGGTCCGCAAAGCCCCTATCTGCGCCTGGAGCCGGTGCAGCCGGGCTGCTGGCTCTATGCGGCGGAGAATGAGGTGGGCTGGTTGCGCCGCGCGGCCGGCCAGTATGTCTTCGAGCGGTTCGCCGAGCCTGGCATGGGCCACGCGTACGGAAGCGTCACCGATGCGAAGGGGGTCCTTTGGGTCGAGCTCGGCACCGCCCGTGTGGCCCGGATCGAACCGACGCTGCCCCGGCCGACCGTGGAAGTGCTGGAGCCCTCGAAGCAGATCCGCGATTCCTGGCTGCAGCTGTTCCAATTCGAGGGCGAGGTCCGGGTCAACACGTCCGGCCAGATCATGCGCTATGACGCGGAAAAGCGCCAATTCGTGACTGACGCCGGCTTGCTGCGCCGGATCCCGCTCCTCGCCGGAGCGCTCGGGCGGCCGGCGCCGGACGCACGGGGGTACCTGTGGATCGCGCGGCCGGACGGTGTTCTCGTGAGCGATCCCCGATCGTCGGAAGCGGGCGAATTGATCGAGGCGAGCCCGGAGAGCCTGCAGCCGCTCTATTTCACGCCGGAGAGTGCGGGAGTCGTCTGGATGAGCGAGCCCAGGCGTCTGGAGCGTTTCGATCCGGCGATGCCCGCTGCCGAGCCGGCCCCGTTGCGGGCGATCGTCACCCGCGTGGAGTTGCCCGCCAGCGGCCGGGTGCTCTTTCCGGAGGAGGAACGGCTTCCGGATGTGCCCGCGGGCAACAGCACGTTGCTGGTCCACTTCGCGGCGCCCAGCCAGCCCATCGGGCGTTCCGTCAGCTTCGAGGTCTGGCTGTCCGGCAGCAACGCCGGGTGGGTTTCGACGGGCAGCGCAGGGGCGATCACATTCAACGGCCTTGGTCCGGGGACGTATCAACTGCGGGTCCGGCCGCGCGCCGGGTCGCAGACCGGCCGCGAGGCCCGCCTGGATTTCTCGGTGCTGGCCCCGTGGTACCGGACGGGGCCGGCCTATATCCTGTTCGGCGGGAGCGGGCTGGGCATCGTCGTTGCCGCCTTCTGGTTGACCGCGTTTTTCTCGCGGCGGGAGAAGGTGAGGCTGGGGCGGCTGGTCGCCGTGCGCACGAGCGAACTCCACGCGGCGAACCTCGAGTTGGCGCGCCAGAATCAGGAGACCCTGCAGAAGACGGCTGCGTTGCGCGCCAGCGAGGAGCGCTTCCGGCGGCTCAATGACAACGCGCCGGACATCATCTTCCGGTTCCGGGTCGTTCCTGACGTTGGCTACGACTACGTCAGCCCCGCCGTCACGGCCATCACGGGGTACCGGCCCGAGGAGTTTCTTGCGGATCCGGTTTTCTGCCGCAAAATCGCCGAACCTCCCGGGGCCGAGACGATCTACGACTACGCCCGTGCCCGCCAGGTGCCCGACACGGTGAGGGAGGTCCAGTGGAGGACGCGCGATGGGCGGGTCGTGACGCTGGAGGAACGGCTGTCGCCGGTCCACGATGCCGCCGGCAACCTCGTGGCGATCGAGGGCATCATCCGCGATTTCACCGAGCGCAAGCTCCTGGAGGACCGGCTGCGCCAGACCCAGCGCATCGAAGCGGTCGGGCAGCTGGCGGGCGGCGTGGCGCACGACTACAACAACGTCCTCACGTCGACGCTGATGCAGCTCGGCCTGCTGCTGGCCGACCCGACGCTGACCGAGGAGATGAGGCATGCGCTGCGGCAGCTGGTCGCCGACGCCGAACGCGCCGCGGGCCTGACCCGGCAGCTGCTGATGTTCAGCCGCCGCCAGGTCATCCAGATGAAGCAGCGCGACCTGAATGAGGTGCTGTCCAACCTGCTTAAGATGCTCCGCCGCCTGCTGGGCGAGACCATCAGCCTGGAAATCCAGCCGGACTCCGGGCCGCTCTGGGTCAAGGCGGATGCCGGCATGATTGAACAGGTGGTCACGAACCTCTGCGTGAATGCCCGCGACGCGATGGCCCCCGACGGCGGGCGGCTGACGATTGAAGTCCGCCTCGTGCGGCTCGATGCGGCGGCGAACCAGGCGAACGCGGAGGCGCGGGCCGGCAGTTTCGTCTGCCTGTCGGTCGCCGACACCGGCTGCGGCATGGACGCGGCCACGATGCAGCGCATTTTCGAGCCCTTCTTCACCACCAAGGAGGTGGGCAAGGGCACCGGGTTGGGTCTCGCCACCGTCTACGGCATCATGAAGCAGCACGACGGCTGGGTGGAGGTGTCCAGCGAGGTGGGCAAGGGGAGCGTGTTCCGGGTGTACTTTCCCGCCATGGCCAATCCGGCGGTGCCGGAGTCCGAATCCGCGAAGGCGGAGATCCGCAAGGGCAGCGAGACCATCCTCGTGGTGGAGGACGAGCAGGCCGTCCGGGACATCGTGGTCAGGGGCATGCAGCTGTGCGGGTATTGCGTGCTCGTGGCGGCCGACGGTCAGGAGGCGATGGAGATTTGGGGCGAACATGCCGCGGAAATCGATCTGTTGTTCACGGACATCAAGATGCCCGGCGGCATGTCGGGGCTCGACCTGTACGATCGGCTCAAGCGATTGAAGCCGTCGTTGAAAGTCGTCCTATCCAGCGGCTACAGCGAGGAGATCATGAATCTCGGGATGTCGGTGAATCCCATCCTCGTTTTCCTGCCCAAGCCCTTTAGCGTGAAAGAGCTGGCCGCGACCGTGCGCCGGTGCCTGGATCGGGATTGAACGCAGTTGCCGGATCCGGCGGGGCGGATCCCGCTGATGATCCGACTGGAACTGCGACGCGATCGGCCGGGCGAGCGGGTCCGGACAGCGCTTTGCCACGAGAACGACGTGTCGGTGCCGCCGGGTAAACAGCGGACGGTGCAGGTGAGCGTCAGCACCGCCGGCCTGACGGGTGAATCCGGATGGCTATTGGCGGGGGCTGAAACCTCCGGCCGGAAGAAATCCCGATCGGTCGACGAGTCTGCTCCCCCCAAATTACAGAACCTCCTCTGACCCGATTGCCCAACTCCTCCAACAAGCTGCTAGGTCAGGGAAAGGAACCGCCGGCCAAAGCCCAATAGAGCCGCCAGCCCAAAGCCGAGCAGCAAAAGCGTATTGCCAGCATCCGGAACCTTTTCGCCACCGCCTCCGCCAATGGGTCCGCCGATCACTTCCGCGGGCGGTGCCACGATGTCGTTGCCGTCCAAGGTAACCGCACCATTCCGTGCCAGCAGTCGCCCATCCAAGACCGTTGCGCCGGTATCCAACGTGATGGATGCCAGGGCCAGGATGTTCCCCTCGAAGGCAGTGCCTGTTCCGAGCGTCGCCGAACTCCCGACCTGCCAAAAAACACTGATGCCCGGGGTGGTACTATCGCCGTCGTTGGTCGTTACCACTGAACTATTCGACGCCGTGGTGAGGGTTGACCCGATTTGGAAGACGAAGACTGGATCGGTGAGACCCTGGCCGTTGAGCGTCAGCATTCCCGTGAGCTGTGCCGAGGAGGAAAAGAAGTAGACCCCGGGCGTTAGACTCAGCCCCCCGAGATCCTGGCCCGTGAGAACCTGGGTCACCGCGAGGCCAGCGGCCTGGTTATAGGCAGTGGTCAAGTCGTTTTGGGCTTGTAGGGCAACCCCGTCGGCCACGTGAGTTGTGTAGGGGGGGCTTATTGTTATTGGCCCGGTAATCGAAGTGCCCGGGGACAACCCAATGTCCCCTCCGTTAATGGTAGTTGTGCTGGCGGATGTGACCGTGGAGCCAGCCAGGACCGCAAAATTGTTGGCCGTCCCAAGGTCCACTTCGTTCGGGGGGGTGGCGTTGAGGTGCGGGAAGATTATGGCAGCCGCAACGACAAGACCCATTGTTGATAATAGATATGTGGCTTTCATTGGCTTTTCTTTTTGCGGATGTCTTTGGTGCCTGGCGTGGCTGAATGCAGAGGGCGGTGGCCCTGATGGGAAATGGAGGATTATCGAGTGGCGTGAATTGAACCGGCGGGGAGATCGGACCTTGCGCTAAGATGAGCGGCAATATCGCGGCTGTTGGCGACGGTGGTCATCGACCAAGTGGATGTCTTTTGGATGATCTGCGTGCCTCTCGAGGCGTGCCAGTTTGGAATTCGGTGGTCGGAGGGATGAGGAGCTGGGGACTGCTGGACCCGCAGCGGCTCACCCGGTGTCAGGGCGTTTTTCGTGCGGGAACATCTTCCGCCATTGGTTGGCTTCTTGCCATGGGGTGTAACCCTACGTGACCCCGTGGCAGAATCTTCCGGAGAATCGAAACCTTCACCGGTATCGAATACGGAAATACGGCGCGGGAAGAGGGTCCGGTGTACTCAATTGTGACCGGTGCGAAGCGCGACGTCCGTTCGGGCAACGCTGGACTATCGTGCGCCAGGAGACTCCGAGCCGCTGATCCGCACCCCGGCCGCACCCAGTGACGAGAACCTCGTGTCACTGCCGCCGGGCGGGCAGCGCAAGGTGCAGATCGACCTGGACGCCGCGACTTCAGGCGGCGGGATGGAACATTGTGCCGGCGGAGATCATGATCGCCTGAAGCACAGGCGGCGCAGATGACCGGCGGGTCGGCTTCCGCGGCTCGCGCCGGGCAATCCGGTTCAGGAGCGGCCCGGCACGGAGGTCACCGCGAACGGAGGGGCCGAGGCGCCCGTCGTCTCCGAGGCGGAGTGGTCGAACGGGTCGCGCGAATAGATCTCGCGGTGGGTCGGGTAGGCGAACTGCAGCCGCGGGTCGCGCGCGAAGTCGTTGAGGATGCGCCAATGCAGCCGGTCACGCATCGCCGACTTCGCGGTGTATTCGGCGACGACCAGCACGGTGAACATGACGCCGTAGTCGACGATCGAGCAAAAGATCTTCGGCTCGTAGACGGCGTCGGGCCGGCCGTAGCGGACCTCGAAGGCGATGGCCTCGCGGCGGGCCTCCGCGAAGGCCTCCGCGCTCACATCCTCGACAGCCTTGCGGATGACGGCGATCGCGGCTGCCAGCGGCGTCTCATAGGTGACCGTGATGTCGGTGCGCAGCCAGACCCAGCGGTGGTGGCGCGTGGAATTGTGCACCCGGCTGCGGAAGATGAAGCTGTTGGGGATGGCAATGATCCGGCCGGTCGGGTGGTCCATGCCGATGCCGGCGTCGATCTCGTTCAACGTCGTGCGCATCAGTTCGATCTCAATCACGTCGCCCTTCTCGCCATCGATCTCGACCCGATCGCCGACGCGGACCTTGTGGCTGATGATGATGGCAAACCAGCCCGCGAGGGAGGCGAACACGTCCTGCAGCGCGATCACGAGCGCGGCGCTGACGATCCCGAGGGTGGTGGCGAGCAGGCGCAGGTCCTCGAAAAAAAACGCAGCCATGATCACGAGCAGCGTCGTGATCATGAAGTAGTGATTCACCCGGCGGGCGCTGACGAGCATCTCATGTTTGTAGAAGCGCGGCAGCATGAACCGGTTCGCTCCGAGGAAGCAGAGCGCGACCAGTGCGAGGACGCCGGCCGGCCAGGCGAGCCAGCGAAGCAGGCGCATCGTCAGCGCGTGCTGCCGGTCGCGCAGCCACGCCAGTTCGGTGCCGAGGAGATTCGTCAGGTGCGCGGTGGCGGCTGCGGCCTCGGAGAGCGCGTTGGACTGGGCCTCGACGAACGGCAGGCGGGTGGCGAGGGCGTCCTTGTCGCGGCGGGCCGCGGCCAGCAGCCGGTCGATGCCCGGGGTCGATCGGAAAATCCCGACCTCCGGGGTGAGGAGGGCGATCTCCTCGTCGATCTGGCCCAGCTTTTCCCTGGCGAGGGCCAGGGCGTCGACCGCGGCGTCGCGGCGTTCGTCGACCGTCCGGGCCGTCTCCCGCTCCGAGTCGAGGCGCCCCGCCAGCGCACGCAGCTCGCGCTGCTTTTCCCACCAGACGCGCAGCTGCAGCTGTGGCATTGCCGCCTCGTCGCGCAGCCGGGCCGCAACGCCTTCCACCTCCCGGGCGAGCGCGAGTCCGTGGCTGGTGGCTTCACGCTGCAGCTGGAGGGATTCGAACTCGTCGGTCGCAGTCAGGAGCTGCTCGTCGACGGCGGCGAGCCGGTCATTGCGGTCGCGGCCCGCGGGCAGGCGGGCAGCCCGGTCCCGGGCCGCCTTGAGGGAACCGGTGCGCCCGACGGCCTCGCGGATCCGGTCGTTCAGCGTTTCCAGTCGCGTCTGCAACGGCTGCGTGTGCGGCTCCAGCGTGCGGAGCGCAGCCTGCAGCCTCATGGCGGGGCTGTCCTGGATCCGATGGTCGAGCGCCTGCTCCTTGGCCTCAAGCAGCTGGCGTTTCCGAAGGATGTCGCGTTCGCGCTCGAGCAGCGTGCGGCGTTCGGTGAGCTTGTTGCGCTCGCGGCCCTCGGGAAGCTGCTGCACCACGGTCTGCAGTGTGGCCAGCTCGTCGGTCACCTGCTGCAGGCGCGAGACATCGTCGGCCGCGGCCGGAAAGGCAAACAGAAGCGCGCCGAGGACAAGAGTGCACCGTATGGGGGTAGAGTGCACGGGGGTGAAAGGGGGAGATGAGATTGGACCGCCGCCCCGCAAGCTCAAGTTAAAGATATGTAAAAAAGACCCTACCACCCCCTGGCGCGGCCCGGCTGCGCGATGCCATCGCCGCCCAGACGGGGAGGCTGGCCGGGAGCCCAAGGCGCCGGGCCGTGCGGCGAGGGCTTGCCGCCCGCCGGCGATCGGTGGATGCTGCCGCGTGCGCGTGACCCGGCCGGTTCAGAAGGTGCTTACCGCGGGCGATGGCCTGATCGACCGTCTGCTCTGCGTCCTCGGAGCGGTGCTTTTCTCCCAACTTCCCGAGTTCATCCAGCAGTACCTCCAGCGGCTGGGCGGGCATCTCGACGAGGCCCGGCGCCAACTGGACCAGTTCCGGGAGGTGGCGGCGAAGTCCGGGCTGACGCTCGAGCAGCTGACGGCGCAGACCCAGGCCAACACCGAGGCGACGGTGGCCCGGCTCGGCCACCTGATGCACGACACGGCCGATCGCGTCTACGTGCTGGCGAACGCGGACGCGGCCATTCGCCATGCGTCGATCCTCACGCGTCCGTTTGTCTTCCTCCGGCATGTCGACCTTTCAATCGCGCGCGGGACCTGGAGCATTTTCAGGCCGGCCGTGCCGACCACGATCGAGGGCATGCTGTATGCCGGCCTCGGGGTGCTGATCATCCTGGCGCTCTACCACGGGGCAGTGCGCTATCCCATGCGCTGCGCCTGGCGCCGCCGCGCCGCCAGGCGGGCGGCGGCTGCCGGGATTTCGGCGTCCGCCATTCCCGGTTCGCCCGGCGGGTCGGCCTAGGCGGGCGCAGGGGAAACCCGGACGCTTCTCACGATCTGCGCAGACGCGCGCCGGTCATCATGCCGGACTGAGTTCCGCGCGCCGGTGCCGGAAGAAGTCGCGGGTCGATCCCTCGTTGAATCCGCCGTGGGTTTTGACGCTGTGAATGATGGCGTTGCCCCGTTCCCAGACTTCCCGGAGCGAGCCTCCGGGCAGGCCCCGCCAGGCGATCCCGAAAGGGTCCCCGGGCTTGTCCTGGATTTCCAGCCGATAGCCTGCCGCGCAGGTCAGGATCGAATGGAGCACCTCCTCGGCCACGGCGATCTGGCTGCGTTCCGCCAGACGGTCGGTTCCGGGGAGGCTGAATACCGCCCTAATCGCCTCTGCGCGGAAGAGGTACCCGCCTCCGCAAACGGCCGTGCCCAGCGAGTGGCCGAGCGCGGCCGCCCGCAGGGCGTGACGGCGCATCAGCCCGTTCACGCCGACAAGGTTTTGGCGGAAATAGGGCGGACGGTGCCAGCGGACCAGCCGTCGGGTCAGCTGGCGGGCCTGGCGCGCCCACCACCGGCCGAGGTGGCGTCCGCCGCCGAACAGGCCGCTGCTTCCGATCAGTCCGACCTGGGGGTCGGCCGCGAAGATCCGCGCGGCCGCCTCCCCGAAGGGCCTCACAATCAGCGCATCCGTGTCGAGGCGGCAGACCGAGTGGTCGGGGAAGTCGCGCAGCACGCGCCGGTAGGTGTGGGAGAGGCCGACGGTGAGCCGGTCGGACCAGTGCAGGCCGCGGCCCGCCCCGGGGGTCGCCACCACGCTGCCCCCGAGGCCCGAAACCTCGAGCAAACGGCGGAGAGCGCGATCATCGTTGCCGTCGTTGACGAGATAGGTGTGCGCCGCGGTCGGCTCGCAGCAACGGATTGAATCGAGCAGGTCCGCGCAGCGGTGGCGGTCAAGGGCGCTCGACCCGAGAGGGATGACGTAGACGAAGGCGAATGTCTTGCTGCTCATGAACCCGTTGCCTGAAGCGGTGCGGCGAATCGGACCTCGTGCCGCCCATAGAACGCCGGCGGCGGCTCGGGTTCCCTGGGAATGGCAGATCGTTCGTTCCCGGCTGCGCGCGCGGTGTCAGGCTTTCGGCGGTCAAGACGCACGCCATCGCCAGCCCGGACGCTTCGTTTCCATTCACACTGCATATCGGTCATGAGCTGGCCGTCGTCCGCGGGAATCGTGCCGTCGCAATTCGCTTGGCGGGATGATTCGAGTGACGGCTGATGTTCATTTGGCGGATGCTGGGATCGGGCCTGAGTCAGGAAGAAGTGGCGGATTCCGCCCATGCAATTAGGCGTCCGCCGACGCCCGGCCCTCCCTGGCATCCACGGAACCCAGGACGCTCGACCCGGCCGCGGGTGCGGGAAAGCAGATCTTGGTAACAGCTCCGTTACGGCGCGCGCACACGGCGCCGGCGCGAATCGCTGCCGCCGCGCCGCCACGAGCTGGGCTACTGCTGCACGAGGGTGAACATGTCCGCGGAGATCGTGAAGCCGTGTGAACTCCGCCTTCTGCCGGTGACGACCAGCCGGATCATGTGGTCGCCTTCCGAAAGTTCGACCGTGCCGAAGTTGGTCGCTCTAAAACCAGGGTTGGCGGAGTATTGGTCAAGCACGCCCCCGAGCGGGAGTCCATCCACCTTGAGGGAAAGCAGGCCACGGTCATTGTCGCTCTTCCACCTCATGCTGAGCTGATAATGTCCGGCCTGGGCTACATGGAAGCTGAACCTGATGGAATCGCCGTCACGATTTGCATCCAGTTCGATCCACTTCCCATCGCTGGCATTGCAGTCGCGGCGCACGATGGCTTTGGCGCCGCTGGGCACATAGGCGAGATCCTCCGCCTCGAGGTTGAGGTTCGGCGCCGGCACGATCAGCTGGAAGATCACTCCATCTCCGGTGGCACCGCCATTCAGGGTCGTGCCGTAGAAGTTGCCATCGCTGCCCTGGACCAAGCTCGCGAAAGGGTTGGCTCCGTTGGCGCCATCGAATGAGGCTAAAGTGGTCAGGACGCCCGCGGGAGTCATCCGGAAGATGGTGCCATTGTCGGTAGCGCCCCCAAAGGCGGTCGTACCGTAGAAGTTGCCGTCGCTGCCCTGCACCAAGCCGGCAGTCGGATAGTTTCCATTGGCGGAATTGAATGAAACCAATGTGGTCAAAACGCCTGCCGGGGTCAGCCGAAAGACGGTGCCGCACAGGTTACCCCCTCCATTGCTGGAGGTGCCGTAGAAGCTGCCATCACGACCCACTAGCAACGGCGCCCAGGGATTGGCTCCATTACTGCCGTCAAAAGAAACCAAGGTGGTCAGGACGCCTGCCGGCGTAACCATGAACACGGTACCGTTGTCACCGATTCCTCCAGCTAACGTGGTTCCGAAAAAATTACCGTCGCCGCCTTGTACCAGCCCCCCTTGAGGATCGGAGCCATTGTCGCCATTAAACGATGCCAAAGTGGTCAGGACCCCCGCCGGGGTCATCTTGAACACGGTGCCCCAAGTGCCACTGCCTCCATATTGAGTCGTGCCGTAGAAGTTGCCGTCGGTACCCTGAATCATAGCCGCGAAAGGACTACTACCATTCTCGCCGTCAAAGGCGACCAGGGTGGTCAAGGCGCCCGCGGGAGTCATTTGAAAAGCGGTGCCATAGTAGCCACTGCCTCCGCTTGCGGTCGTGCCGAAAAAATTGCCGTCGCTGCCCTGAACCAAGCCTGCGGAAGAACCCGTGCCATTGGTGACATCGAACGAGAACAAGGTGGCAAAGGTGCCCGAGAGAGTCATCTGAAAGACGGTTCCATTGTAGCCACTGCCTCCGCCGCCGGTCGTGCCGCGCAGGACTCCGTCGTTGCTCTGGATCAGGCCGGCGTATGGATGGGACCCTCCGTTGTTGAACGCGACAAAATCGTGCAGGACATTCAAGGTGGCGGCAGGCGAGGCATTGATGATGTAGAGACCGCCGGATGCCGTGCTGTCGGCAAAGCCGGTCGCCGAGGCGATGGCCTTGAGCGTCGTGGTCGCGCTGATGTTCACCGGGGTGCCTGCATACGCCGTACCGTTGGTCTTGGTCGGAGTGCTTCCATCGGTCGTGTAGCGGATCGTGGCGCCGCTGGTCGCTGAGTTGATGGTTACCGTCTGGGCTCTCGCATAAGTGCCGACAGCCGGGTAGAAGGATGGTGCGGCCGCGCCGGGCAACGGAATGATCGTGTAGGTGGCACTGGCGACGGGACTATCCAGGTGATCGGGGGCGAATGCGATCGCCGTGAGGGTAAACGAGGCTGACAGACTCAGCGGCCCCATGTAGATGGCGCCCGAGAGTTCGCTCGGTGTGCTGCCATCGGTCGTGTAGCGGATCGTGGCGTCGCTTGTCGTGGTGCTGATCGTGACCACTTGCGATCCCAGGTACGTGCCGCTGGCAGGGCTGAATGTGGGTGTCGCGGTCTGGGGAACGCCGGGGGTTAGCAGAAACGCCTGCGTTGAACGGGTGGAGCCGTCGAAGTAGGTGCCCGAGCCGACGATCTGCCCCAGTTCGTTGATGCCTTTTGCCGTGTTCAGGCTCAGAAAGCCCGGCGCGGTGCCGTCGCTCAACGTCACGGCGCCATTGAGATCGATCATGCCCGATTCGGGTTTGTAGATAAAGGCATGCGATGAACCGTCGGCGGCCGAGGCATAGCCGACCACCGCTCCCGCTTCGTTCAACGCGTAGGCGCTGCTGAATGAGCCGCCGAGAGTGCCCAGTTCTTGGAAGACACCGTTGCGGTAGATGAAGGCCAGGTTGCCGCGAGAACGCCCCACGATATCGCCTCGGTCGTTGATCGCCGTGGCTTCTATCGCCCGCCCGTTCGTCAGGGTGAACAGGTCGGTAATGACACCGGCCCGATAGACGAAGGCATGGATGATGTCGCGACTGGCGGTGAAGGAATACCCGACCACATCTCCCGCGTTGTTGATGCCCTCCGCCGTGCTCTCGGTGCCTCCCAGCGTCCCCAGGTCGGCCATCACCCCGTTCGCATAAAGGAAGGCGTGCCGGGTGCCGTTGCTGAAATCGACATAGCCGGCGATCTGCGCGGAATCGTTGATCCCGTAGGCGAGGGTTCGATACCCCCCCGCCACAGTGCCGAGATCGCTGAGCAGCCCGTCGGAAAAGAGATAGGCATGCTCATGCGAACCATCGCTGGGGAGGCTGTCGCAGCCGACCACCTGGCCGGGATTGTTGAGGGCAAAGGGGAAGTTGCCCAGGCCTCCCGGCAGATCGCCGATGCCGGCCAGGTATCCGTTGTTGTAGAGCAAAGCCGCTTGCGGGCTGTCGGCCGTATCCGTGGCTCGCAGGGTGACCCAGCCGCTGTCGTTGACCGCATAGGCCTCGCTGAAAAAGGTACCAGGCGGAGTCAGCTTGGTGAGGGTGTATGCGTCCTGGCCGACGGCCGGTGCCAGGAAGGCGAAACAGAGTGAGAGGCCAAGAACGGCTGCACGGGGTATGGTTTTCATTTCGGGTGAACGCTGGGGAAGCAGGGCGCAGGGCCGCCGATCGACGGGCAGGGGCGGAACCGTCAAGCGATCAGGGTCGGGTGTTCATCTGGCGGCCCGCGTAATTCCAACACTTCAAATTCTCGTGACTGCCGGCTTATCCCCAAACTTCAACCTTTTTGTGCGCAATTCGCGATTTTGGGACGATGTGGCGCCACTGCGTGAGGTGTTTTACTCAATCCCGCGGCAGTCGGGTGTCGGTAGGCGAGTCTTGGATACCAGGGTGGCCCGAATGCCGCGCGGCCCACCGGTGCTGCCATCGCGCGGACCCCGCCGCGCGTGGGGCGCGGCGCCGGCCGGCGCGCGCAGAGGGTGCGGAACCTCGCGCCTACCGGGCGCCCAGGCACCGCCGGATGCCGGCGGGTTTGAAGATGCCCTTCTCCGTGATGATGCCCGTGATGTACCGCGCGGGCGTCACGTCGAAGGCCGGGTTCGCCGCGGCGGCTCCCCGCGGCGTGACGCGGACCCGGGCCGCCTGGCCGCGCGCCGTCCGGCCGGCGACGAAATGCACCTCGTCCGGATCCCGTTCCTCGATCGGAATGGCATCGCCGGTCCGGCAGCGCAGGTCGACGGTCGAAGTCGGCGCGGCCACGTAGAAAGGGATGCCGTTGGCGTGGGCGAGCACCGCCTTCTGGTAGGTGCCGATCTTGTTCGCGACGTCGCCGTTGGCCGCGATGCGGTCGGCCCCGACGATGCACAGGTCGACCAGACCGCGGCGCATGAAGTGACCGCCGGCGTTGTCGGCGATGACCGCGTGCGGCACGCCCTCCTGCAGCAGCTCCCAGCTGGTCAACCCCGCCCCCTGGTTGCGGGGGCGCGTCTCGTCGACCCACACGAAGGGTTTCCGTCCGCGGCGGTGCGCCAGGTAGAGCGGCGCCGTCGCGCTGCCCCAGTCGACGAGGGCGAGCCAGCCGGCGTTGCAGTGGGTCAGCACGCGCGCCCCGCGGGGAATCAAGGGCAGGCCGATCGCCGCGATCCGCCGGCCGCGTTCCGCGTACTCGTCGGCGATCGCACCGGCCTCGGCCACGGCGGCGGCCCGTGCGGCCGGCACATCGGCGGCCGCCCGGACGCGCGCGAGGACGCGGTCGAGGCCATGCCGCAGGTCGGCGGCGGTGGGTCGGGTGTGCAGGAGCGTGGCATGGGCCCGCCGGACGTAGGCCGCGAACGACCGCCGGTCCGGCGATCGCCCGGTCTCGAGGCAGGCCTGCGCCAGCCCGTAGGCGGCGGTGGCGCCGATCGTGCCCGCGCCGCGGATGGTCATGTTCTGGATCGCCCGGGCGGTGGCGCGGTGATTCCGCAGGCGCAGGAGCGCGAACCGGTGCGGCAGCAGCCGCTGGTCGATCACGACGACGTCGCGGCCGTCCATCCAGACGGCCCGGTAGTCTTTCCCGCGAACATTCACGATCCGACTGTGCGCCTGGGGTCTTTCCCCCACAAGACTTCTGTGGCCGAATGAACGGGGGACCCCCAGACTCGCGTCACTGCCAAGTCCCATGAAGAAATCCCGTATCTTTCTCACCCTCCTTCTTCTCTGGCTCCCAGCCGGCCTCCGCCCGGCGGAGCCCCCGGCGCACAGCGAGCTCTTCGACGCCGTCCGGGCCGACGACCTCGCAAAGGTCACGACGTTGCTGGATCAGGGTGGGGATCCGAACGAGCGCAACAAGTCCCAGCTCACGCCGCTGTGCACGGTGCATTCGGCGGCGATCGCCCGGGCCCTCATCGCCAAGGGCGCGGATGTCAACGCGGTGGACAAGTACCAGCGGACTCCACTGCATTTCGTGCGCGAGGCGGACGTGGCCGCGCTGCTGATCGAGAAGGGCGCCCAGGTGAACGCCCGGGACCGCTGGCGCACCACGCCGCTCCTGCGGGCGGCCAACCGCGCGGTCGCGGAGGTGTTCCTGGCCCACGGGGCCGACGTCACGGCGGTGTCGCACGACGACAACCAGACGGCGCTGCATGCCGCCGCGTTGAACGGCGCCGCGGACGTCGTCCAGCTGCTGGTCGAGCGCGGGATGTCGCCCGACATCCGCAACACTTCGGAAGCGACGCCCCTGCATGTGGCCACATCCCAGGCCGTGGCGGAAGTCCTGCTGAAGGCGGGCTGCACCGTCGATGCGCGCAACCAATGGGGACAGACGCCGCTCCACTGCGCCGCCCTGGACGGCAATCTCGAGGTCGTCGGCTGCCTGCTGGAAAATGGCGCCGACATCAACGCCCGCAGCAAGGACGGCGATACGCCGCTGCACGGTGCGGCGTACCGGAACCAGGAGGCGACGGTGCGCGTCCTCCTCTCGCGGGGCGCGGACACCCATGCGGTCAACCAGGACCAGCTGACTCCGCTCGCGCTCGCCGAGAAGCTGGGTTACGCGCCGTTGGTCAAGGTGCTGCGCGAGGCGATGGCGCCCGCTCCCGGCACGCCGGCTTCCCCGTCGGAGGAGCTGCTGCTCTACCTGAACCGGGGGGAGGGCGATGTGGCCGAGGTCGCCCGGCTGGTCGCCAAGGGCGCAGACGTCGATTACCAGGAAACCCAATACCTCACGACGCCCCTCCTGAACGCGATCCACTACCGGCGGGAGCCGGTGGTGCGCTTCCTGATCGAGCACGGGGCCAAGGTCAACGTGCGCAACGGCGAGGGCAACGCGCCGCTGTACGTCGCCGTCCACCAGCAGTTGCCCGGAGTCGTGTCGCTCCTCGTGGAGAAGGGGGCGGACATCCGGATCGCCAACAAGTACGGCTTTACGCCCCTGAGCGAGGCCTGCCGCTGGGGCGACGAGTCGGTGATCAAGCTCCTGCTGTCCAAGGGCGCCGATCCCGCGGCCGAGGACGCCAAGGGGGTCACGCCGCTGCACAACGCCGCCCAGGCCGGGCACGATCCGGTCGTCGCGCTGCTGCTGGACGCGCGGGCCGACGTGAACGCCCAGGACAACTCGGGCCGCACGCCGCTGCACCTGGCGACCGAGTACGGCCACCTGTCGACCGTGAAGCTCCTTTTGCGGCGCGGCGCGGATTCGTCGCTCCAGGACGGGAACAAGCACACGCCGCTGGACCTGGCGCAGTTTGAGGCGTTTTTCGATCCCCATTCGGAGCTGCTCGAGGTGCTGCAAAAGGCGATGCCTCCGCAGAAGCTGTGAGGCGGCCGGTCCGGACGGCGCCGGCCTGCGGTACGCGTCTCGCGGGCCGCAGCAGCGATCCCGCTGCGGCCGACCCGCCCGGATGCGTTCAGAATCGAGCGAAGCCCGCCGTGGCGGCGTAGCGCATCAGGTCGCGGCTGCTGTGCAGCCCCAGCTTCAGCATGATATTCCGCCGGTGCGTCTTGACCGTCAGCGCGCTCAGCCCGAGACGCCGCGCCGCGTCCTGATCGGAGCACCCGCCGCCGATCACGCGCAGCAGGTCGAGCTCGCGCGGCGACAGGATCTTCGGAAAGGCCACCGGATCGTCGGCCATCCTCCGGAGCGCGGCATCGACCGCCGGCGAGAAATACGCGCCCCGGGTCATGACCGCGCGGATGGCGCCGGTCAGCGACTCCACCGTGGAGCCGACCTTGTCGATGTAGCCGTCGACGCCCGAATCGACGACCCGGTACAGCGTGTAGTCGTCGACCCGGGCGGAGATGGCCAGGATCCTCGTCTCCGGCGACGCGCGCTTGAGTTCGGGGGCGAGGTCGAGGCCGTTCCCGTCGGGCAGCTCGAGGTCGAGCAGGAGGATGCGGGGATGGTGCAGCCGGCAGGCGGCCAGGGCCTCGGCAGCCGCGGCGACCTCGGCGACGACGGTGAGCCCGACGCCGTCCTCGCAGATCTTCCGGAGAAACCCCCGGAACATGATCTGGTCTTCCACGATGACCGCTGTCACGCGTCGCCTTTCATCCCATGCATTGGTGCCACGGGCGGAAAGCATGGGAGAATCCGGATCGAGTGCGACCGTTTGCCGCCGGTCGTACCCCGGATGGGGTAATTTTTTACGACAATCGGGTGATGCCGGCCGGCGCCCCTGCGGTGTATCCGCAACTGAACGACGGATCCGGCGCGGGCGGACTCGATCCGCGGGCGGATCGAGGCCGAGGTCTCCCCGGGCTGGGTTTGGCGCAGTTCCTCGGTCGCGCGCGCCGGGGCCTCGATCTGGAGGTCGATGCGATCGAGCAGGGGGCCGCGGATGCGCGCCCGACAGCGCTGGATCTGGGCGGGGGTGCAGCGGCATTCGTGCCGCGGGTCGCCGGGATGGCCGCAGCCGTTAGAGCATGACTGTTTGTTGGTGCGTGCGACCTCAGCCGCGGCGGGACGCATAAACAAGCCCCAGGCCCGAACGGTGCCTGGCGGATCAATGCGGCAAATCCCCATCCAAAGGACGATACTGGATCGCCTCCTGCAGGGGAGGGGTTTCTGCCTTGAATGTCCGAAGAGGAAGCGTTTCATTCACAACTGCTTTTGAATCGAACGTAGGCCATTCTTCGACGAAAAGGCGTTTCTATCCATACCCCGTTGGCGTGCTCCAAGCCAAGACAGCCGGCCTACGCTGTCATAAGGAGGAGCGTTTGCGGCGCCATCCGCCCGAATTTTCGCCAGCGCTGCTGCGATTGATACCACGAGGACAGCCACCCCATACCCCATAAGCGATGAGAACCCAGCTCCGTTCCGCGTCGGCCCTCGTCGGGCTTGCGCTCCTCATTCCCTGCGTCTGCGCCAAGCCGACCGACGACCTGGACCGGATCACTCCAGTGGCGGCCGACGAGCCGATTCCGCTGACGGATTTCTTTCGTCCGGATCTCTTCACCAACCCCCAGCTGAATGATGCGGGCACCTGCTTCGCGGCCACGCTGACCAATGTGAGGGAGGAATCCTTCGGTTTGCTCCTCGATCATCTCGACACCAACAAGGTCGAGACCATTGGCGGCCCCGTCCACTACCGCTGGCTCGATGACGATCATCTGATCTGCCAGGTCTGGGTCGAAGATCTGAACTACTACGGAACCACCGTGGTTTCCGTCGGAGATCCCGGGAAGGACTATTGGCTCGAGAACCGCTTTTTCCTCGATCCCCTGAGCATCCCTCGAGATGACCGCATGGAGCCGCTCATTTGGCTGCGTTACCGGTTCAATGGTCTAAGTGGCGGGTCCGAGGTCGGCGTGATGTCGATCGATGCGCGAGTGCATCTTCCGCCGGCCACCGGTGTTTTCGGCAACCATTCGTCCGCAAGCGGCTTTGGAATTGGGGCGACCGTGAATCATGTCTATCCGATCCCGAAGGGCGGCATCCAAAGCGACTATTTTTGCGACAAGATGGGACATCTTGCCTTCGCCGAGACGGAAAAAGACGGCTACCACAAGCTCTATCGCCTTGATGACGACAAGTGGATCGAGTGTCCGATCGATCTCGATCAGGTCGAGGTGCTGGCGGTCGGCGACAGGCCCAACGAACTGATCGTGCTCGGCCCCCGCGAGCCCGGACATCCTCGCGCCGTGCAGCGGATGGACGCGGTCACCGGCACACTCGGCGAGGAACTCTATCGCGACCCCCGTTACGATCCCGAGGCCGCCTATTTCTATCGGCATCCGGTGACGCGCCAGATCATCGGCATGACCTTCAATCGCGAGGCTCCCTCGACGGTTTGGTTTCTTCCCGAGTACAAGAACCTGCAGAGCCGCATCGAACGGAGCCTGCCGTTCAAGAAGGTCATCGTGAACATCATGGGAAGCAGTTTGGACGAGCACCGGTTCGTCGTGTCGGTGCGCAGCGACGTGCTGCCTGTGGCCTACTACCAGATTGATCTCAGCAAGGGCACGCTGGGCTTGATCAAGAGCACCCGACCCTGGATCGACCCGGCGCGCATGCACCCCATGCGGATCGTGAGCTACAAGACCCGCGACGGCCACGAGGTCGAGGGGTTCCTGGTTCTGCCAACCGGCGCGACCAAGGCCCACCCGGCGCCACTCGTCGTGATTCCGCACGATGGCCCGAGGATGCGCGATTTTTGGGCGTGGGATGCTGAGGCGCAGTTCCTTGCCGATCGGGGCTATGCCGTGTTCCAGCCCAACTATCGCGGCTCGCCTGGCTACGGTTGGCAGTATCCGCTGTTCGAGGAATGGCGTTTCGAGAAGATGCCCAGCGACGTGATCGACGGTGTGAAGCGGCTCCTGGGCACCGGGCTGATCGACAAGGACCGCATCGCCGCCATGGGCGACGGATTTGGAGCCTACATTGCCCTGCGCTGTATGGAGGAGGAGCCCACGCTTTTCCGCTGCGGCGTGCTGATGTCCGGCACCTACGACTGGACGAAATATATGTCGACGGCCAACCGCGAGTTTTCCACGACCATCGACTTCGATATCATGAAACGTCACCTCGGGGACCCCACGAAGGAAGCCGAGAGATTCACAGCCATGTCGGCCCTCAGGCAGATCGACCGGTTGAAGGCTCCGGTCTTCGTCTCTTACTATAATTACATGATTGTGGAAGAAGAACAGGGGCGGGCGCTCTTGTCGGCCCTGGAAAACCATCACATTTCCTACGAGAAAGTGGTTGTCGGATCTGAATTCCGCAGGATCACCTTCAAGCGTGCCTTCAAGATCTACGCCGGGGTGGAGTCCTTCCTGGCACAGCACCTCAAGTGATCGCACGACGGTGCGCCGGCGCCGACTGGACAACCCGTCTCCGCAACGAGGAGCGATCCGAAGGGGTTACGAATTGACTCTGGAGATAGGGAGCAGGGGAGCCGGCTGCGCACCGTGCGCAGACAGACCATCGGCGGGAGCCTCAGTAGTCAGGTGAACCGGTTGCGGTCGAGGATGCGGTACTGGATGGCCTCGAGGAGGTGGGGCGCCGCGACGGCCTCGGCCCCGGCGAGGTCGGCGATCGTGCGGGCGACCTTGAGGATGCGGTCGTAGGCGCGGGCGGACAGGCCCAGCTCCTCCATGGCCTGCTGCAGCAGGCGGCCGAGGACCGGGTCGACCGGGCAGTGGCGGCGGATCTGCGCGTGCGTCATCCGGGCGTTGGCGGCGGTGGCCGTGCCGGCGTAGCGGGCGCGCTGGCGGGCGCGGGCGGCCTCGATCCGCGGGCGGATGGCGGCCGAGGCCTCCCCGGGCTGCGCCTGGCGCAGTTCCTCGATCGTGAGCGACGGGGCCTCGACATGGAGGTCGATGCGATCGAGCAGGGGGCCGCTGATGCGCGCCCGGTAGCGCTGGATCTGGGCGGGGGTGCAGCGGCATTCGTGCCGCGGGTCGCCGAGATAGCCGCAGGCGCAGGGATTCATGGCGGCGACGAGCATGAAGCTGCAGGGGAGCGTGACCTTGCCGGCGCTGCGCGAGATGGTCACCGCGCCGTCCTCGAGCGGCTGGCGCATGACCTCGAGCGCCGAGCGTTTGAACTCGGGCAGTTCGTCGAGAAACAGCACCCCGTGGTGGGCGAGCGAGATCTCGCCGGGGCCGGGAATCACGCCGCCGCCGATCAGGCCGACGTCGGAGATGGTGTGATGCGGGGAACGGAAGGGGCGGGAGAGAAAGGGCAGGCCGTTGCGGAGGGTGCGGCCGGCGGCGGAATGGATGTTGAGCACCTCGAGGAACTCGTCGAGCGAGGGCCGCGGCATGATCGTGGGGATGCGCTTGGCCAGCATCGATTTTCCGGCCCCGGGCGGGCCGATCATGAGCAGGTTGTGGGCGCCGGCCACGGCGACCTCGACGGCCCGGCGCAGCGCCGGCTGCCCCTTGATCTCGGAAAAATCGCCGGCGGGCTCGCCCTCCGGCTCCGGGGCCGCGCGCGGCGCGGACAGACCGCCCGGCAGCGGGGCCAGGACGCAGTCGCCGGCGAGGAAGCGATAGGCCTCGTCCAGGGAAGACACGGAATAAACCGCGACGCCGTCGACGAGGGCGGCTTCCTCCGCGGAGCGCGGCGGCAGCAGCAGGCCGCGCTTGCCGAGGTTTTTCGCCAGCAGGGCCGTGGCCAGCGCCCCGCGCATCGGCCGGGTCGCCCCGGAGAGGCTCAGCTCGCCGGCGATGAGGTAGTCGGCGAGATGATCGGCCGCGAGCTGCCCGGTGGCCCGGAGGATGCCAAGGGCGATGGGGAGGTCATAGAGCGGCCCCTCCTTGCGGATGTCGCCCGGCGCGAGATTGATGGTCGTGCGCGATCCCGGCATGTGGAAACCGCTGTTGCTGAGCGCTGAAAAGACGCGGTCCTCCGACTCCTTCACCGCGGCGTCGGGGAGGCCGACGAGGATGAGCTCGGGCGGGCCCGCCTCGCCGGTGTTCACCTCCACGAGGACGAGTTCGGCGTCGATGCCTTGCAGCGCGGCGGAATGGACGGTTGCCAGCATGCGGCGAAATATTCCATAAACAGGAAAACAGAGCCGCGCCCGGCACGCAAGCTTCGCCATTGGTGGGGCTGGCGGCGGCGCCCGGGAGCGGACGGCGGGTGGGAACCGCCTCCGGCGGAACCTCGCCGGTGTCAGGCGCGCCGCGCGGCGGCGTTCGGCCCGGCCGCCCGTTTTCTGGTGTAGGCGCGGGCGCGCTCCATGTTCCGCTCGACCGCCTGGATGTAGGCGTTCGGGCCGGCGGGGTAGGGATCGGCGAGGTAGCGGAAGACCGCGTGGCACTCCCGAGTCAGGCGCGGCAGGACAAACTGCTCCCAGAATGCGGGGGTCTTGGCGATCAGTTCGGGCACGCTGCGGAACAGGCGCCTGTCCTGCGGCACATGGAGAAAGTCGTCGGCCTCCTCGAGTTCGGCATAGAGCGACGACAAGTCCTCGATGTAGTCCTCGGCGGCCATCTGGCCGAGGTAATCGGCCGTGGTCACGGCGCAGCCGATGAAATGCTCGACCTCCCCGTGGAAACGCACCTGGTCGATGTCGCTGTGCGGGCCGGTGCAGCGGATGGCGCCCGTGACGGCGTCGATCTCGGAACGCTTGAAGCCGACGGTCGGCAGATAGCTCGCCGCGAAGGCGCAGCTCCGCGAGACGTGGATGGACGTGTACTTGGCTCCCGTCCCCGCGGAATCAGAGCGCAACTTCAGGTAGCCGGTGTCGTGAAGGAGGATCGCAACCAGCGCGACCTGAAAATCGCGGAAGCCGAGCACGGGCATGACGCCGGCGCGCCGGCGCCCCTCGATCAGCTCCGTGAGCGCAACCACCGCCCGGAGCGTGTGCGCAATGCCGTGATAGCGCATGTCGAGCGGCAGGTAGTCGAGGTACCGGCCGGCGAACATATCCTCGACATCATGAAACAGCCGCTCGATGATTCCGAGATCGGCTCCGGGGTAGACGCGAAGGTAGATCGCACGAATAATCGCGGCCGTAGCAGGAGCATTTTCGGTCTCAGCTTTGGTAAACATCATGCAGCCGTGGCGTGTTTCACGGAAGAACGCTATTGCTAGTAATCGGCGTTGTTCAAAGCAAAGGGTCAGGCCCTCATAGCTGCAAGGTGAAACTCGCGTCTTCTCAAGGTGCGCCAACGGGTTAATCGACGTCGATGATCGTGGGCCTCACAGGTGGAATCGGTTGTGGCAAGACGGTGGTGGCCAGCATGATGGCCGGGCATGGCTTTGCGTCGCTGGATTCCGACCAGATCATCCGCTCGACTCTACTTGTTGACTCAGACGTCATTGACGCGATCCGGAATCGCTTCGGGCCGGACGTGCTGGCGGAGTCAGGCCAGGTGGATCGCAGCAAGCTGGCCCGCCGCGTTTTCGTGGACGACGAGGAGCTTGCGTGGCTCGAGGGCCTTCTTCATCCGCGCCTTTTTGCTTTTTGGCGGAACGCATTCGCCGCGGATCGTACGAAGTCATGGGTTGTGGAGGTGCCGCTTCTGTTCGAGAAAAGTCTTCAAAATTGGTTTGATTTAACGGTCTGCGTCGCCTCTCATCCCGACGTCCAATTGGCGCGGCTTGAGCGGCGCGGGCTTCCACCGCAGCTGGCGCGCCAGCGAATCCTAAAGCAACTGCCGCCGGCTCAGAAGATTGAGCTGGTTGATTTTGTCCTATTGAATGATGGCTCGCTCGACTTTCTGCGCGAACAGGTGTCCGCGCTGATCGCTTCGTTTTCGAACCCGTGACACCGGCCCCCGCCTTCGCGGCGGGGCGTTCGCGCATCAGGAGCGGGCCTTTCCCCACGACCTCATGGAACCACTGTCAAATTCGGGCGATGATCCGCCGTCCCGGGGATCGGACGCGGCCGGTCCGCCCGCCCATGGCGCCTCGGAAGACGCGGCCGGCAGGCCGCCGCGCCGGCGTTCGCGTTATTACCGGACCAAGGCGGGCACGGCGGTGACCCCGGCGCCTGCGGCGGACCGCGTCCCGGAGCCGCCGCCACCCGC
>CAZKDK010000019.1:3825-22288 GCA_964551145.1 uncultured Opitutaceae bacterium | reverse complement strand
GATCGTGGGCAACTACAAGCTGATCAACCACGGCAAGGACATCACCGCCACCGTCAAGACTTCTTCCGTCATCACGCTCAACATCGATGGCTCGGTCACGGGTGCCGTCACCGGCACGTGGCAGCTGTCCGGCGACCATAACGCCACGCTCGTCCTCGGCGGGACGACCTACCGCGGCGTCTTCTCGCGTCAGTGGGACGAGGACAACCAGATCTGGGTGCTGACCTTCTCCGCGCTCTCCGGCGGCGGTGTGGCCGTGTGGGGCAGCAAGGTCGCGATCGACACCACCCCAGGCGCCTTGACCGTTGCCACACTGGCCGGGCAGGCCGGTGCCAGCGGCAGCGCGGATGGCTCCGGGTCCAGCGCCCGGTTCTCGGCTCCCGCCGACGTCGCGGCGGACAGCGCGGGCAATCTCTACGTGGCCGACACGGGCAACAACTCCATCCGCAGGATCACGGCGGCCGGCGTGGTCAGTACCGTCGCCACGGGGTTCAACCATCCCGCGGGCATCGCCGTCGACGGATCCGGCAATCTCTATGTGGCCGACACCGGCAACAACTCGATCCGGAAGGTCAGCGCCGCCGGCGCGGTGACGACCCTGGCCTCGGGCTTCAACGGGCCGTCGGGCGTCGCCGTCGACAGCACCGGCAACGTTTACGTCGGCGACACCCTGAACCACGTCGTGAAGAGCATCACCCCCGCCGGGGTGGTCGGCATTGTCGCCGGCCAGGCCGGCGTCAGCGGGGCCGCCGACGGCACCGGGCCCGCCGCGCGCTTCTTCGGTCCGCAGGGGCTGGCCATCGACGGATCCGGCAACCTGTATGTCGCCGACACCAACAATGACACGATCCGCAAGATCGTCCTGGCCAGCGGGGCGGTGACGACCGTCGCCGGTGCGGCCGGCTCCGGCGGGAGCGCCGACGGCGCGGGCACCGCCGCCCGGTTTCTCTTTCCCTCCGGCCTAGCCGTCGGCCGCTCGGGCAACCTCTTTGTCGCCGACACCGACAACCATACTGTGCGACAGATTTCCGCTGCGGGAGCAGTCACGACGATCGCCGGCATGGCTGCGGCGGCCGGTTCGGCGGATGGGATCGGCGGAGCCGCCCGCTTCAACCACCCGACCGGGGTCGCCGTCGATGGTTCCGACAACGTCTACGTCGCCGATACCGATAACCATACGATCCGTTTCGGATTTGTTGCCGCTGCTCCCGCCATCACGACGCAGCCGCAGAGCCAGACGGTGACCGTTGGCGCGAACGTGCAGTTCTCCGTGACCGTCTCGGGCCGGCCGTCGCCGACCTACCAATGGAACTTCAACGGCACCGCCATCGCCGGCGCCACGGCCAGCACCTACAGCCTGAGCAACGTGCAGGCCGCCAATGCGGGAAACTACACCGTCACCGTCACGAACGGCTCCGGCAGCGTGACCAGCGCCCAGGCGGCGCTGACCGTGAACACCGCCAGCCCGCCGCCGCCCCCGGCCGGTGGCGGCGGCGGTGGGGGTGGCGGTGCCACCAGCGCTTGGTTCCTCGCCGCCCTCGCGTTGCTGGCGGCTGGCCGTCACTGGCAGCGGGTGAGGGCGGGGCGGATCCGGTTCGAAGTCCTCGCCTGGCTCCTCCTGCCGCTGGCCGCCCCCCTAGCGACCGGGAACAGCTTCGCCGCCGATGCCGATGCAGAGGCCAAGCTGGCCCGGCTCGGCCGGCGCGATGCGTTCGTGCATGACCCGTCGACGATCGTGAAGTGCAAGGATGACTATTGGCTCTTTGCCACGGGCATGGGCCTCGACTCCTGGCGGTCGCGCAACCTGATTCACTGGGAGCGGGGTCCCCACGTGTTCACGGCTCCGCCGGCCTGGGTCAGGGATGTCGTGCCGGACCAGAAGGGCCATTTCTGGGCGCCCGATGTCATCGCTCTGAACGGACGCTATTGCGTCTACTACGCGGTCTCGAAGTTTGGCAAGAGGACCTCGGCCATCGCCCTGGTCACCAATCCAAGCCTCGATCCGACGGATCCGGCGTACCATTGGACCGACGGGGGGATCGTCGTGCAGACCACGGAGGCCAGCGATTACAATGCGATCGATCCGAGCGTGTTCCGCGACAGCGACGGCCGCCTCTGGCTCGCCCTGGGATCATTTTGGAGCGGCATCAAACTGATCGAGCTCGACCCGGCCACCGGCCGGCGCATCGCGCCCGATTCGAAGATGTATTCGCTGGCCTGGCACCAGTCCATCGAGGCCGCCTGCCTCTGCCGCCACGGCGATTGGTACTATCTATTCGTGAACTGGGGCATCTGCTGCCGCGGGGTCAAGAGCACCTACGAGGTCCGCGTCGGGCGCAGCCGCGCCGTGACCGGCCCGTACCTCGACCGGGAGGGGAAGGACCTCCTTTACGACGGCGGCAGCGTGTTCCTGGCGACCGATGGCCCCTTCATCGGGCCCGGCCACGTGGGCATACTCCAGGACGGCGGGCGCACCTGGGTGAGCGTGCATTTCTACGACGGCACGCGCAAGGGGGTGCCCACGCTCGCCATCCGGCCGCTGCGCTGGTCCGACGACGGCTGGCCCGTGGCGGAGGAGAATCCGCCGCCGCCCTGATCGGGAGGCTCGCGTCCGCCGGTTTCCGCGGATCGGTGCCGTCACCTTGCCATCGCACTCGGGGCCGGCAGCCGGGGTTCCTCGACCGCGGGAGCCTCCACCGCCTGCCCCAGCGGTCCGGCCAGCGCGACGGCGGTCGGCGGCAGCAGGAACGCGTCACGCAGGGGGCGCCCCGCATCGACCTGGCCGAACAGCGCTTCCGCAGCCAGCTCGCCGAGCTTGCGGTAGCTCTCCCACTGGGCCTCGTCGAAAAACTGGTCCATGGTTGTCTCCTGCGGGAAGGCGGTGTGCCCAGCGTGGTAGTTGAGCAGGTCGACGGTTTCGCGGCCGGTCATGGTCGGCTTGATCAGCAGCAGGAGCGACGGCTCGGCCCGGTCGGCATAGTTCACCCAGGCCAGCACGGCGGCGCGCGGGGAGTACCCGGTGGCCGGGTCGATCTGCTGCAGCTTTTCGAGCGTGCCGATGTGCGGGCGCATCGGGGCCGGCACGCATCGCGCGATTTCATCCGCGTCGAAGACCGTGATCTCGGCGTCAAAATCGATGCGCGCCTTGCGCACCAGGTTGCCGAAGTCGTCGAGCGTGCGCTGGGGATCGCAGCCGTCGTCGCAGATGACGATGAACGGAAGCCGCCGGCGGATGAGTTCGTAGGCGGCGGTATTCTCGAAATGCCCGCCGTCGGAAAGGTACCAGCGCTGCCGGGCGGGTCCGGGGAAGCGGGCGAGCATCTCATCCAGCAGATGCGAATGAGTGGGGAAGAGGACGCTGAATGCCTCGCTCAGGCGGCGCGCCCACGGCAGCGCCTCGCGGCGCGCGCGCCGGCCGGGCCGCACCTGGCTGTCCCACCACCAGCCGAGGCGCACGTTGAAGAGGCCGAGCAGAAAGCTCAGGCCGAGGTTGGTGCGCGCGCCCAGCCCGGTGGTGAAGGCCGCGCCCGACACCCCCACCCACTGGCCGAGCGCCAGCATCTCGACCTCGTGTGCGGCGCCGGTGCGCTCGGCGAGCAGATGAAAACGCCCGTGGGCGTCGCCGATGGGCCGCACGGCGCCGGTGCGCTCTCCGGGCTGGCCGGCGAGCACCCAACTCGCGTGATGGCTCAGGCCGACGCTCAGGCCGCACGGCCCGAGCGCCATTCCCAGGCCCTTGCGGTCGTGCTCGACGGTCTGCGATTTGCCGAGGATCGTCTCGTTGACGGTGACGTTCACGAGGTGCAGCGGGCCGCCGGCCCGGTGGGGAAAGTAGTCGCGGTAGGAGATCTCGTCGCCCGGGATCGTCTCGGTGACGTTGAACCGGCCGCGGCGCGCGGGATTGGAGGCGCCGAGATAGGCCCGGGTGAGGCGCGCGCTGTAGAAGCTCGCGAGCGAGGAGAAGTTGAGGAAACCGACGTCGCGGCCCAGCCCGAGGGCCAGCAGCAGCGCGGCCGGCCCCACCGCGTGGCGCCACCACGCAAGGCCGGCGGCGTCCGGGGGCAGCAGGCAATGCGCGGTCAGGCTGAACGTGCCCAGCCAGAGCAGGGCCAGCACCGCCGCCCCCGCGGCCAGGAGCAGCCCGGTGGGGGTCTTGACGGGGCGGTCGCCGCCCCCGAGCTTCGAGAGCAGGCCGCCGATGCGCTGGCCCGCGGCGATGAGCGCGGCAATCGCGCTGCCGAGGCCGGCGAAGACCGTGCCGGGATCCCGGCCGTGGATCCAGCCGGCGACCGAGGCGCCGAGGGTGTCGAGGAGCGAAAACCCGAGCAGCGCCGCGACCACGGCGACCGCTTCCCCCAGCACACGGGAAGTGACATTGCGCCAGCGGCCGGATTTCCGGAAGGGCGGCATCCAGTAGACGAGCCCCAACGCCACGGCGATCACCACCGCCCAGCCGGTGAGCCCGAGCCAGGGGCTCCACACGACGCGAAAGCCGGCCGCGCCGGGCGCGGCGGCGGGCAGCCGGTCGAACCACCCGCCGGGAACGAGCAGCCGGGGCAGATCCGACGCCTCAACGACCAGCAGGAAGACGCCCAGGAGGAACAGCGCGAGCATCGCCTGGACCGCGGCGAGGTTGCGCAGCGCGGTCGCGAACGCGAGCCAGGCGTCGCCCCCGCCATTGGGCATGAGATACCGTCCGTTCTCGCGCAGCCAGCTGACCTCGGGCGAACCGCTGGCCGCCAGTGCCGCCTCCGCGCGCCGGAAACGCTCCGCCAGGGGCGGCTCCGGTGCGTCGGCCGCCGGCGACTCTGGCGGGACCGGCGCCTGCCCGGCGGCGCCCGGACGGGCCTTCCACAGCCGGTCGATCCACCCGGCCCAGAAGCCGCCGAAGTAGCCTCCGCCCGAAACGGTGGAAAGAAAATCGATCTTCCCGAGCAGACCGCGCCGGGCGAGCGCCTGGAAGACGCCGAGGCAGACGGTCGCGCTGCGGATGCCTCCGCCCGAGAGCGCGACGCCGACGGTGTCCGCCGGCAGGGATTCGCCGCCGGGCAGGTCGAGCCCCAGCACGCGCCGGCGCTCGGTCAGCGCCGCGAGTTCCTCGGCTCGCAATTCAGAGGGGTAGGACGGAGGCCGCGCCGGGGCAGATGCCGTCCGAGCGGCCGCCACCGCGGAGGCAGGGGTAGCGGGGGGCATGGTGGATTGGGTTGAAAGGCGGGCGGAATTCGCGTTTTCGCCGGGCCGGATTATTCCGTCGCGCGATAATCTGCCCCGATCCGGACCGAATGCAACCAGCGCGCGCGGAGGCCGGCCGGCAGCCAGTGCGGCCGTTTCCTGGGCAGGGCGGGACCGCTCTATTTCGCAGGACTTCCTGCTTCGCGAGCCGGCGGTGGATCGCCTGAGAGCGGCCCGGACCCGCAGTTTCGGTCACAGACAACATGTCAACTATTAGTTGACATGTTGCCCGGGGCCCGGGGCCGATCGATAACGGACGGGAGTCGCCCGTCGGAGACTGGCGCCACGACCGGAATCAGAGCTGGAGCCGGCGCAGGCGCAGGGCATTCGTCACGACGCAGATCGAGCTCAGGCTCATGGCCACGCCGGCGAGCATCGGATTGAGGCGCCAGCCCAGGAGCGGGTAGAGCGCACCGGCGGCGATGGGAATGCCGAGGCCGTTGTAGATGAAGGCGAGGAAGAGGTTCTGCTTGATGTTGCGCAGGACGGCCCGGCTCAGGTGGCGCGCCTTGACGATGCCGCGCAGGTCGCCCTTGACGAGCACCAGGCCGGCGCTGTGCATGGCGACGTCGGTCCCCGTGCCCATTGCGATGCCGACGTCGGCCGCGGCGAGCGCCGGGGCGTCGTTGATGCCGTCGCCAGCGAAGATCACCCGCTCGCCGGCGGCCTGATGCTCGCGCACGAGCTCGAGCTTGCGGCCGGGCGTCACGCCGGCGTGGACGCCATCGAGACCCAGCTCGCGCCCGACGGCGCGGGCGCTGCTCTCGCGATCCCCGGTGACCATGACCACGCGGACGCCGAGGCGGTGGAGCTCGGCCACGGCTGCCGGCGTGGTGGCCTTGATGGGATCGGCCAGCGCGATGGATCCGGCGAAAGCGCGGTCGACGGCCACGCCCACCGACGTGACGACGGCCCCGCCGGGAGGAGGATCGGCGGCGGCGGCGCCGTCCGTTCCCGGGCTGAGTTGCGGGGGAACCGCCCGGCCGACCCGGACCAGCCGGCCGCCGACCCGCGCCGTCACGCCCATGCCGGGCTCGGCGAGGAATTCGGAGGCGGCCGGGAGATCGAGGTGGCGCGCCCGGGCCGCCTCGACGATGGCGCGCGCGAGCGGATGTTCGCTGGGACTCTCCGCCGCGGCCGCCAGGGCCAGGAGGGCATCGGCGGTCAGCGCCGGGGCGCCCGGTTGCCCGCCGGCGCTGCGCGCGGGCTCGATGCCCACGACCTGCGGCCTCCCCTCAGTGAGGGTGCCGGTCTTGTCGATCAGAAGGGTCGTGGCAGAGGCCAGCCGTTCGAGCGCCTCGGCGTTCTTGACGAGCACACCGGCCTGGGCGCCGCGGCCGATGCCGGTGACGAGCGATACGGGCGTGGCAAGGCCGAGCGCGCACGGGCAGGCGATGATCAGGACGGCCACCGCGTTCACCAAGGCAAGGATGAGGCGCGGCTCGGGTCCGAGCCAGAGCCAGAGGCCGAAGGTGACGGCCGCGATGGTCGCGACCGTTGGCACGAACCACGCCGCCACCCGGTCGGCAAGCCGCTGGATCGGCGCCTCGCTCTCCTGCGCGGCCTCGACGAGGCGGATGATCTGCGCGAGCAGGGTGTCGCGTCCGACGCGCTCGGCGCGCAGGAGCAGGCTGCCGGTCGTGTTGAGGGTGCCGCCGGTCAGGGCGTCGCCCACGGCCTTGGCGACGGGCAGCGGCTCGCCGGTGAGCATGGATTCGTCGACGTCGCTCCCGCCGTCGGACACGCGTCCGTCCACCGGCACGCGTTCGCCCGGGCGCACGCGCAGCAGGTCGCCCGGGAGCACGGCGTCGAGGGGGACGTCCTCCTCGCGGCCCGCGCGCACGCGATGGGCGGTTGGCGGCGCCAGCCGCATGAGTGCGCGAATCGCGGCGTCGGTGCGGGCATGGGCGCGCTGCTCCAGGATCTGCCCGATGAGCACGATGGTGGTGATGACCGCGGCAGCCTCGAAATAGAGCGGCGCCCCGTGGGCTTCGCGAAGGGAGACGGGGAACCGGTCGCCGAACAACAGCGCCGCCACGCTGTAGCCGTAGGCGGCGCCGGTGCCGGTGACGATGAGCGTGAACATGTTCGTGTCCCAATCGCGCAGGGAGATCCACCAGCGCCGCAGGAACGGCGCGCCGCACCAGAAGAACACGGGGGTGGTCAGGGCGAATTGCAGCCAGCCGGACACCCGTGGATTCACGGCGTGGGCGAGCCCGGGAACCATTTCACCCATGGCCAGGGCGGCGACCGGCAGGCTCAGCGCCAGCGCGACCCACAGGCGCGGCAGCAGGAAGCGGGCGGCGGGCAGCCCCATGTAGACGGGCGCGCGCGGGTCGGGGGCGGCGGCAGGGGATCCGCCCGGATCGGCCGAATGCGCATGCATGCCGGGATCATACGACAACCCGGCGGATTTCGCCCGGAAAATCGGCCGCGGTACCGCGCCCCGGGGCTTTTGGTTTGCCTGCGCCGGCGGGGGCGGCACCGTGGTGTTTTCCCCATGGCCGGCAATTCGCGCATCGCTCCGCACGAGCCCTACATTCCGGATGCCGCGGTCATGCGCGAATTCACCTGGCGCGCGGTCCTCACCGGCGCGGTCCTGGGCGTGATCTTCGGGGCGTCGTCGCTTTACCTCGTGCTCAAGGTCGGCCTGACCGTCAGCGCCTCGATCCCGGTGGCGGTCATCTCGCTGGCGCTGTTCCGCGGCTGGTCGAAGTTCGGGGGGCGTGATTCGACGGTGCTGGAGAACAACATCACGCAGACCGCCGGTTCCGCGGGGGAATCGCTGGCCTTCGGGATCGGCGTGACCATGCCGGCGATCCTCATCCTCGGCTTCGACCTGGAACTTACCCGGGTCATGCTGGTGGCCCTGCTCGGGGGGCTGCTGGGGATCCTGATGATGATCCCGCTGCGCCGTGCGCTGATCGTGAAGGAGCATGGCACGCTCAAATACCCCGAGGGCACGGCCTGCGCCGCGGTGCTCAAGGCGGGGGCCAACGCCGGCGACCGCGCGCTCGCCTCGCCCGCGGCCCAGGCCGAGATGCGCGCGGCTGCGGCGGCGGGGCTCGGCGCGTCGCCGGGCGCGCGCGTGATCTTCACCGGGTTCGGGCTGGGGTTGCTCTACAAGACGCTCAACATCGCGCTCAAGGCCTGGAAGGATATTCCCGAAAAAGTGTTCGGCGCCCCGTTCACGGCCGGGTCGATCAGCGCCGAGATCTCGCCGGAACTCCTCGGCGTCGGCTACATCATCGGGCCCCGCATCGCATCGATCATGTGCGGCGGCGGCGTGCTGAGCTTCCTGCTGTTCATACCGATGATCAAATTCTTTGGGCAGGGGCTGCCCGGGCCGCTCCCGCCGGGGACGATCCCGATTTCGCAGATGAGCCCCGCCCAGATCCACGGCGCCTACGTGCTCTATATCGGTGCCGGCGCCGTGGCGGCGGGCGGCGTCATCAGCCTGCTGCAGTCCCTCCCCACGATCTGGCGGGGACTCGCCGGGGGATTGAGCGGGCTGGGCGCGGCGCGGCGCGGCGCGACCGCGGCTGACGGGACGACCCTGCGCACCGACCGGGATCTTTCGCTCAAGGTTGTGGCGATCGGCGTGATCGGGCTCGTGACGGCGGTGATGCTGGCGCCATCGCTGCACATGAACCTGCTGGGCGCGCTGCTCATCGTGGCGTTCGGCTTCCTCTTCGTCACGGTGTCGTCGCGCCTGACGGGCGAGATCGGCTCCTCCTCGAACCCGATCTCCGGCATGACCGTTGCGACGCTGCTGCTGACCTGCCTGATCTTCCTCGTGGTGGGATGGACGGGGCGGCACTACTACGTGACCGCGCTGTCCGTCGGCGCGGTCGTCTGCATCGCGGCCTCGAACGGCGGCACGACCTCGCAGGACCTCAAGACCGGCTACCTGCTCGGGGCGACCCCGCGCTTCCAGCAGCTCGCGATCCTCGTCGGGTCGTTGCTTTCGGCGGTGTGCCTGGGTCCGATCCTGCTCAGGCTGAACGAGGCCGGCACGGTGTACGTTCCGGCTGCGCAGGTCGCGCCGGCCGGGCTGCACACGGACCCCGCGGGCCTCGCGGGGCGCGAGAAGCTGCAGACCGTACAGGCGCGCGACGACGACCACACCTACCGGGTCTGGCAGAAGACCGACGATGTCGGGGGCCCGGCCGGGCGGTATCTGGTGAACGACCGCGGCGACGCCGTCTGGCTCGTCGACCCCGGCATCAACGGCGCCTACCGGACGCGGCCGGACGGCACGTCCGTGACCAAGTTCGACGCGCCGAAGGCCACGCTGATGTCATATATCATCAAGGGCATCCTCGACCGGAAGCTCCCGTGGGCGCTCGTGCTGCTGGGCGTGGTGGTCGCGGTGACCCTGGAGATGTCGCTGATTCCCGCGCTGGCCTTCGCCGTCGGCGTGTACCTCCCGCTGTCGTCGTCGACGCCCATCTTCGTCGGCGGCATGGTCCGGTGGCTGGTGGACCGGCGCGCACGCCGGGACGCTTCGCGGGCGCATCTGACGGAGGAGCAGCACGTCGAAGAAAGTGACAAGAGCCCGGGCGTCCTGCTGGCGTCGGGCTACATCGCGGGCGGCGCGATCGCCGGCATCATCATCGCGTTTCTGGCCGGGGCGCTCGGCGACATCGACGGGGCGCTGACGACTTGGTCGAAGGCGCACAATCCCTTTTTCCTGGGCTCGCACGCCGACCTGCTCTCGATGATCCCCTTCGTGGCGCTGACCGCATTCCTCTACCTCGTGGCGCGGGAGCATCTGCTCGCGCCGCCGCGGCCGGCGCCCGTTGCCGGCGCGCCGTCCTCCATGGGCGGCTGACGGGATCATAGGGGCGGCCATTCCAGCTGCCCCGACGGCGCGACGCGGCCGGCTGCCGTTACTCCTCGCCATCCCAATAATCGGCCTCGGCCGGTCGGAAGATCATGCGCGGCTCGCGCAGGCCCCATTTGCCGGAATCGGGATAGTGCCAGTAGTCGACCGGCGGATTGTCGGCGACGAGGTAGTAGAGGAGATCGGCCCCGCCCGTGTTGGTGAACATGTGCTCCTCGCGCGGCGGATGGAGCACGACATCACCCGCGGCGACGGCGGTGTTGCCGGCCGCGGTTCGCACGGTCCCCGTGCCGCTCAGGAACACATACAACTCCCATTGCGCGGCATGGCTGTGGTAGGGGCACCCGCACTCGCCCGGGGCCAGCTTGCCGAGTTCGAGGTCGAACGGATGTCCGCCGAGCCCGGGCGGCGTATTCGCCTTTGCGCCGAGCGCGATCGAGAGCGACTTTCCCGTTCCGTGAAACTTCCCCTTGGGGGAGAACCAATCCTCCCACGGCAGCGAGTCAGGGTGCAGCTTTCTTGCCGCGAACGGCGTGGCCGGCGCGGGCAGCGGCGCCGTGACGGGTCGGTAGCGGGGCGCCGTGGCGGCGGGCTCCGGCTCCTCGCCGTCGAGGTAGTCCACCTCGGTCATTCGGTAGAACTTGATCGGCGGACGCAGGCACCACTTGTCAGAATCGGGATAGTAGCAGACGTCCAGCGGCTGATTGTCGGCGACGATGAGCACCTCGAGGTCGGCGGAGCCGGCGTTGGTCAGCTGGTGCGGCTCCCCGGGCGGGTGGACGAACACCTCTGCGGTTCCCGCCGCATACGATCCGTCGCCGGCGCGCACGGTGGCTTCGCCGGCCAGGATCACGTAGAGCTCCCATTGCGCGAGGTGCAGATGAAACGGGCAGATGGCGGCGCCGGGCGGGACCCGGCGGATCTGCAGATCGAAGGGATGCCCGCCGCCCCAGGTGCCGACATTGCGGATGCCCCCGAGGGCGAGCGAGAGGTCGCGGCAGAACGACTGGAATTTGCCGGACGGGGAGCGCCGCTCCTCCCACGGCAGGTCGGCGATGCGGATCTGGTTCATCGGACGCCAAGGTGGCGACCCACGCGCGCGGAGCAAGCCGCCCGCAAGCGATTCGCACCCGTGGCGCCGGTCTGTGACCGGCGGGATTCGTCAGTCGGAGACTGGCGCTACGGGGCGGGCGGCGACGTCAGCGGTCGCTCGTGGCGCCGGTCTGTGACCGGAGGGATTTTCAAAGTAGGAACCCCCGCACTTGCCCCGAGCGGGAATTCTGCCACGAGGAGGCAGATGCTGCTATGCCGGACGGCTCGTTTTGCCCGCCGAAACCTGCCTCATCTCGAGGTTCAGGGCGGCCGCTACTTCATTACGGTGCGGTGCGCTGACAGTCTGCCTCTCGACGCCCTTTTGCGTCTCGAAGAAGTCCATTCCAGTGTTCAGTCGATCCAACCTCGATCGGTGGAATTTGCAGCGATGCAGCGAGCCTATTTCCGCACGATGGAGAAATATCTGGATTTCAATGCTGGGAGCTGCACCTTGCGGCGTCCCGAAGCGGCCGCGGCGGTCATTTCGGCCCTGGAATCATTGAAAGAATGGGATGTGCGCGTTCCCCACTACTCAGTCATGCCGAACCACTGGCACGCCCTGCTGGCGCCGGCAGACAGATGCGCACGATCGCTGAGTGAGATCATGAAACGGGTCAAGGGCCGTAGCGCGAAGGTGATACGGCGGTTCTGCGGAGGCGATGGGGCGGTGTGGCAACGAGAGTGGTTTGACCGCTGGGTGCGCGACGAGGCGGAATGGGCGCGGATCGTGGAGTATATCCATAACAACCCGGTTAGAGGAGGACTGGCCCGTGATTGGCGGGAGCACCCGTGGACCCGCTGAGCGCGCCGCGCTCGTGGCGCCGGTCTGTGACCGGCGGGATTCGCCAGTCGGAGACTGGCGCTACGGGGTGGGCGGCGACGTCAGTGGTCACCCGTGGCGCCGGTCTGTGACCGGCGGGATTCGCCAGTCGGAGACTGGCGCTACGGCTTTTCCAGGGTCACCGGATTCGTGAGCGCGCCGATGCCCTCGATGTCGACGGTCACCGCGTCGCCGGCGTGCATGAACACGGGGGGCTGGCGGGCAAACCCGACGCCGTGCGGCGTGCCGGTGAGGATGACGGTGCCGGGCAGCAGCGTCTTGCTCCCGCTCAGGAACTCGATCAGCGCAGGCACGTCGAAGATCATGTCGTCCGTGTTCCAGTCCTGCATCACCTGGCCGTTGAGCAGCGTGCGGAGGCGGAGGTGGTTGGGGTCGGGGATCTCGTCCCGGGTGACCAGCGCCGGGCCGAGCGGGCAGAAGGTGTCGAAGCTCTTGGCCTGGCACCACTGGCCGCCGCCCCAGGGCTTGCGCTGCCAGTCGCGGGCGCTGACGTCGTTGGCGCAGGTGTAGCCGAGGACGTGCTCGAGGGCGGTGGCGCGCGTGGCGTTCTTGCAGCGGCGGCCGATCACCACGGCAAGTTCGCATTCGTAGTCGACCTCCTGGCTGGCCAGGGCCTGCGGGATCTCGATCGGATCGCCCGGGTTCTGGACCGAGCTGGTGGCCTTGAGGAAGAGGACGGGCTTCTCCGGGGCGCCCCGGCCGCCCTCCTCGGCGTGCTTCCGGTAGTTGAGGCCGATGGCCAGGAGATTGGCCGGCGCCACCGGCGCCAGCAGCCTGCCGGGCTTGACCACCCGGTCGGTAACGCTGAACCCGCCGAAAATGTCGCCGGCGATCTCCCGGGCCGTGCCGTCGGGTTGGAGCGCGGCGTAGGCGGGACCGGAGGGGCTGAGATGACGGATGATTCTCATGTGGCCAACAGTCTGGCTGGCAGATTCAGCAAATCAACCGTGGTCGTGCGGCTCGGGGGTCCGCGGGAAGCGCGTCCGGCCGACTCCGGCCCTTCTGGAGTTCCCGTGAAGGGCACGACGGATGTCCGGGGTTAAAGCCGGATGGAGTGTGCCCTTGTCAGAGGCCACCCCCCTTTGCGAGTTCCAGCAAGAGTACTCCACCCCATGCACTCTGTCCCTGAGGAGCCCGGCTCCTCTGCGATCGGCCTGAGACAGGACGCGAGCGGCGTTCGTCGCCTGGCTTGGCTGTTCATCCACGGACTGGCTCTCTGGGCCTCCGTTCCTGGGCTCTGGGCTGAGCCGCCGGCCTCAGCCGCGGGAGAAAGCGCTCCATCGGTTGTCGCGGCGACCGGCCAGGAAGAGCCGGTTGTGAGGCTCGACAAAGTGGTGGTGACCCCGAGCCGCTTCGGCATAGCCGAGGAGCGAGTTGCGCCCAACGTCACGCTGACCAACGCGGAGCTGGAAACCTTGCCGCAGCTCGGTGAGGATCTCTATCGTACGATCGCCCGCCTGCCCGGACTGGCCGCAGACGATTTTTCAGCGAAGTTTTGGGTGCGGGGGGCGCCGAACAGCCAGTTGCTGGCGCGGTTCGACGGCGTGGACCTGATCGAGCCCTTCCATCTCAAGGACTACGACGGCTCGCTCTCGATCGTGGATCTGCAGACGATCGGCAGCATCGAGCTCGTTTCGGGCGGCTTCACGACTGACTACGGCGACCGGCTGGCGGGAGTACTGACGATGGAGACCCAGGAGGCCGCGGGATCAAAGCCGCTCACCACCCTGGGCCTGAGCGTGACGAACGTGCGCGCCACCAGCCAGGGCGAGTTTGCCGAAGGCAATGGCCAGTGGATGGTGGCGGCGCGACGCGGTTACCTCGACCTCGCATTCAAGTTGGGCGGAGGCCACCTCGGTGCTTCCCCCACCTACTATGACTTCTCCAGCAAGGTGGAGTATCAACTCAACCCGCGAAACACGCTCTCATTGCACGTGCTGTATGCGGGAGACTCGCTGAAGCGCCTGAGTCGGGGCGACGAGCCTGATCTGCGGAGCAGCTACGACAGCGCCTACGTGTGGGGTCGCTGGCAGGGCCAGTTCGGCGACCGGTTGTCGGGTGAGGGCGTGTTGTCGGTTTCACGGCTCGACTGGCATCGCGACGGCAACGGGCTAATCGATCTCGGCACACATCGGTTCACGCTGCGCGACGATCGTCGTCTCGACTCGGTGGGCCTGCGCCAGGATTGGACGCTCAACCTGACCGGGCACGCCCTGATCCGCGCGGGCTACGAATTCAAGTCCGGGGAGGCGCGTTACGACTACGCCTTGTTCCGGGAGATGTGGTCCCTGAGCGGCGGCAACCTCTCGACCATCACGCGCACGGTGAACACCGCCCTGCGACCCGATGGCGACTCCGCGGCGGTCTACCTCGCCCCGCGCCTGCAACCCTGGGCTCCCCTGATCATCGAACCGGGCGTGCGGTTTGAGCGCCATGCCTACGCCGGCGACTCGACCTGGAGCCCGCGAATCAACGCTTCGCTCGCGCTGGGCCACGGCACGACCGTCCGGGCGGCCTGGGGGATCTACGAACAGGCGCAGGGACTCCAGGAACTGTCCGTCGCGGACGGGGAGACCTCCTTTCATCCGTCCGAACGGGCCGAACAGCGGGTGCTGGGGATATCGCGGAGACTGGAGTCCGGCCTCGCTCTGCGCCTCGAGGCGTACGAACGGCTGAGTTCGCACCTGCGGCCGCATTGGGAGAACCGGATCGAACCCTTCAATGTCTTTCCCGAATCCCTCTATGACCGGGTCGAGCTCGACCCCTCCCGGGGCCGCGCGCGCGGCGTCGAACTCATCGTCGAGCAGCGGGAGGGCCGCCGTTGGGGTTGGGGGGCCAGCTATGCGTATGCAGTCTCCGAAGAGCGCGTTGGCGACCGATGGATTCCGCGAAACCGCGACCAGCGGCACACCCTCTACGCCGACCTCACCTACGTGCCCGCTCGCGACTGGCAACTGAGCTGCTCCTGGCAGTTCCACACGGGCTGGCCGACCACGGACATCAATTACTACCTGACCACCCTGAACGACGGCTCGCTCATCTATTCCTGGACCTACGGGCGGTACAACAGCCTGCGCGCACCCGCCTATCACCGGCTCGACCTGCGTGCCACCCGGACCTTCCGCCTGAGGCACAGCATGCTGCGAGCCTATGTGGACGTTTTCAACGCCTACGACCGGCGAAACACGGTTGGCTACGACACGACGTCGGCCACCATCGTGCAGGGCCGATTGATCGTCACGAAAACGCCGCTGCAGATGTTCCCCATTCTTCCCAGCGCCGGCTTGAGCTGGGAGTTCTGAGCGCGGGGCAGTTTGATCGTCCGCCGGATCCTGCCGCCGGTCTGGCCGCACCGGTAGGACCGGAACGCGACCCCGACCACGGCCGGCGGTCGCTCCGCTTACGAGGAATGCGGCCCCCGGGGAAATGGCGGGGCTCTTTGAAACTCCGCCGGGCCGATGTAAATTAGCGTCCAAATGACCCCCAAGAAGGGCGAGTCCCGCCAGCTGGTCCTGCTCATCGGCACCGTCAAGGGCGCCTTCTTCTACCGCACGGACGAGAACCGGAAGGAATGGAAACTGACCGGACCTCATTTGCCGGGGTGGGAGGTCTACAGCCTGTGCGGCGACCCCGGGGCCAATCGCATCCTGGCGGGAACGTGCAGCTACGCGTACGGGGCGACGCTGAGGACCACCCGGGACGGGGGCGAGACTTGGGACGAGGTGGAGCGGGGCCCGGCCTATGCGGCGGAGTCGGGTTTCAAGCTGAACCGCATCTGGCAGATCGTGCCGGGACATCCGTCGCAGCCGGGCACGTGGTACGCCGGGGTCGAGGAGGCGGGGCTGTTCGTGAGCCGCGACGACGGCCGCAGCTGGACCGAGCTCGACGGCCTCACGCGTCATCCGACGCGGCCGCAATGGGCGCCGGGCAACGGCGGCATGTGCCTGCACACGATCCTCGTGGACCCGGCCGATCCGCGGCGCCTGTGGGTGGCGGCGTCGGCCATCGGGGTTTTCCGCAGCGAGGACGCCGGTGCCACCTGGAAAACCTGCAACCGCGGGCTGCCTTTGGTGCCGACGGGCGAAGGGGCGCAATCCGAGGTCAGCCGCTGCGTGCACAAGATGGTGCTCGACCCGGCCCGCCCGGGCGTGCTCTACCAGCAGTTCCACGGGGGCGTGTTCAAATCGGAGGATGCGGGCGATTCGTGGACGTCCATCGCGGACGGCCTGCCGAGCAATTTCGGTTTCCCCATGACGGTCACGACCGCGGGCGATCTGTTCATCGTGCCGCTGCTGAGCGACGAGCAGCGCTTCGTGCCGGACGGCGCCCTGAAGATCTACCGCTCGCGCGACCGCGGCCGGAGCTGGAAGGCGCTGGCCCGCGGCCTGCCGGCGCAGCCGCATTTCGCGGGCGTGCTGCGGGACGCGATGGCGACGGACCCGCTCGATCCGGCCGGCGTCTACTTCGGCACCTCCCTCGGCGAGGTCTACCGTTCGGCCGACAACGGCGAATCCTGGGAGCTGCTGCCCGGGCAGTTCCCCCGCATCACGACGATCAAGACCTGGCTGACATGAGACGGGCGAACACCCGGGAGCGCAGCGAACCGAAGACGAGGCCCTGGCGGGCCCCGCCGCGTCGGCTGCGCCTCCCGAACCTCGCCGGATCGGTGCGCGTGAGGGCCGCGATCCCGATGCTCCGGCTGCGATCCGTGACCAAGGAGAGTCCGCCATGCAGATCGAGGTGACGGTTCCGGGCCTCCTGGCCGACTGCGTGGGGGGCCGGCGCCAGGTGGCGCTCGAGGCCCGCACGCTGGCGGAGGCCCTGCGGCGCCTGCCGGAGGAGCATCCTCGCCTGCGGCCGCATCTTTACGACGAGGCGATGCGTCTGCGGCGCCACGTGCTGATCTTTTTCAACGACGACAATGTCGCCACGATCGCGGACCGGGAAGTGCCGCTCAAACCCGGCGACCGCCTGCTGGTGCTGCAGGCGGTCTCGGGCGGGTGATCACCAGGGATCGAAGTGTCCTCCCGGGCGCTTGGGACCGTGGTGGCGGTCCGGGAAGTGGGGGGATTGCCGCGGCACGGTCACCGTGACGGTGCGGGTGCTGGCGTTGCCCGAATGATCCCGGCTCTCGACCGTGATCGTATAGACGCGGGTCGAACCGTTGCGCCCTTGCTCGGCGCGGAGCTGGAGGGTCAGGGGACCGGTGACCTGCCAGTCCTTCACGAAGGGGCCGTGCCCGGTGCCGGCGGTCGGATCGCTCGAGGTCACGGCCACGATGCGGGTGACCGGAGCCGGGTCGGCGGCGTCGGCAACCACGGCGTTCAGCCTCACCGGCACCATCTGGTGATTGGGGGGCCACAGGACTTTCGGCCAGGCCGTCAGGCTGGTGATCACCGGCGCGACGGTGTCGGCGATGGTCAGGGTGCCGGCCGTGCTGCCGGAATAGTCGGGATCGTTGACGGTCGCCACCACGGCGTAGGTGCCCACGGCGGTGGGCGGCATGGCGGAGCCGTCGTAGGTGACGGCGACCGCGAGGCCGGCCGGGTTCGTCGTGACCGTCACGGGCTTCGGCGCGCCGTCGAACGGCTGGGTCAGGCCGCCGAGGGCGACGCCGGCGACGGCCTTGTTGACCGTCAGCGTCGCCGGATCACTGGTGGCCGACCCGATGCTGTTGTGGGCTGACACGGTGTAGCTGCCGGCGGCGGCGGTCTTGACCGGATCGATCGTGAGCACGGGCGAGGTCGCGCCGTCGATGTCGGCGCCGTTGTGCTGCCACTGGAAGGTCGGGGCCGGGAAGCCGGTGGCCGTGGCGAAAAACGTCACCGTGTCGCCGGCGGTGACCGTCTGCGATTGGGGCTGCGCGGTGAAGACGGGCGCGGCGTATTCCGGGTGCAGGTTGACGCTGATGACGACCGGATCGTGGTCGGCGTAGCGGAAGACGGTGCCGGCATTGATCGTCTGCTGCGCGGCGCTCTTGTTCTCGAGATTGTAGTCGTAATACACCAGCTCGTCGGCGTTCGCGTGCCAGGTGACGGCGGCCGCGACCTGTTCGGCGAGGTGGGGAGTCGCGAGGGCGTGGTCGATGTGGCCGAACTCGCCGTTGAACGAGTAGGAGTAGCCGCCTTCGCCCTCGAACGTTTCCGTCAGGTTGACGTAACCGGCCCCCTTGAGTGCGGTGACCGGGTCCTCCTTGGCGTAGGCGTTGAGGTCGCCGATGATGAGGAAGTCGGGGTCCCCGCTTGCCGTCGGGTCGGTGGCGAGCCAGGCGGTGAGCGCGCTGGCCTCCTGCACGCGCAGGGCGTTGTTCGTGCCCTGGCCGTCGCCGGAATCGGCGTTGCCCGCGCCGGCGGCCGCGGAGCCCTTGGCGCGGAAATGGTTGATGCAGACCGTGAGCTTCTCGCCGGTGGATTTCTGGCGGAACGTCTGCGCCAGTGGATTGCGCGCGAGGT
>CAZKDK010000019.1:1224-3725 GCA_964551145.1 uncultured Opitutaceae bacterium | reverse complement strand
TTCTCGCCGGTGGATTTCTGGCGGAACGTCTGCGCCAGTGGATTGCGCGCGAGGTTGTCGAAGGACGCATCGCTCAGCATGGCGGGTGCGCCGACCGTCTCCACGGTCTCGACCCGGTAGATGAGCGCGACGTGGATCTGGTCCGTCGTGATGTCCACCGCCGAGGCGTCGACCAACGCGTAGGTGGTGCCCGGGGACGCGCTGGCGTTGAGGCTCGCGACCAGCTGGGCGAGGGCGCTCGTGGGGCCGTAGCTGTTCGGCAGGCCGTTGGTCACGCGGTCGTTTTCGACCTCGGTCAGGCCCATGATGTCGGGGGCGAGCGCGAGGAGGGCGGCGGTGAGCTTCGCGAGCTGGCGCTGGTATTCGGCGGCGGTGGTGGCGCCGCGCGACGTGGGGAAGCCAGCGCCGGCGCCGTCGCCGTTCATGAGGTTCTCCACGTTGCCGATGCAGACCCGCAGCGAGCCGGCCGCGGCGGGCGGATCGACGCGCGGATTGGCGTCCGCAAACACCGGCGCCTCGGTCGGCTCGACGATGTAGAATCCGAACTTCTGGTCGAGGATGCCGCTGAGGCCGGCGACCGTGCTGCCTGCGCGGCGGGTCAGGCCGCGGCCGGCGCTGTCGGCCAGGTAGGGCGTGGGATCGGGATAGGTCGCGCTCGTGTCGTCGTCCACGAGGATCTGGCTGAGGAAGTTGGCGGCCTCGAGGCTCTGGGCCGCCGCCCCCGGCGCGACGACGTTGGTGGGCGTGGAGAGCCGGCCGGTGGCGAGGATGAACTCGCCGAAATGGCCGAGGTCGTAGTTGTCCGTCACGGTCAGGGTCTGCGGGAACGCGACCCGCATGCCTTCGTAGCGTTCGGCCTCGGTGGGGCTCGCAAAGGGCAGGGTGACGGTCACCGGCGCCGGCAGCGGGGCGGTGCCGAGCCTGGCGAATTCGATGACGTTGGTGAGCTCGGTTTCGGTCGCGGGCGCGGTGCCGAACTCGGCTACGGTGCCCGTGACCTTGACCACGTCGCCGGAGGCGACGGTGAAGGAGTTGTTGAAAACGAACATGCCCTCGGAGGTCGCGGGATCGGCGTCGTAATCCGCCTCCGGCGCCTGCACGTAGAACCCGCCGAGTCCGCTGGCGCCCTGGAAGGTCGCCGTGACGACGCCCTCGATGGTGACGAGCTGCCCGGCATACGGGCTGGCCGCGCCGGCCCCCTGGATCGTGTGGATCGGGAGGGGAGCGGTGCTGAGGGTGGCGAAGCTGAATGGATAGTCCTCCCCGGGATGGACCGTGCCCGTGGCGGCATCGACCACCTGGCTGGCCAGCACGGTCACCGTGACCGTCTCTCCTTCGGCGAACGCGGGGGACGGGGCCAGCGTGTATTCCGTGGGCCCGCCGAGAACCGTCGCCGTGTGCTCGCCGCTGGTGCTGCCGGAGATGGTGAACCAGGTTCCCGTCACGAGCACGGGCGTGTTGAACTTGATCGTCAGGCCGGTGCTGCCGAGGACGTTGACGGCGCCGTTGGCCGGCGTGGTCGCGGCCACGGCGGGAAGCAGGCTGGCGGCCGTGCTGAACGTGAGGTCGTCGATCGCGATGCCGTCGTCGCTGCCGCTGTCGTCCACATCGCTCCACCGCAGCACGAGCGTCTGACCCGGCGCCCAGGCGAGGCCGGTGACGATCGCGGAGATCGCGGTGCGGTTGCCGGCGGCGTTGCCATCGATCGCCACGCCGGAACCGGAGGTGTTCGGGGCGGTGAAGTCCAGGGCGGGCACCGCGCTGAACGTGCCCGCGTTGATGTCCGTCGCACCGAGGGCGTACGCGAACGTGAGCTTGTTGGCCGCCGCGCTGCCGCGCCGCCATTGTTCGCCGGTGTAGCTCAGCGTGAACTGGGTGACCGTGGACCCGGTGTTGTTGACCAGCGCCACGCCCAAACGCGAGGCGACGCCGCCGCTGCCGAGCGACCCGAGCGCCCGCTCCGGAGTCGCGGCGGCCCCGAACGAATAGACGCCGCCCGCGTTGTTCGTGCCGGTGCTGACCAGGAAGATGGCGTTCGCCCCGGTGCCGGCGTATTTGGCGAACGACCAGCCGGCGAGGCCGGAGGCGCCGACGGGTGCGCCGTCCAGCGCAAAGGGTCCGGCGCCGGCCAGCGTGAAGGTGCCGCTGGCGGGCAGCGTGTCGAAGGTCTGGGTGTAACTGCCGCCCGTGTAGGAGATCTGGGCATGGCCGGAGACGGCCAATGCCAGCACACAGGCGACGACGGGGTAGAGGCGTCGCGGTATCATGGCGGTATTTCAAAACACTGTGCCGCGAAGTGTCGAGACTCGCGGTGTGCCTTTCGTGCAACGACGGCCCGGCGGCAGTGTCGACTTCCGGGGACGCGGCACCCCCTGGGCGCCGTAGGCCTGGCGAAGGCGGCTCGTCGCGTATCCGAATTCTTCCGGCGACAAGGGCGTCGCCGCTCCAAACGGCCGAGCCGGGTCGTTGGCTCCGTGTCCGGCGTCACGCCTGTGCCGCTG
>CAZKDK010000019.1:0-1124 GCA_964551145.1 uncultured Opitutaceae bacterium | reverse complement strand
GCCGCTGTCGCGGCATAGGCTTCCATCCCGACGCAGGAACACACGAGGTGGCGGTCGCCGTAGACGTTGTCGACGCGGCCGACTGCCGGCCAGAACTTGGCCTCGCGCGTCCAGGCCGTCGGGAAGGCCGCCAGCTCGCGCGGGTAGGGGCGGTCCCACGCGTCGGCGCAGACGACGGCCGCGGTGTGCGGCGCGTGCTTGAGCGGGTTGTTGGACCGGTCGAACTCGCCCGCGGCCACCTTCGCCATCTCGCCGTGGATCGCGATCAGGGCGTCGCAGAACCGGTCGAGCTCGACCTTCGATTCGCTCTCGGTCGGCTCGATCATGAGCGTGCCGGGCACGGGGAACGACATCGTCGGCGCGTGGTAGCCATAGTCCATGAGCCGCTTGGCCACATCGTCGACCTCGATGCCGTGTTGCTTCCACGCGCGGAGGTCGACAATGCACTCGTGGGCCACCCAGCCGCCCGCACCCCGGAAGAGGACGGGGAAGGAGGGATCCAGGCGCCGGGCCACGTAATTGGCATTGAGGATCGCGGTCTCGGTCGCCCGCCGGAGCCCGTCCGGTCCCATCAGGCGGACATACATCCACGGGATGACGAACAGGGAGGCCGAACCCCAGGGAGCCGAAGCCACGGCGCCGGTGCCGGCTGCGCCGGGTTTTGAGTTTTGGGTTTGGGGTTTCGGGTTGACGACGGAATGGCCGGGCAGGAACGGGATCAGGTGCCGGGCGACGCCGATGGGACCCGCGCCGGGCCCGCCGCCGCCATGCGGGATGCAGAAGGTCTTGTGCAGGTTCAGATGGCCGACATCGGCGCCGAGCGCCGCGGGCGTGGCGAGGCCCACGAGGGCGTTGAGGTTGGCCCCGTCGAGGTAGACCTGGCCGCCGTGCTGGTGCGCGATCGCGGCGATCTCCTTGACGTCGCTCTCGAACACCCCGTGGGTGGACGGGTACGTGATCATGAGCGCCGCGAGGTCCGGCGCGTGCAGCGCGGCCTTGGCGCGAAGATCGGCGAGATCGACGTTGCCCTGCGCGTCGCAGGCCACCGGCACCACCGTGAAACCGGCCATGGCGGCGCTGGCGGGATTGGTCCCGTGCGCCGAGGTCGGGATGAGGCAGATGTG
>CAZKDK010000018.1:0-22565 GCA_964551145.1 uncultured Opitutaceae bacterium | reverse complement strand
GGTTCTCCGTGACCACCCCGGTCTGCGGCGGCGCCAGCTCGGTGAACAGCGTCGCCCCCCGCGGCCCGGAACGCGGCGCCAGCGGCGCTTCGGCGACCGCCGGCGCGACGCCGGTCGCCCCGGCCACTGCCGCGGCCGAAACCACACCGGCCACCAGGCCGGTGCGCAGCAGACGCCCGAACGTGCAACGCCCGATCAGACGATTTGGGTTCTCGCTCAAAATCACGGGAGGCGTCAGTTGGATGAACCTTGCACAACAGAGTCAAGAAAGGGTTCGCCGGCGAATCCTGGTGTAACACTCTGCTTGCCGCGTCGCGCGTCCTGCGATTGCGTGGGTTTCATCGATCTGCCGCGAAGGCCATGCGTCTCCCGCCCCGACTGTATTCCCGACTCTGGCTGATGATTCCGGTCTGCGCCCTCGGATTCCTCGCCTGGACCAACTATGAACGCGGCCAGCGCGTGGACTACGTGACGAACACCGACGGTGAGGATGCGGTGGTGGACGCCACTTCGCCGACCGGTTACGCCGGTGGCAAACGGTGGCTGATCGTGCCGGAGCACAACAACCGCAGCTACCAGTGGATCGCCGAGACCCAGCAGATGCTGGCGCGGCGGGAATGGCGGGTGCGGCACGTTGACTACGACAATGCCCCGTTTGGCCGCGACGTGCATTCGTCATCCCTTTATCGCTGGTGGCTAGGGATGGTCGCGTGGTGCGACCATGCCATCTCGGGCCGGCCGCTCGGACTTTCCGTCGAACGGGCGGCCCTGTGGGCTGATCCCATCCTGCAGCTGTTGCTGCTGCTCGGGACGACCGCCTTCATCGCGCGTTGCTGCGGGGCGTTCCCGGCTGCCCTGCTCGCCCTCGGCCTAGCGACCATCTACCCGCTCGCTGGGGGATACCTGCCGGGCGCGCCGGACGATCACGGTCTGGGGTGGGCTTTCGGTCTCTGGAGTGTGCTTCCCCTGCTGGTCGTGACGGGTTGCGTGCCATCACCGGAAGGACGCGCCCGCGGCTTGCCAACCCCGGACGAAGCCGCGCGCCAACGCCGGCGCGCGCGGCGCGGGTTCGTCGTCGCCGGCGTCGCGGGCGGTTTGGGTTTGTGGGTCAGCGCGGCCGGCCAGACGCCGGTGCTTTTGGGCCTCGCGCTGGGCGGGATCCTGGCTTCGACGATCGCCTCGGCCGGCGCCAAGGCGGGCGGGGGCAACCCCCCGGAGACAAACCCGTGGGGCGCCTGGGCGCTTGGCGGGGCGACGACCTGCCTCGCCGCATATCTGCTGGAATACCTTCCCGCGCATCTGGGTTCGCCGCTGCAGGTCAACCATCCGCTCTACGGCCTGGCGTGGGTTGGTGCGGCCGAGCTGCTGACCCGGATCGAATCCTGGTTTGGACGCCGAAAAATCGCCCTGAACCTTTCCCAGGCGGTGCGGCTGGGATTGGCGATCGCCGCGGTGGCGGCGCTGCCCGTCGCCTGGGTCCTGACCAAAACCCAATCACTGCTGACCCTGGATCCGCTCGCCGCCCAGCTGAGCTGCCTGCCCAACGGCGTCGTGGCGAGGAATTTCGCGGCCTGGATCGCCCGCGACGGTCTCACCGGCACGATCACGGCAACCTGCCTTCCCCTGCTATTGCTCGGTCCGGCCGTCTGGTTGCTCGCCCGGCGCCAGACGGGACGCGGGCCGCGCACGGCGCTTGCCCTCACATTCGGTCCCGTGCTGATCACGCTCATCCTGGCGTGCTTTCAGCTCCGGTGGTGGAACCTGTGCGACGGCATGCTGCTTGCACTCATGGCGGCAGCCACAGCGGTCATTCCGGCGCTCGGCAATCCGCACCGCGTCCGCTGGCTGTGGTCAGCCTTCGCCGGGTTGATTTTCGTGCCCGGCTTGGTGCAGCTCGTGCCGCCGGCGTGGGCTCGCAAAGATGCTGAATTCACGAGGCTTGAGGTTGAAGGGCTCATCGAGCGGGCCCTGGCTCACTGGATCGCCGATCACGCCGATCCCGACGGGGCGGTGATCCTCGTGCCGCCAGACCGGACGACCAGTTGGTGTTTTCACGGTGGAATGCGCGGACTCGGGTCCGCCAACTGGGAAAACCGCGACGGGCTGGAGGCGACGGTCCGGATCGCCACCGCGATCACAGCTAAGACGGCGTTGGCGTTGATCCGCGAGCGCGGCGTCACCGACATCATCCTTCCTTCTTGGGACGCCGATCTGGATGAGTTTGCACGCTGGACTCTGCGCAACCCGGAGGACGCGTTCATCACGGCGATCCATCATTGGGAGTTGCCCCCCTGGCTGCGACCCCTGCCCTACAAGCTGCCTACCGTTGTCGGATTCGAAGGGGAGTCGGTGGTGATTCTCAAAGTGACCACCGAGAGCAATCGAGCCGCGTCCCTGAGCCGCCTCGCCGAGTATTTCGTCGAATCGCAACAGCTCGAGCTGGCCGCCTCGGCGGGCGAGGCGCTGCAGCGCTATCCGGCGGATCTCGGAGCCCTCGTGGCCCTGGCCCAGGTGGAAAAGGCCCGGGGCGATGCGGAGGACTTCGCCAGGACATTTGGCGTCTTGTTATCGAGCGTCGCCGGCGGATTCGATCGCACGCTGGCCTGGGATCGCCGGGTCAGCCTCGCGGTCGTGCTGGTCGAGGGCGAACGCAACGATCTTGCCCGCGAGCAGGTGCGACGCTGCCTGGGAAAGGTCGATGAGAGGCGCCTGCGCTCGCTCACGACGGGCTCGCTGTTCCGTCTGCTGGCGTTGAGCAAGGCCTTTGGATTGGAGATTCCCGACCCCGCATTGCGCGAGCTTGCGCGGAAACTGTTGCCGGTCGAACTGCGCAGCCGACTCTAGCCCCGCCCGAAGCCGGCCGGTCCGAATTGTCTGTCCTCTATTTTGCCGGCCCGGCGCCCGCGCTGAAGTTGCCGGGACCGAATTGCCGGTCGGGAACGCCGAGGTCCGGGAGCGAGCCGGTCGGTCGCAGGCGCCGGCCCAGTCTTGATGGCGGGAGACGCATGCCTCGTCACCGGCCGAGGATGTCCCCGCGGCGCCGGCATTGCATGGAGCGCCGCGGCCTCGCCGTTGCGCCCCCAGGGCTGCGCGCGCCGATTCCGGCCGTCAGTCAAAGTTCGTGATCCGCTGCTTGAGACATTTGTATCTGAATCGCGCCATCTGATTCAGCTTCTTCACTTCCTCCTCCGTTCCGGTGAACGGACAGCGCAGACAATAGTACTCCGCCTTGTCCTTGTCGTAGAACATATCGATGTCCAATTCCCGGATGAAACAGGCCGGGCACCGGTAGTTTAATCGGCCTTTTCCAGCTTGAGACATGTTATGATCTCCTGGTTGTTCGAAAGATTGCTGCTCAATCCCAGCGTAAACATCGGCGAGAACGCATAGCCTTCCCTGATATAGCCCTCAAACTCTCCCTGGATCGGCAGCATCGACACCCAGGTGCCGACCTGCGGGACCACGGCCTCGACCCTCCTGGCCCCGGCCACGGTCTCTTCACGGCACTTGTATTTGTAGGCGATTTCCTTGGTGGCGTCCCGGCCGGTGCACTTCAGGACGATGCCGGTCATATCCTCCGGGTATTCCGTCGTGCCGTAGCAGGCCGTCAGGTATTCGTTCACGTGGACGACGGCGTCGTGCCGGCTCATCGCGAAGATCCTCCGCGAGACTGTAATCTCGCCGGTGCCCTCGACAAAAGTGAAGGTGGACACGAGCTTCAGCTTGAGGGTGCCGAATTCGATCTCGACCGGGTCAAGGGTCAGGATCCGGGCATTGCCCTGCTCCGAATACCGCGCCTTGGTCCGGCAAAGACAGAGGTCGACCTCCTCGCCTTCGTAGCTCAGCTTGCAGCTCTTGATCGTGCCCTCGCCCGCGTAGTGGGTGAAATAGCCGGCCCGATACATGGACTGCACGAGGAACGGATAGGAGGCGTCGTGGACATGCGCGGTGCCGATGCCGACCGGCCAATGCAGTTTCGCCACGTACGGCCTCAGGTCGACGAGCGCGCCGCCCTGATTCATGTCGACGCAGGTCCGCATGTATGGGTCGCAATACCAGAACAACTGCTTCTGCGACCCGTAGAGGATGTCCTTCCACAGCGCACAACAAGGTTCGGTATAGGTCTTGTTCGCCCGGAACCAGTCGGCGAATTCCGCCATCGTCATGTCCTCGATCTCGCCCCGGCTCTTCAATTCGGCGTAATAGGCCATGCCGTCGCGGTAGCTTTTGACCAGCAGCTCGTAGGGGGCCTCCCAACGGCCCATCTTGTTCATCCAGCCCGGGCCGACGAACATCATGTTGTACGAGTAGCCCCGGTTGTATTTCTCGAGGGCTTTGTATTGGTCGATCAGATTGAACAGGTAGGGGAACTGGTCGCCGCTATAGATCATTCCCCGCAGCACATTCTGCGGGTGCGTGCCGAAGTTCGAGCCGTTGCCGTCGAAGCAGGCTAGCAGGTCGCGGGAAAGATGGGGGATCGCCACGATGCCGCTATCGTCGGCCGGGCCAGACGCGGGCGCGTGGGTATTGGCGGTGGAGGGGATCCAGGGATTCCACGGACCACCGTCCATCAACGTGTACCAGGAGTTGTTGGTCGTCCGATAGGCCTTGGGGCCTTCCTCCCAGCAGGTGGCCACCGCGCATTTCACCGTGGGATACCGCTTTTTGATGTAATTGATCGAGTCGGCATCCAGATAATAGGAGCCGGTGGATTCCGGGAAGAAGCCGAAGCTCTCATGGAAGCGGCCGAAGACATCATCAATGATAGACCGCTTGTCCTCCGCTGAGAACATCCAGATGCAGAAGTCCTTCGTCTTGTATTTTTCCCGGAATTGCTGGCAGGGCAGGCCGAGCAGCGTGAGCGCAATTTCGTCGCCGTATTGCTGATGGTGCTGCTTGGCCAGCTGGATCGCCTCGTCATTGAAGAGACTGGCATAGGTCATCTGGATGGTTGTCCGGAAGCCGTGCTCATGGGCGATCTGCTGCTGCAGTTTGAAGATATCCAGCGATTCGGTCAGCAGGCTCTTGCGGCCGATGTCCTGCTTCTTTCCCTGGCCGGTGACCTTTTCGGCGTATTCCGGCACCAGCTCGGGTCGGTGGATGATATTGAGGATGAATTTTCCCATACCTGGCCTCCTGATTAAATGTTCTTTGTCAAAAGGGGCCGGATGCGGACGGACTCCGGTGCCGGGCCTTCCAAACGGTGCTGTGTCGGCGGGTGCACGGGAGATTCTCAGGCGCCCGCGGCCGGCGCCGCCTGGAGACGGCGCGCCTCGAGCGCCCGGCGTGTTTCCGCCGCGCGCTCCGGCGTCAGCGTGTAGGATCGCAGCGCCCAGATCGCGAGGATCGCGGTGACCGAGGTCGCGCCGACGATGAAGAGCCGCATCGTCGTCAGGACCGCGGTCGGCTGGGTGCCCGCGAGTTTTGGATCGAAACCGGAGAGCTGCAAGGTCAGTCCGGTGCCGAGAAGCGACAGCGATACCGCCAGTTTTTGCACCCAGTTGAAGATCGCTCCATACATACCCTCCCGGCGCTGCCCGGAGCGAAGCTCGTCTTCATCGCAGATGTCGGCGATCATCGAGTTGATGACCACGATGACCGCGATCCAGATCGGCCCGCAGAAAATGGGATCGAAAAAGATCATCCACGGATGCCGGGGTGAGAAGTCGAACCATTTGGCCAGGCCGCCCACGCAGGTCATTCCATAGATCGCAACCAGAGCGCGGCGCTTGCCCAGCCGATTTGACACCCAGACCACTGCCGGGATTGCGGCAAATCCCACAATGGCATAGCCCGTCGACAAGAACCCTTTCCAAAGCGTGCCGCTGGCCAAGCTGCCGTTGAACATGTAGTAAACCAGGACATATTGGTCCAAGCTGCTGGTAAACATGCCTCCGAGCACATTCAGGATGGTCAACACGATCAGTATGAAGAAAGGACGATAACGGAGAGCGTCCTTCATGCTGGACCACAGCTTCACCGGGGCCTGCTGCTCGGCGGCGTGCTGGAACCGCTCCTTGACGAACAAACCCGGGAGCATGCCGATGCCCGCCATGAAAACCAGGCCCACGACCCAGTTGACCGCCCGGATTCCGTGCATGACCGAGACGGCCGAGGCGAGGATCGCGAGTTGGGACAAGGGAAAGAGATACTGATAGCCAAATTCCCCGACCTTCTGGAAAAACGAGCAGAACGCCATGATCGTCGTCCGTTCGTTGTAGTCCGGAGTCATCTCATAGGTCAGACTGGTATAGGGAACCGCGAACATGCTGTAGCCGACAAAGAACAGGAGCGAGAATCCGACGAGATAGACCAACTTCGCGTTTTCGGACCAACCGGCCGGCACCATCCAGATCATCCCGTAGACCAGCCCCATCATCACGGCACCGCAGACGATGAAGGGCCTCCTCCGTCCCCACCGCGAACGGGTGTTGTCCGAGATCTTGCCCATCACCGGGTCGAGGAACGCGTCGAGGAAACGCGGGATGAACAAGGCGACACCCAGCATCCCCGCGTTCACCTTCAAGGTCATGTTGTACACCGGCATCGCCATGACATAGATCATGGAATAGCCGAGAAACAGCGCGAGCGTGCCCACCCCTACGGACAGTCTCCCCCGGAACGGAACGTTGCTTGACGCGGAGGGCGGCATGGGAGAACAGGCTGCCGGTCAGGCAGGCAACAGCGACGGTTGCGCCGATCCACCGGCGGCCGCGCCGCCTACCGGAATTTCATCTTGCGCACGCATCGCCGGTACCCGCCGCGCGGGTCGGGCGACGATCTTCCCGGTCACACCACCATCGCTTCCGAGGGTGAATCCGGAGCCTCCGTGCCGTGTGTTTGGCCCCAGAGCGGGCAGGACATTCGATATCACGAGGCGCCATCCGATCACAAAGGTTTGGTGGCATCGACCCGGAAAGCCGGGCGAGGGTTGTGAGGCAGTTAGACCGCAAAGTCATTGGGCAACGAGAAAAGATGTCAAATAGTTTGATTCTGGCCGATACAGTTTCTACTTGGGGGTGCGGCGGCAACGTCCGGCCTGGCGACAAGATCCGGCGCCCGGGCCGCCCCGCATCGTGCGCAGCGTGAAAGCTCTCGTGCTGAAAGACTATCGCCGTTTTGCCGTCGAGCAGGTGCCGACGCCCGGCCTGCAACCGGATGAGGTCCTGGTGCGGGTCCGCGCCTGCGGTATCTGCGGCAGCGATGTGCATGGCTTCGACGGCAGCACCGGCCGCCGAATCCCGCCCCTCATCATGGGCCATGAGGCCGCGGGGGAGATCGCCGCGGTCGGCGCGGCCGTGGCCGGATGGAAGCCGGGGGACCGCGTCACCGTCGATTCGACGGTTTATTGCGGGCATTGCCGGCATTGCCGCCGGGGCGAAATCAACCTGTGCGACGAGCGCCGCGTCCTCGGCGTTTCCTGCGCGGATTACCGCTGCCACGGTGCCTTCGCCGAATTCGTCGCCGTGCCCGCGCGGATCCTCTACCGGCTGCCGGAACACCTCGGCTTCGAGCACGCCGCGATGGCCGAGCCGGTGGCGGTGGCCGTGCACGCCGTCGGGCGGGCCGCGCTCACACGCGACGCTGCGGTGGCGGTGGTCGGCACGGGCATGATCGGGCTCCTCGTCGTCCAGGTCCTGCGGGCCGCCGGCTGCGAACAGGTCATCGCGGTCGACCTGGACGAGGGTCGCCTGGACCTTGCGCGCCGTCTGGGCGCCACCGCGGCGGTCGGACCGGATTCCGCCGACGCCGCGGCGGCGGTCCGGCAGCTGACCGGGGACCGCGGCGCCGACGCGGCTTTCGAGGTGGTGGGACTCGCCGCCACGGTTCGGACCGCGTTCGACTGCGTGCGCAAGGGCGGCCGGGTCACGCTGGTCGGCAATGTGACGCCCGCGGTGGAGCTCCCGTTGCAGGCCGTGGTGACCCGCGAGCTGACCCTGATCGGCACCTGCGCTTCAGCCGGCGAATACCCGGCGAGCCTCGAATTGATGGTGAACGGCCAGGTCAACGTCGGCGCCTGCATCAGCGCGGCGGCCCCGTTGGAGGAGGGCGCCCGATGGTTCGAACGCCTGTACGCCCGCGAACCCGGGCTGCTGAAGGTGTTGCTGCAACCCTGACCCGCCACTGACTCCCGTGGGCACCCAGGAGATGGAAAGGCTCAGAACAGCGGTCGTGGGGGTCGGCAGGGCTGCCGGCCTGCATGCGGCGGCGCTGCGCGCGCTGCCCGAATCAGAATTCGTCGCGGCCTGCAGCCGGCCATCGGCAAAACGGGACGCCTTTTGCGCCGAGCATGGGGTCCGCGCATTCGCCGACGTCGGCGAAATGATCGCGCAGGCGGGCGTCCAGGCGCTCTGCGTCTGCACGCCTCATCTGCACCATGCGGCGCCCGCCATCGCCGCCGCGCAGGCGGGCGTGCATGTCCTGGTGGAAAAACCGCTGGCGGTTTCCCTGGCGGATTGCGATGCGATGATGGCGGCCGCCCAGGCGGCCGGCACCGTCCTCGGCGTGGTCGCCCAGCGTCGTTTCTATCCTCCCTGCCAGCGAATCCGCCGGGCGCTGGACGCCGGCCTCCTGGGAAAACCCGTGCTCGGCATCGCACTCATCCTGGGGTGGCGGGATGAGGCTTATTACCGCAGTGATCCGTGGCGCGGCACCTGGGCGACCGAGGGCGGCGGCATTCTCGTGAACCAATCGCCGCACCAGCTCGATCTGCTGCTCTGGTACCTGGGCGAGGTCGCCGAGGTATTTGGCTATTGGGGCAATCTGAATCATCCCAACATCGAGGTCGACGACACCGCCGTGGCCGTGCTGCGTTTCCGGAACGGCGCGTTCGGCAGCGTCGTGGTGAGCAACAGCCAGAATCCGGCGATCCATGCCCGGGTCTCCGTCCACGGCGCCAACGGCGCGTCCGTGGGGGTGCTGACGGACGATGGGGCCATGTTCGTCCCCGGGCTGACCCCGATCACCGGCGCCCCCTGCAACGACCTCTGGACGATTCCAGGCGGGGAGCAGCACTTGCGGCAATGGAAGGAGGAGGACGCGCAGTTCTTCCGCTCGGTGGATCCCGCGGCGCATTTTCACCGCCTGCAGATCCAGGACTTCCTGCGCGCCGTGCTCGCGGCCCGCCCGCCGGCGGTGACGGCGGCCGACGGGCGACGCACGGTGGAATTGTTCACCGCGATCTACCGCGCCACCCGCGACGGGCGGCCGGTGACTTTTCCCCTGCAGGCTGACCAGCGGCCCGCCGCCGGGGCGGGCGGCCCGCGACCATCCAATTGAAATCATCAAAAACCATGAGCGCACAGCATCTCGGGGCGGACCGGCTCGGCATCGGCCGGTGTTTGGGACTGACCGCTTTACTGCTTCCCATCGTCCAGCGGGCCGACGAGGCACCGCGCGTCAATCAGAACTTCGATTTTGGATGGCGGTTTTGCCGGAACGACGCGAAAGGAGCGGAGCAGCCCGGCTACGATGATGCCGCCTGGCGGCACCTCGACCTGCCGCACGATTGGAGCATCGAGGGGCCTTACGCTGAGAAGGCCCCTGCCGACGGGCCCGGCGGTTACCTGCCGACGGGCGTGGGCTGGTATCGCAAGCACTTCGTCGTGCCGGAGTCGCTGCGTGGCCGGAGGGTCACCGTGGAATTCGACGGCATCTACATGAACAGCGATGTCTGGCTCAATGGCCGGCATCTGGGTCACTGGCCCTATGGCTACACGAGCTTCAGCTACGATCTCACGTCCGACCTGAGCTATGGCAGCCAGCTCAACGTCCTGGCGGTTCGCGTAGACAATTCCCTGCAGCCGGGGAGCCGCTGGTACTCCGGTTCGGGTATTTACCGGCATGTCTGGATCACCGCCACCGATCCGCTTCACATCGCCCATTGGGGTGTCTACGTCACCACCCCGACCGTGTCGGCGGACTCAGCGACTGTGCGCATCCGCACGCGTGTTCAGAACGACCGCCCGGACGGGCTGCCCGTGACGCTGGTCAGCGAGATCGTCGCTGCCGACGGTCACGTGGCGGCCACGAACCGGTCCGTCGAGCCCGTGGCGGCGGGCGCGGAACGGGAGTTTGCCCAGACGGTCGCGCTGGCGCAGCCGCGGCTCTGGTCGCCGTCCGCGCCAGCCCTTTACCAGCTGCGGACCCGCGTCGAGGCCGGCGGCCGCGTCGTCGACGCCGGCGAAACGCCGTTCGGCGTCCGCCGGATCGACTACGACGTGGACCGCGGCTTTCTCCTCAACGGCGAGCCGTTGAAGATGCAGGGCATGTGCCTGCATCACGATGGCGGCGCGGTGGGCGCAGCCGTGCCTGAGGCGGTGTGGACACGGCGGCTGCAGCTCCTGAAGGACATGGGCTGCAATGCCATCCGGACGGCGCATAACCCGCCCGCGCCCGAGTTTCTCGACCTGTGTGATCGCCTGGGATTCCTCGTCATGGACGAGGCCTTCGATGAATGGACGGTCCGGAAGCCGCAGATCAAGCACGGCTATTCCGACTACTTCAACGACTGGTGCGAGCGCGACCTGGCGGCCATGATCCACCGCGATCGCAATCATCCGTCCGTGGTCATGTGGAGCGCGGGCAACGAAATTGGCGAACAGCGCCTGCCGGGCGGCGACCAGGTGCTGGCCCGGTTGGCGGCGGTGTTCCGCCGGGAGGATCCGACGCGACCGGTCACCGCGGCGATGGACAACATCTACACCGATCAGGGCGAGGCGCCCGACGCCTTCACTGGAGAGCTGGACGTCGTCGGGTACAACTACGTCGATCGCTGGGGGACGCGCCGCGAGACGTATGCGGCGGACGATCGCCGCGCGTATCCGCAAAGGAAGTTCGTGGGCACGGAAAACAGCGGCGTCTACGGCATTCGCGGCGTCTACGACCTGCCCGCTCACGCCCCCGACGGCGCCCCGCGCCCGCCCGGGTACGCCACCGCCATGATCGGAGCCGAACAGCTTTGGAAGTACGTGCGCCTGCACGACTACTTCATCGGCGATTTCACCTGGACCGGCATCGATTACCTTGGCGAGGCCCACTGGCCGCGCAAGAACAGCGTCAGCGGCGCAATCGATACGGGCGGTTTCGTCAAGGACAGCTATTATTTCTACCAGAGCCAGTGGTCCACCCGGCCGGTGCTGCACCTGTTGCCCCACTGGAACTGGCCCGGGCGCGAGGGACAGGTGATTCCGGTGCTGGCCTATACCAACTGCGACATGGTGGAGCTGTTTCTCAATCAAAGGAGCCTGGGTGCCAAAACACGGGAATTCCCGCGCCAGGGCGCCGCGGGCGGCTGGAACACCTACGCCCGCCCGCAGGTTTTCCCGACGACCGCCGATCTACACCTCGCGTGGGACGTTCCCTACCAGCCCGGCGTGCTCCGGGCGGTCGGCTATCGCGAGGGCAAACCGGTGGCCGAGGCTGAGGTCCGGACCGCCGGCGCTCCGGCGCAAATCACACTCTCGGCCGACTGCGCCTCACTGCGGGCCGGTGCGCGCGATGCCGCCAACATCACCGTCGCCGTCCGGGACGCGAACGGTGTCATGGTGCCGGACGCCGACAACGGCATCACCTTCGAGGTGCAGGGTGCGGGCCGCCTGTTGGGCGTGGACAACGGCGACCCCGCGAGCCACGACAGCTACCAGGCGAACGTGCGGCCGGTGTTTCACGGTCTGGCGCTCCTCATCGTCCAAGCCGGCGCCACGGGCGGGGAAATCCGCGTCAAGGTCACCGCCGCCGGTTTGACGGAGGCGGCGCTGGTGCTGCCGGTCGTGAAGAACCCGGAGGCCGCGCCCCCGGTGATCGTCGATCTCGACCGCTGAAAGGACTCAGCAGCTGGACCGTCGCTCGAATCTGCCCTGCACGGTTTCGGGTCGCCGGGTCCCGGCGAGGGGCTTGGGCGGGATCGGATCATCCGGAGTGCCGCCGCGCCCACCGCAGCGCCCCGCTGCCGGCGGCTCAACCCGGCAGCACGGTCGCCTCGGCGCCGTCGCCAGTCACATACCGCAACACGTCGAGTTTGGAGCCAAAGCGGTGCGCGTAGACCTCGGCCACCTGCGCCGCCTGGTCGGCCGAGAACTTCGCATCGGTGCAGGCCATCACCGCACCGCCAAAACCACCTCCGGTCAGCCGGGCGCCCCAGACGTGCGGCAGGGCGACCAGGGTGTCGACAATCAGATCCAGCTCCGGCGTGCTGTTTTCAAACTGCCGCTGCGAACTGCGGTGGGAGGCGGTCAGCAGGCGGCCGACTTCGGCCAGGTCTCCGCGCGCCAGCGCCGCCCGCGTGCGCGCCACCCGGTCGATTTCATCGACGACGTGCCGCGCACGCCGGTAGCCGATGGCGGATAGCCGGGTCTGGCGCCGCTCGAGTTGCGCCGGCATGACGTCCGCGAGAAGATCGACGCCCAGGGCCGCGGCGGCATCCTGGCACTCCCGATGGCGGGTCGCATACAGGTTATCGACGTGCGCATGGCGCGCCTGCGTATTGAACACCCAAAAGCGGACGTCGGACGGCAGCGGGACGAGTTCGAAATATGGGCCGCGGCAGTCGATGAACACCAGGTGATCCTTTTTCCCGAAGCCCGAGACCCCCTGGTCCAGAATCCCGCACGGCACGCCGACAAAATTGTTCTCCACCTGGCGCGCCAGCCTCACCACGGTCTCCCGCGGAAGCCGCTCGCCGGTCAGCGCCAGAAAAGCCAGGGCTGACGCCAGTTCGATGGCCGCACTGCTGCTCAAACCCGCACCCACGGGCAGGTCGGTGTCGGCCAGAAAGTCGACACCCGCCGGCTGCGCACAGCCGAAATCCCGCAGGCCCGCCCAGATCCCAAGCGGATAGTTGACCCAGCGCCGGGCGCCCGTCTGCCGGCAGGGTTCCTGCGCCGGCACGGTCGCAGACTCGGGCTCGGACGCCGAGGCAAAGCGCAGCACCCCATCGGAATTCTCCCGCACGGCCACCCAAATGTTCAGATGGACAGCCGCCCCGAGAACGGTGCCCCCGTTGTAGTCGGTGTGGTTGCCGATGAACTCGATGCGCCCCGGCGCTCGAGCGACCACTTTCGGCGCATACCCGTATCGCGCCGTGAACTGCCTGACAATGCGGTCCTTCATTCGATACGAGGGAATGGTCTGAAGGTTGCTGGACAGACCTGGCGATATCGGTTCATGGGGAACGTGCTTGGCGATCGGACGGCGACTCCATCCAGATCCGCTCAATCTCGATCGCCTGCGTCGCGCCCAATTCCGCGGCGGACAAACCCGGTCCGATCGATACGAGCACGCTTTCGGCGCGGCGCATATCCAGCGGGATCGCCGCATCGGTCCACGACCAGAAATGGATGAAGACAGGGTAGCCGTGAGGAATGTTCGGCGCCCGAACCTTGCGCAGCGCGCGCACCGGAACTGAATAGGCGCCGAAGCCGGGCTGGAATGTCACCCGCCCGCCGTAGGCAATCCCGTCGGCCGTGATGAGCGCCAGTTGGACGTCGCACGGCTTGTCCGTCGCGGACCGGCCATACGCCACGATCTTGTCGGCCGCCCCCAGCTCTGCGGCCCGCGCGGCCACCTTGTCGCGGAAGAAGAACCGGAAAGAATAGTCGTGCTCGCCGCGCGCCAGCCCCTGGGCGACGACCCGCATCGCCAGGACGCCCGGGCGATCCGAGGGAACGAGGTTGTAGTGCTGGTCCCGCCGGTCGGCTGTCACCAGACTGGTATCGGTGGCCGCATCGAACATCAGGATCGGCGAGCCAGCCGGCACGATGCGCGCCGTCCATGGCTTCCCGACAAAATCCCAGTCCGTGGGCAGACCGGGCGCCGCGCCGGGGAAGCTCTCCTCACCCTCCGGGCCCTGGACCGCGAGGTAGTAGCGCAAAACCCCCGCCTTCACCTGCTCGCCGGGTATTTCCGCGGCATAGTCGAAACCCGGCAGGTGCTGCATCGGGAAGATCTCTGCCCCGCCGGTGTTCCGCACGCCCGGACCGGGCCCATTGCCCCCGCCGGGTTGGATGCGCTGGCCCGGGTCGGTCTCGTCGGTCTGCGCCGGGGGCTGGGGGAAGTACGCCACCAGGCGGACCGCTTTCACCTCCCGGGGCGAGACGACCGTCGCGCTCACGCGGAGATTCCGGCCCGCGGTCGATTCCCCGATCGGCTGGTGGATGACGTACGTCCGATCGATGGACGCCGGCGGCGCGACGAACTCCTTCAAGGTGATGTTTCCATAGCGATCATCGCGCTGCCATTTTGTCGTGACGCCGTTTCGCGTCAGCAGATACACGCCGGGCCGGACCGGCAGCATATCGCCGGTAGCCTGCCCGTTGAAACCGTTGCCATCGTTCAGGCCGGTCGCCCGAAAGTTCGGGCCGAGATCCGGCAGGTCGATCTTCAGGGGCCATTCATTCCAGGCGATGCGCGCCACGATCTTCTTCGGGCTGGCCCTCTCAAACGGGTCGCGAACCCAGATGGCGTCCGGCATCACCTCCAGGCGCCAGACACCCGGCTCGAGCCGGTCGAGAAAATAGGCGCCCCGGCCGGGATAGCCGATGACCGGCGAGCTGCCGTACCCGGCGATGTGCTCGAGGCTCTCCGGCGCCGGCGGGGGAGTCGCGGTGGTATTCGTGTAGAAATAGCTCTGCGCGGTCACCAGTTCCGCTAGGTCCTCCGGATAGCTCACGCGCACGCCGGCGAAGGCCTGGTTGCCGGGATACGGGCCGTAGTCGTGGTACAGGGGCACGCGGCGGAATGCTTCGGCGGCAATCTTCATGCTCAACGCTTTTTGCGGGGCGTAGGCGAGGTTCAGGTAATGCGTCTGATACTCCGTGTTGAACGGCGCGAGGTACATCGGATCGTAGGCGAATTGCGTGGCGAACTGCATGCCCGCCCTGCGAAAGGCCCGCGCTATGGCCGGATAAAGATAGGACCGGCCGATATCGGCCGTATCGAATTCGTAGGCCATCTTCGCCTTCCGTTTGAACCTGGGGTCGGCGGCAAACGGAATGGGGTAGTCGTCCACATACGGCAGGAAATTGCCGCGCTGCTCGTGGCCCGCGACGAGGTTGGAGGGATACCACTGGAACGTTCCGCCCTGCACCTGGGCGTCGAGATAAGCCGAAAAAACCGGCAGCCCGTGGCTCATGTTGTAGAAGATCGGCTTGGCGCAACCCGTGTCCCGCACGGCCTTCGCCATGCGGTTGATGTACTCGACGGTCGGGCCGTATTCAAAGTGGCCGGGCTCGTTGCAGATTTCGAACGCCAGAATGTCCGGGTCGTCCTTGTAGGCGCGGCCGGTGCGGGAATTCACGTGGCTCGCCAACTGGGCCAGGTAGCGCTCCTGCAGGGGCCAGGAAGTCCGGTCCTCAAGGCAGCCGGCCTTCCCGTATCTGGTGGAGAAGCCGTTCAGGGGCGGACCCACCTCCTCGGGGAAGGAGGCGTCGCCGAACTGCATCAGGGTCAGGACGATCTTGATTCCGCGTTCCTCCAGCTTCGCGAGCAGATAGTCGAACGCCTGCACATGCTCGTTGACCACGAGGTTGCCGGCCGGATCGCTGATCTCCCGGTCCCAAATGTGGACGCGGTAGGCGTCCAAGCCGAGCCGCGCCAGGTGGTAGACATCGGCGTCGATCGCCTGCTGCCACGGTATGCCCAGGTGCTGGTGGGCCCGGAAAGCATACGCAAACGGCGTCGTGTAGTTGACCCCAAACTGGACGACTTCCTGGCGCGACGCGGTCCAGCGCATGACGCCGTTCTCGTCGACAAATGTGCTCGCGGGCTGCTGGGCCGGAAGCGGCAGGCCGGCAATCGCGATCCAACCGAGAGCGGCGATAACCGTTTTCATAAGCTGGGTTCGGGCTCGGGATGTGACCGCCGGGCACGTTTCGCGCCGGGCCGGATTCAATTTAGGCGTTCCTTGGCGGTTTCGCCGGGATCCTCGCCGCCGCGCAAAACCCGCAGCCGGTAGCTGTAGCCCATCGGCCAGCCGGTGAGACGAAACGCATCGTGCGGCAGCTGCCCCCACGAATTGTCCCCGCCGAGGCCGCGCTGCTTCAGGTCGAGATTGAGCGTGATGGTCTGGCGCGGCGGCAGCTGGTAACTGTAATAGTCCTCGTGCTGGGTGGCGCAGAACAGGTCGTCCGTGGTGGGGTGCAGCGCGTTCGCGCTCAGCCGCGGGCGGCCGACCGCGAGCAGTCCCCGCCCCTGCCCGTCGGTCAGCGCCATCCACCGCACCGCCTCCTTGTTACCGGTTTCCTGCGGCTTGATGTAGTCGAAGAACTGGTCCTGCACCCGGCCGCGATAGACGCCGACGCGCGCGTCCTGCCGGTCCCAATAGGTTTCCTGTGGGCCCCGGCCGAGCCAGGCGAGGTGGTCGAAGCCCGCCCGCAGCGTCGTCTGCATGCCGAGGCGCGGCATTTCCGGAAGGGGTTTCCGACCGGGCAGGAATTCCGATTCGACCAGCAGGTCGCCGGTCGCAAAGACCGTCCAGCGCAGCCGGTAGTTCGATTCCACCGCGGGCACGAGCCCCTCGACCGCGATCACCACGGTGCGGTCATCCACCTCGTGGACCTCGAACGTGCTCGCCGCGATCCCCGCGTGCGCCTGCCGCCAGACAATCGGGGGAAACTTGCTCCCCTCGGCCGGCTGGTCGCTGGCCATGTGATTGCCGCGGTCGTTGTCAACCGGCGCCCGCCAGTAATGCGGCCCGAGAGGCCGCTCGAGCAGTTCGGTGTCGCCCGCCTGGAGGGAAACGAGCAGGCCGGTGGCGCGGGCAAACGCGGCCGAGAAGCCGGCGCCTTTCACCGTGAGCCGGTCCGCGCTCCGCTCGACCCGGAGCGCGGGCGCCTGGGCCAGCGCGATGCGTGGCGGCTCGGCCGCCGCGGCAACCGGCAGCGGGAATTGCTCCCAAGCCACCTCGTGCCCGGCGGGCGCCCAGGGCGTGGCCTGTTTCAGCGTGAAGCTCACCTCGAGGAAATACTCGGTCGCCGGCGCCGGCTGGATCGGCGCAAATGGCAGTGCGACGACTTTGTGCTCGCGCGGCGCGAGCGCGAGGCCATCGATGCGCCCCTGTTGCAGCACCCGGCCGTCGGCGACGACGCGCCAGTCCGCGTTGAGCCACGCCTCGGCGGGGAGGAAGTCGTTCCAGTTCTGCAGCTCGATCTGGCCCCGGCCCAGATCGACGGCCCGCATCTGGATCGGCTGGTAGACCTTCTTCACCTCGGCCAGGCCGGGGTGCGGCACGCGATCGGGCGAGACGAGTCCGTTGGCGCAGAAATTGCCGTCCGACACCACCTCCGGACCGCCGAACGTGCCGCCGTAGGCGAAAAACGTGCCGCGTTTCGGATCGACCGGAATCGATCGGGGGTTCTCCAGCCGCGCGAGGTCGCGCGATGGCGGCACCGGCGTCCGGATTCCCTGGTCGACCCAGTCCCAGATGAACCCGCCTTGCAGATGGTGCGCCCCCGCGTAGATCGGACGCCAGTAGGACCAGATGTCGCCGGTGCTGTTACCCATGGCGTGCGCGTACTCGCACATGACGAAGGGCTTCGTCTGGGGCAGCGTGTCGTAGCTGGCCACCGCAGACGGGCTGGGATACATCGGGCAGATGATGTCCGTGACCTCGCCGCTGCGGTGCCGTTCGTACTGCACGGGCCGCGAGGCATCATGCGCCTTCAGCCAGCGGTAGTCCGCGCGAAACGCCTCGCCGAACGCGCATTCGTTGCCCAGCGACCACACGATCACGCAGGCGTGGTTCTTGTCGCGCTCGAACATGCGCACCGTCCGGTCCAGGTGCGCGGCCTGCCATTCGGGCTCGTCGGCCAGCGGCACGGCGCCGTCGCGCTCGACTGCGACCATCTGCCCGTGCGACTCGATGTTGGCCTCGTCGACGACGTAAAGCCCGTATTCGTCGCACAGCGCGTACCACTCCGGCACGTTGGGGTAGTGGCAGGTGCGCACCGCGTTGATGTTGTTCTGCTTCATCAAGACGATGTCCTGGATCATCCGCTCGCGCGTCATCACCTGGCCGAGGTCCGGGTCGAATTCGTGGCGGTTCACGCCGCGCAGCAGCACGGGCCGCCCGTTCACCAGCAGGTGGCCGTCCCGGATGACCACCTCCCGAAAGCCCACGCGCCAGGGCACGACCTCGGTGACCCGCCCACCCCCGTCCTTAACGGTGATCAGCAGCGTGTAGAGCCGGGGCGTCTCCGCCGACCAGCGCGCCGGCTGGGCGACGGACCGGGATACCTCGAACGGCAGCGTCGCTCCGGCCGCGACCGGCGCAGGGGCCCCGCGGGCCTGGGCGACCTGGTGGCCGGAGTCATCCAGCAGGACGAACTCCACCGCCGCCGTCTGTCCGGTCGCCGCGAAGTTCCGGAGTTCGCCCGAGACCACCAGCGAGGCATCGCCGGCGGCCGTGAAATCCGTCGCCACCCGAAAATCCCGCAGATGCAACGGGGGTGTGGACCAAAGCGTCACCGGACGGAAGATGCCGCTCAGCCGCCAGAAGTCCTGGTCCTCGAGATAGGAGCCGTCGCACCAGCGGAACACCTCAACGGCCAGCAGGTTCTCCCCGCCGTCCGTTCGCAGGTGCGGGGTGACCCGGAAGGTCGCCGGCGTCCGGCTGTCCTTGCTGAAGCCGAGACAGTGGCCGTTGAGCCAGACGGTGAAGAATGAATTGACCCCGTCGAATGTCAGGAAGACCTCGCGCCCCGCCCAGGACGACGGAACCGCGAAGGTCCGGCGGTAGGATGAGACGGGATTGTAATCGCCCGCGATGACAGGCGGCGCCACCTTTCTCCAGGGGTAGGTGATGTTGCTGTAGATCGGAATGCCGTAGCCCTCGATCTCGACATTCGACGGCACGTGGATCGTCTTCCACGCCGCGTCGTCGAAGCCGGGTTTCCAGAAATCAGGGATGCGTTCGGCGGGCCTAGGAACCCATTGGATCTTCCACTCCCCATCGAGCGACTGCGCGAAGGGCGAGGGTACGCCGATGCGGGCCAGGGTCGGATCCGCATGCGCGAACACGGCCATGGTGGCCGACGGCGGCTCGGTCCCCTCGTGCAATCGGGTGGGGTCTTCCCATACGGGTCGCATTTGATCGACCGCCTTCATGTCGGTCCCGGAACGAAGGCTAACAAGGACGATCGCGGTCAGGGCAAGCCTTCGCGCAGTCAAAATCGCCAGACAGTCGACAAATTGACTCATCGTTCAGCGGATTGGGTGACTGGTTCCTGCCCCTGCTTTCCATCTTCATCTGCTTTGGCTGACGGGCGTGCGGTGAAACGCCTTATGGCCGGACCGCTCGATCCGGATCATCTGCCTCAGATTCCGGCTGTGAGTCCAGTAGCGTGCAGTTATCAAAGATCACGGGATTCCACGCGAGACCCCCGGCGCAGCCAACAGGGCGGATTCGGGCATGGCGTTCGTTGATTGCTGGCGACAGGACAAATCGTTTTCAGGCAGTTTCCGACAGACGCATCTGATTGATACGATGCTAGTACGCGACTGTCAATCGTGTGAGTTTTTGTCAAACAGTTTCATACCATGATCGCCCAGCATTCATATCTACGATCACGCAGTCTCCTGCGGAAGATCGGCTTGCCAAGCACGGTCCAATGGGCGCAACTCGCCACGGGCGTTGACCGGCGATCAACAGAGCCCATCTTCACCCGAAGCCGCGGTGGATGCGTTTTCTGCTGGCCGAACAAGGAAATGGCGACGGTGGCGTGAATTGAATTCGCGCGACCTCGAGAATCAATCGGACCGTCGCCCCCGCGGCATCGGGGCGCATGTTCGGGTATCGGCTGAAGCCGGCCCGCTTTCCATGACTTCGACCAGCAAGCACCCCATCGATCCCGGGTGGTGCAGGTCCGGCGACGCCACCGGACATTTCAGTTCGATTTCGAGCCGTCGCGCGCCCGCTCAGCCAGATCGGATTCGGCCGCAGCACTAGGATCTGCCATGTTTTTTGCACGTTTGGAGCTCTCCCTGCTGACACTGTGCGTGACGGCGCTGTCAGCCTCCGCCAGGGGCAGAAGGCAACGCATCTCGGAGCCCGCACCCCGGCAGCCCGCCATCTCGTCCGACGGGCCGAATACCTGGTCGCGCCACACCATCCCGGGGAAGCCGGCGCCGGCCCAGCCGGCGACTCCGGCCTGCAGCCGGCTCAGGGTTCGCGGATGACGAGTGTCCGGTTGACCGCGGTCGGATGGAGCTCCTGGCGCTGGCCCGAGGGCCAGTGAATGACGACCCGGCGCACGCGCGCATCGTCGCCCAGGCCGAAGGTGAGCACCGACTCCGACTGCGCCATGTAGCCCATGGCTGGCGCCATCGTGCGGACCAGGACGCGGCCGGGGGTATGCACCTCCACCCGCGCGCCGCCGGCTTCCGGCTGGGTGCGCGTGGCGATGAGTGCGATGCGCAGCCACGGCAGGCCGCCGTGCTGGTCGTTGCGCAGCACGATGGCCGCCCCGTTGTCCTGGGCGATGATGACATCCTCGTCGCCGTCGCCGTCGAGATCGGCCACCGCCACGCCGCGGGCCACCATCGGGGCGGCCCACGCGCCGCCCTCGCCGGCGGGCGCGGGGGCGGGCACCCAGACGCCGCCGCGGTTCCAAAGCAATTGCGGCGCCGCCGCGAAATCGCGCCCCTGCTCAAAACGGTTCACGTCCGGCTCGGCGCGCCCGTTGCCGGAGAACAGGTCGAGACGGCCGCCAAGATCGTAGTCGAGCAGCGCCGCGCCCAGCTTGCCGGCGAGGTGGAGCCGGGCGCCGTCCCGCCCGCGCCGCTCGGAGGACTGCGCCGATTCGAGCGCGGACAGGATCGCCTCGGCCTCCCCGCTTCGGGCGAAGGGCAGCGGGCTCGCGGCCGCCAGACCGGCCGAGGCGCCTTCGTTCCGCCGCGCGGCGTCGAGCGCCCACCGGCGGAAGGTGCCGTCGCCCTGGTTGAGGAACAGCGCGCTGTCGGCGGTGTGGTAGGTGAACAGCAGGTCGAGCCGGCCGTCGCCGTTGGCGTCGAGCGGCACCACCGCGAGCGCCTTGGCCACCGGCAGGTGCGTCAGCGGATCGATGTTGCGCAGGCCGGCGGAGTCCGGGACGGACGCAAAGCGGCCGTGACCCAGGTTGCGGTACACCGACGGAGACATGCCCACGAAGCCAGTCGGCGCGCCGTAGGAATGGCCCATCAGGGCGATGCTGAACGCCGTCGCCAGATCGACATCGCCCAGCCAGTGTGCGTAGTTTGCCACCACTAGGTCGAGCTGGCCGTCGCCGTCGAGGTCGATCCAGGCCGCGCCCGTGCTCCAGGTCTGGCTATCGCCGCCGACCCCGGCCGCCGCCGTGACGTCGGCAAAGGTGCCATCGCGCTGGTTGTGCAGGAGGCGGTTCTGGCCCACGCCGGTGATGTAGAGATCGTCGTAGCCGTCGTTGTCGTAATCCCCTGCCGCCGCCGACATGCCCTGGATGACGAGGTTGAGCCCGGCCGCGCGGGTGACGTCGGTGAAGTGCCCGCCGCCGTCGTTGTGGTAGAGGGCGCAGGAACTCGGGGGGGCGCCGGCCGCATCTTCCCACGGCCACGGTGCGCCGTTGACGAACAGCAGATCCGGCCGGCCGTCGCGGTCGTAGTCGAACACGACCACCGCGCCGCCCAGGGTCGTCGGCGGGTCCTGCAATCCGCCGCGGTGGACAAACTGGATGCCCCATTGCCGGGTGACGTCGGTGAACCGGACGGTCGGAGCCGGGAGCAGCGAGCCGGGGGCGGGAAACAGCCACGCCAGGGCCAGGCTCAGGGCGATCGCGGCCAGGACGAGCGGCAGCACGATCGGCAGCAGCGGGGGCACGGTCGGCCGGTCCGGCCACGCCGCACGGGCGGCCAACGGAGGTTCGGCAAAGATGGACGGCGGGCGGTTCACGCGCGACCCGCAGGGGGCGCAGACACGTATTGCTTGTCCTCAGGGCGCATTTGCAAACTATATCGTCGGATGACGGCCCGGATCCAACCGTTCCCGCGTCTGGTGCTTCGCGTGGCGACCTACGGCGCGTTTTGGACCCTGGTGGGCCTGGCGTTTGCGAGCCAGTTCTACCTCTCGAGCACGCTGCTGGGCCGCTCGGTCACCTGGGGCCAGGCCGTCAGCTATTCGCTGGGCGACTGGTACGTGTGGGCCGCCCTCTCGGTGCCAATCCTGCTGCTGGCACGGCGCTTCCCGCCGGAGGGAGGCAAAACCTGGCGCACGGCCGGCATCCACCTCGGCGCGGCGCTGGTGTGCTCGCTCGTGTACGTGGTGCTGCGCTCGCTGGTCGGGCAGGTGCACGGCCTGCTCATCGACGAGCCGGTCGCGTTCGCCGACGTCTTCCGCCCGCTGCTGGTGCGGACGTTTCCCTTCAATCTCCTGATCTACGGCGTCATCATCTCGGCCAGTCACGCGATCGACTACTACCGCAAGTATCACGAGCGCACGGTGCACGCGCTGGAGCTCGAGAAACACCTGGCCCAGGTGCGCCTGCAGGCCCTGCTGCGCCAGCTGAAGCCCCACTTCCTCTTCAACACCCTCAACGGCATCGCCTCGCTCATGCACAGCG
>CAZKDK010000017.1:0-22773 GCA_964551145.1 uncultured Opitutaceae bacterium | reverse complement strand
TTCACCGGCAAGTTGCTCGACTTTCCTCAGTACACGCGGCCCGCCGAATTTCGCGGCATGTCCGTGCCGGAAGTGCTCCTTTCAGGGCACCACGGCGAGATCGAAAAGTGGCGGCTCGCGCGGCGTAGGGAGAAAACCCGCGACGTCAGACCCGATTTACTGGAGAAGCAGCACCATGAACCCGATCATCAAGGAAATCACCGCCCATCAGATCAATAAGGGCCTGCCGCCCTTCAAGGTGGGCGATGGCGTGCGCGTCCATACCAAGGTGCGCGAGGGCGACAAGGAACGCATCCAGATCTTCTCCGGCGTGGTCATCGCCCGGAAGGGGCACGGGATCCACGAGTCGTTCACGGTCCGCCGCATCAGTTACGGCGAGGGCGTCGAGCGCGTCTTTCCGGTGAACTCGCCGAACATCGAGAAGATCGAGATCGAGAGCGAGAGCAAGCCGATGCGCGCGCGCATGTACTATCTCCGCCAGCGCACCGGCAAGGCGGCCATGGCCGTCAAGAAGAAGCGCTATGAGGAGGAGACGGTCGCGACCGCGGCGCCCGCGTCCGAGCCGGCGGCCACCGCCACGCCCGCCAGCTGAGCCGGCGGGACCGAGGCCCACGAGCGAGCCCTGCGGGGCTCGCTTTTTTGCGCCCTAGTTTCGACTTCCCACGGCGGGCGCTAAACCGTTAGACAGATACCTCTGTGGCGCCCGGCGGTCCTAATCGTTTTCCACTCCCGACTTTCCCATGAAGCTTCAATCCGAGATTCTGACCCGGGCCTGCGCGCAGGCCCGGGGGCTGACCATCGACGCGGTGCATCAGGCAGCCTCCGGCCACCTCGGCCTGCCGTTGGGCTGCGCCGAGATCGGCGCCGTGCTGTACGGCCACGCGCTGGTGCACAACCCGGAGGAGCCGCGCTGGCTCAACCGCGACCGCTTCGTGCTCTCGGCGGGCCACGGCAGCATGTTCCTCTACACCTGGCTGCACCTGAGCGGCTACGACCTGCCGATCGACGAGATCAAGCGCTTCCGCCAGCTGCACAGCCTGACGCCGGGGCACCCGGAGTTCGGCCAGACCCCCGGCGTCGAATGCACGACCGGCCCGCTGGGGCAAGGCGTGGGCAACGCCGTCGGCATGGCGGTCGCGGGCAAGATGGCCGAGGCCCGCTTCAACACGCCGGAGCATCCGATTTTCGACTACCACGTCATCTGCCTCGCCGGCGACGGCTGCATGCAGGAGGGCGTCGGGATGGAGTCCGTGGAGTTTGCCGGGCATCAGGGCCTCGACAATCTCATCCTCATCTACGACTCCAACGACGTCACGCTGGACGCGATGGCGGCGAAGACGCAGAGCGAGAACACCGCGCTGCGCTTCAAGGCGATCGGCTGGGACGTGCAGACGGTGGCTGACGGCAATGACCTGGCGGCGATCCTCAAGGCCGTCAACCGGGCCAAGCGGGCGAAGTCCGGCCGGCCGCAGTTCATCATCGCCCGGACGCTCATCGGGAAGGGCATTCCCGAGGTGCAGGGCACGGCCAAGGCGCACGGGGAGGGTGGGGCGAAATACGCCGACGCCGCCCGCGCCGGACTCGGCCTGCCGGCCGACCAGCATTTCTTCGTGAGCGACGACGTGCGCGCCTATTTCGCCGGGCACAAGAAGCGGCTGGTCCGCGCCTACAAGCGGTGGACGAAGACCTACGAGGCCTGGCGGGCGGCCAACCCGGAGAAGGCCGCGCTGCTCGACACCCGGGCGCAGGCGCCGAGCGCCGCCGCGCTGCTGGAGAAGATCCCGGTGTTTCCCGCCGATGCGAAGCTCGCGACGCGCGCCGCGGGCCGCGACGTGCTGCAGCCGATCGCCGCCGAGCTGCCGCTCCTCATCTCGGGCAGCGCCGACCTGCACGGCTCCACGCTGAACTACATCGCCGCCGACCAGGATTTCGACCGGACCAACCGCGCCGGCCGCAACCTGCGTTACGGCATCCGGGAGCACGGCATGGCGGCGATCAACAACGGGGTCGCCTACGACGGGCTGTTCCGGCCCTCCTGCGCCACCTTCCTGGTGTTCGCCGATTACAGCCGGCCGGCGATGCGGCTCGCCGCGATCGCCCGGCTGCCGGTGGTCTACATCTACACCCACGACTCGGTCGGCGTCGGCGAGGACGGGCCCACGCACCAGCCGGTCGAGACCGTCTCGGCGCTGCGCCTCATTCCCGGCCTCGACGTCATCCGGCCCGCCGACCCGGAGGAGACAGCGGGCGCGTTCGCGGCCGCGCTGGAGCGGACTAACGGGCCGACGCTGCTGGCCCTGACGCGCCAGACCGTGCCGCTGCTCGGCGATATTCCGCCGCACATCCGCCGGGCGGGCGCGCTCAAGGGCGGCTATGTCGCCGCGCAGGAATCGGCGCCGCTCACGCACATCCTCCTGGCGTCCGGCAGCGAACTGCAGCATGCGCTGGCCGCGGCCAGGGTCCTCGGGCCGGGCACGCGCGTGGTGTCGATGCCTTGCTTCGAGCGCTTCAACCGCCAGCCGGCGGAGTATCGTGACTCGATCCTGCCGCCCGCCTGCCGGAAGCGCGTGGCGATCGAGGCGGGCGTGACGCCGCTCTGGCGCGAATACGTCGGCCTCGACGGCGCGGTGGTCGGCATCGACCGCTTCGGCCTCAGCGCCCCCGGCGGCGCAGTGATGAAGGAACTGGGCATCACCGCGGACGCGGTCGTGGCCGCGGCGAAGGCGCTGTAGGGCGGGTGATTCGTGGGGACGCGACGCCCTAGTCGTGTTGCCCCTGGACCTCGGGGCGTGGCGCCGGTCTCCGACCGGCGACCGCGACGAACCGATTTCGCCGGTCGGAGACCGGCGCTACGACCCGCACCGGTTGCCGGGTCTGCGCCTCGGTACACGAGCGGCCCGCACCGGCGCTTCTTCTGCGAGCCGTGCGGCGCATAAGGGCGGCTTCTGCCGTTCGGCGGACCCCGGAAAATCATGCGGGGCGACTTGTCGAAGTAGTTAGGGTCCTTACGGTCCGCGGCCTAACCATTTCAATTCTTCGCCGCCATGTCGCTTCTGATGACCAAGGATCTGCCCCGCTACGAGTGCCTCCTCGAGGCGGCGAAGGAGTTCCCCGACCTCGATCCGTGGGCCTGTGCAGTCTTCCTTCATCTATTGCGCGCGGGTGACGCTGTATCGGGCGTGTCCGAGCGCAGCCTGGCCCGGCACAACCTGTCCTGGGGCCGGTTCGGCGTCCTGATGCTCCTGTGGCGCAGCGCGCGGATGCGCGGGGCGGCCGGAGGCAACGGATCGTGCGAGTCGCCGGGGCCGCACACGCCCGCCGAACTGGCGGAGGCTGCCGGGGTCACCCGCGCGACCATGACGGGCCTGATCGACACGCTGGAGCGCGACGGCCTGGTCAAACGCGTGCCCGACACGGAAGACCGCCGGGTGCTCTCGGTCGTGCTGACGCCCAAGGCGCAGCAACTCCTGCGGCAAGTGCTTCCGGTGCATTTCCGGCTGATGACCGTCCTCATGCGCTCCCTGAGCGCAGCGGAGTGCCAGAAGCTGGTGCACCTGCTCAACAAAATCATCGAGCAAGCGGCGGCCATGACCGCCGCGACTATCCACTAGCGCCGGGCCCGTGCGCCGGCGCCGTTCCCATCCAATCAATCCTCCCATGTTCAAAAGACTCTCCATTACCATCGGCGGCCTGGTCGGCGTGATTGCCGTGCTCGCGGGCATCAAGGTGCTCCAATTCCAGACGATGTTTGCCGCGGGCGCAGCCATGACCCCGCCGCCCGAGCCGGTCACCACCGCCACGGTGCGCCAGGAGAACTGGCCGCCCACGATCGACGCGATCGGTTCGCTCGCCGCCGTGCAGGGCGTGATCGTCTCGGCCGAGCTCGACGGCAAGGTGACCGCGATCGCCTTCGAGCCGGGCAGCGCCGTCAAGGCCGGCGACCTCCTCGTCCAGCAGGACACCACGACCGAGGCGGCCCAGCTGCGCTCGGCCGAGGCTGCGGTGGACCTGGCCCGCATCAATCTGCAGCGCGCGAAAGACCTGCGGTCCCAGGCGACGATCTCCCAGTCCGAACTGGACTCCGCCGATGCCCAGTTCAAGCAGGCGTCCGCCCAGGCCGACAACATCCGGGCCGTGATCGCCAAGAAGACCATCCGGGCCCCGTTCTCCGGGCGGCTCGGCATCCGGCAGGTCAACCTCGGACAGTCGCTCAAGGCCGGCGATCCGATCGTTTCCCTGCAGGCGCTGGATCCGATCTTCGTGAACTTCATGCTGCCGCAGCAGCGCCTCGGGCAGCTGGCGCGGGGCCTGGCCGTGCATGTCACGACCGACGCCCTGGCCGGCCAGGCGATCGAGGGCCGCATCACCGCGATCAATCCCGACGTCGACAGCGCGACCCGCAACGTGCGGGTGGAGGCGACCGTGGCCAATGCCGACGAGCGCCTGCACCCCGGCATGTACGTGAACGTGAGCGTGGTGCTCCCCACCTCCGACCCGGTCCTCGTGATCCCCGCCACGGCGGTGCTCTACGCGCCCTATGGCGATTCGGTGTTCGTCGTCGAGGATCACAAGGATGAGAAGACCGGCCAGGCCGGCCATGTGCTGCGGCAGCAATTCGTGCGCCTCGGGCAGCATCGCGGCGACTTCGTCGCCGTCACCTCCGGCGTCAAGGCCGGCGAAACCGTCGTGACCACCGGGGTCTTCAAGCTCCGCAACGGCATCGCCGTCGTGGTCGACAACCGCCTCGCACCCGACGCGCAGCTTGCCCCCAAGCCGGACGACACCTGAGCGGGCCGGCCCGCCCACAGCTTGTACCAACAGCACTTGCCGATGCGTTCAGACACACCCCGCCCTGTCGGGCACCCCTCTCCCGCCTCCGCCGAGGCTTCGGCGGGCAGGCAAGAGGGGACTTCGCAGGCGGCCGGCCGGATCCCCTCTATCAAGAGGGGTGGCGCGAAGCGCCGGGGTGTGTCGGTCCTGCCGCAAAGAATCCAGACTATCTGAGCCGCGGTCCGCATCCTCCCCGCAACCTCAATCCGTTTCCACCGTGAAATCCTCCTTCACCGACCTGTTCATCCGGCGCCCCGTGCTGGCGCTCGTCGTCAACCTCGTGATCATCATCGCCGGCCTCCAGGCGGTAAAGACCCTCAACATCCGCCAGTATCCGCGCAGCGACAACGCCACCGTCACGGTGAACACCGTTTACATCGGCGCCAGCGCCGACCTCGTGCGGGGCTTCGTGACCACCCCGCTGGAGCGCGCCATCGCCGCCGCCGATGGCGTCGACTACATCGAGTCGCAGAGCGCGCAGGGGCTTTCGACGATCAACGTCCGCCTCAAGCTCAACTACGATCCGATCAAGGCGCTCGCGGAGATCAACTCGCGCGTGAACCAGGTGCGCAACGATCTGCCGCCCGAGGCCGAGCTGCCCGCCATCAGCGTGGAGTCCGCCGACAGCCAGTTCGCCGCAGCCTATCTCAGCTTCACCTCCAAGGTCCTGCAGCAAAATGAAATCACGGACTATCTGACGCGCGTGGTGCAGCCGCGGCTCAGCGCCGTTGAGGGCGTGCAGCGGGCCGACATCCTGGGCGCGCGGACGTTCGCGATGCGCATCTGGCTCAAGCCCGCGCGCATGGCCTCGCTCAACATCAGCCCGGCGCAGGTGCGGGCGGCGCTCGCGGCGAACAACTACCTCGCCGCCGTGGGCCAGACCAAAGGCTCGCTCATCCAGGTCAACCTCACCGCCAACACCGACCTGCGCTCGGTGGACGACTTCAAGAACCTGGTCATCCGGCAGCAAAACGACGCCATCGTCCGCCTGCAGGACGTCGCTGACATCGTGCTGGGCGCGGAAGACTACGACACCGAGGTGCGCTTCTCGGGGGAGACGGCGGTGTTCATGGGCATCTGGTCGCTGCCCAACGCCAACTCGCTCGACGTGATCACGCGAATCCGCGCTGAAATGGACTCGATCCAGCACAATCTGCCCACGGGCCTCGAGGGACGCATCGCCTACGACGGCACCTCCTACATCCGCAACGCCATCCACGACGTCACCCACACGCTGATAGACACGCTCCTGATCGTGGTCGTGATCATCTTCCTGTTTCTCGGTTCGTTCCGCTCGGTGCTGGTGCCGATCGTCGCCATTCCCGTGTCCCTGATCGGCGCGGTGTTCCTGATGCAGGCGTTCGGCTTCACCATCAACCTGCTGACGCTGCTGGCCATCGTGCTGTCGGTCGGTCTCGTGGTCGACGATGCCATCGTCGTCGTCGAAAACGTCGAGCGACACCTACGCGAGGGCCAGACGCCGGTGCAGGCGGCGCTGATCAGCGCCCGCGAGCTGGTCGGCCCGATCATCGCGATGACGATCACGCTCGCCGCGGTCTATCTGCCCATCGGGTTGCAGGGCGGCCTGACGGGATCGCTGTTCCGCGAGTTCGCGCTCACGCTGGCCGGCGCGGTGACGATCTCCGGAGTGGTCGCGCTCACGCTCTCGCCCGTCATGTCGTCGCGGCTCCTGCGGCGCGAGAGCGAGGAGCGGGGTTTCTCCGGACACATCACGCGCCAGTTCGAGCGCCTCAAGGCCGCCTACGGGCGGGCGCTCCAGGCCACCCTGAACGCGCGGGGCTACGTCTACGCCGTGTGGATCGCGCTGGCCCTGCTGACGGTGCCGATGTTCCTGTTCTCGCCCAAGGAACTCGCGCCGACCGAGGACCAGGGTGTGATCTTCGGCGTCATCAACGCCTCGGCCAACGCCACGCTCGACCAGACGAGCCGGTTCGCCGCCGCGGCCAACCAGGCTTTCCTGAGCGTGCCGGAGACGGCGTTCACCTTCCAGCTCACGAGTTCCAACTCCGGTTTTGGCGGCATGGTCACCAAGCCGTGGGGCGAGCGGAAGCGGAACATCTTCCAGATCATGCCCGAGGTGCAGCGCAAGCTGCAGGCCATCCCCGGCATCCAGATCTTCCCCGTGCTGCCGCCCGCCCTTCCGGGCGGCGGATCGTTCCCCGTCGAGGTCGTCATCGCCTCGACCGCCGACACCTCGGAGATCCTCCAGTTCGCCCAGCAGATCCAGCAGGCCGCGGCCGCGAGCGGGAAGTTCTTCTTCCCGCCGCTGATCGACGTGAAGATCGACCAGCCCCAGTCCGAGATCGTGATCGACCGCGACAAGGTCGCCTCGCTCGGTCTCAACCTCACGCAGATCGGGGCCGACCTCGCCTCGGCCGTCGGCGGCAACTTCGTCAACCGGTTCAACATCGCCGGCCGCAGCTACAAGGTCATTCCGCAGATCAAGCGCGTCGACCGCCTCAATCCCGGCCAGCTCCAGAACATCTACGTCACCGGCCCCGGCGGCCAGCTCATCCCGCTCAGCACGGTGGCGACGATCCAGGACTCGACGGTGCCGCGCTCGCTCAACCGGTTCCAGCAGCTCAACGCCGTCAAGATCTCGGGCGTCTCCGTGCTGCCGCTGGACCAGGCACTCAAGTTCCTCGAGGACCAGGCCGCGAAGATCCTGCCCAAGGGCTACGCCATCGACTACACGGGCGAGTCGCGCCAGCTGCGCACGGAAGGCAACAAGTTCCTCCCCGCCTTCGGCCTCGCCGTCATCCTCATCTTCCTCGTACTGGCGGCCCAGTTCAACAGCTTCACCGACCCCTTCATCATCCTGGCCGGGTCGGTCCCGCTCGCCCTGTTCGGCGCGCTGGTCTTCACGTTCCTCAAGATGCCCAACCCGAACATCCCCTTTTGGACCAAGGGCTGGACCACCACGATGAACATCTACGCGCAGGTGGGCCTGGTGACCCTGGTCGGGCTGATCGCCAAGAACGGCATCCTGATCGTCCAGTTCGCCAACGAGCTCCAGCGGGAGGGCCGCACGAAGCTCGCCGCCGTGCACGAGGCCGCGATGACGCGCCTGCGCCCGATCCTGATGACGAGCGCGGCGACGATCGCCGGCCATTTCCCGCTGACCCTGGTCACCGGCGCCGGGGCGGCCGCGCGCAACTCGATCGGCCTGGTGCTCGTCGGCGGAATGAGCATCGGCACGGTCTTCACGCTGTTCGTGGTGCCGGCGATCTACATGCTCTTCGCCCGCGATCACGCCCGGGAACGGGTGACGGAGCGCGCGGTCGAAACCTCCGGGGCTCCGCTGGCGGCGCCCGCGCCGGTCGGCAAATAACTTCCCAATCCTCATGCGCCTTCGCCTTCTCGCCGCCGGCCTCGCGCTGGCGGCCTCCGTCCCGGGCGGCCTGCAGGCCGCCGCCGACACCGCACCCTCGCTCCCGGATCCGCTGGATCTGCCGGGCGCCCTCCGGTTCGCGCTCGGCAACAACTTCGCCATACGCCAGGCGCGGGAGCGCATCCGCGAGCAGGAGGGCGTCGAAATCGAGGTGCGGGCGCGGCAGATTCCCAACGTCGCCGCGAACGGGAGCTATACGGGCAATTCCAGGGAGATCTCCACCTTCGTGCCGGCGGCATCGAACGACTGGACGATCTCGCTCCAGGCCCGCCAGGTCCTGTACGCCGGCGGCGGGGTGAGCGCGGCGGCCGCCGGTGCGCGCCTGACCCGCGAGGCGGCGACGTTCGAGCTCGAGGGCGTGATCAACCAGCAGCTGCTCACGGTGCGCACCCAGTTCTATGCGGTGCTGCTCGCGCGGGAGAAGGTCTCCGTGCAGGAGGACAACGTGAAGCTGCAGCAGCAGCAGCTGAAGGATGCGAAGAGCCGGTTCGACGCGGGCACGACGTCGAACTTCGACCTGCTGACCGCCCAGGTGGCGCTGGCCAACGGGCAGCCGCCGCTGATCCAGGCGCGCAACGACTACCGCATCGCGTTTGAACAGCTTCGGCAGGTGCTGGGCGCCAGCGCCGGCAGCAACGAGGGGGCGGCGCCGACGGTTGTCGGATCCCTCGAGGCCGACCGGACCGAGAACTACCAATTGAGCGACGCGTTGTCCGCCGCAGCCGCGAACCGGCCCGAGCTGCAGCAGCTTTCCCGGCTGCAAAGCGCCGGCGAGCAGGGCATCAGGGCCAGCCGTGCCGGTTACCTGCCGGAGTTCGATCTCGTGGGCGGCTACATCTGGACCCGGAGTCCGTTCGGCGGCGCCTGGAATGACCGCCTGCAGGGTTGGACCGCCGGGGTCCAGGCCCAGTGGAACATCTTCGACGGGCGCGCCACCGCCGGCCGCGTCCGTCAGGCGAAATCGCGGCTCGAGCAGGCGAAGCTGACCCTGGCCGAGACCACGCTGTCCGTGGAGGTCCAGGTGCGGCAGATGTACTCATCACTCGTCGAGGCCCGGGAACTCGTCGACGCCACGGGCAAGACGGTCGAACAGGCGCAGGAGGCGCTCCGCATCGCCAACGTGCGCTATCGCGCCGGCACCGCCACGCAGCTCGATGTGTTGACCAGCCAGGTCGCGCTCACCCAGGCGCGCCTGAACCAGCTCCAGGCCTTCTACAACTACCAGGTCGCGCTCGCTTCCCTGCGCCAGGCAATCGGCCAGGCCGACGAGTACGTGAAATCCTGATGGCGCGCCGGCAGCGCCCGTCCGGGCGCTGACCGCCTGCCTGCCGCATCCGCCCCGAGAAGGTGGGCCGCCGGCCCCAATCGTGTTCAAGCTTGAACAGGTCGGGGACCGCTCGACCGCCGCCGCCGCCGGACGTGCCGGGCGGCAACCGGGCGGCCCGATCAATCGGCCACCGACCGGCCGGAGCTCCCGGTACAGGTGCACCGCATTCGCCGAAGGTGGCGCCCCCGCGGACCGCCGCACTCCCAATTCGAATTAACCCGACTTCTGGGCTGAACCCGTTGGCTAATAATGGAACGATTGAGCTTGCCGAAGTGGTTAGGAGCCTTATGATCAGCATCCTTATTATTTAGACCCATAGGCGCCACCCCAGTCATGCTCCTCCTAAGTGAAGTGCCCCGGTACGACTGCCTGCTCGAGCGATCGCGGCAGTATCCCGAACTGGATCCATCGGCCACGGAGGCATTCCTGCACCTTCTGGCGACCGCCACAGACCTCCTGGAGGCTCTCGGCACCGTTCATGCCAGCCACCACATTTCCCGCGGCCGGTTCATCGTGCTGATGCTGCTCGCCCACTGCATGGAAAAGCCGGTCAATCTGGCCGACCTCGCCGACCGGGCGCACGTAACCCGGGCCACCATGACCGGCCTGATCGACACGCTGGTGCGCGACGGCTACGTCAACCGTGGCCCGGCCAGCGAGGACCGCCGCATGACCCTGGTGCGGCTCACCGAGGCGGGGAAATCCTTTCTCGACAGCATCCTGCCGGACTATTTCCGCCGCATCGCCACCGTGATGGGCCAGCTCGCCGAGGCGGAGCGCAAGTCCCTGGTGGCTTTGATGGGCAAGATCCAGCCGGCGATTCCGACGATCCGGGCCGCCATGCCGTCCCAGCCGGCGGATGCCTGATCGATCCTCCCGCCTCCCGTTTCGAATCCAATCCTCCAACCCATTCCTTTATGGCCAAACGAATGATTCTCATGCTGCTCGCGATGGCCCTCATCATCGGAGGCATCCTGGGCTACAAGCTTTTTGGGCGCTACATGATGAACAAATACATGGCAGCGCAAAAACCGCCTCCGGCGGTGGTCTCGACCATTGTGGTCCAGGAGCTGGCCTGGCGGCCGACTTTGCATGCGGTCGGCAGCTTCGCCGCCGTGCAGGGTGTCACGATCAGCGCCCAGCTCGACGGAGCGGTCACGCGCATCGCCTTCGAGTCGGGAGCGACGGTGCAGCCGGGCGACCTGCTGGTCCAGCAGGACGTCTCGGCGGAGGAGGCGCAGCTCGCCAGCGCCGAGGCGGCCGCGACCCTGGCCCGGCTCAACCTGGACCGCGCCCAGTCGTTGCGGACCCAGAACACCAACGCGCAGTCTGAGCTCGACGCCGCGACCGCCGCGTTCCAGCAGGCGCAGGCCAACGCGGCGGCGATCAAGGCCGTGATCGAAAAGAAGACCATCCGCGCCCCGTTTGCCGGGCGCCTGGGCATCCGCCAGGTCGACATGGGCCAGTTCCTCCGCAGCGGCACCGCGGTGGTGACGCTGCAGTCGCTCGACCCGATCTACATGAACTTCGCGCTGCCGCAGCAGAGCGTGTCGCAGGTGGCGGCGGGCCAGCCGGTCCAGGTGAGCCTCGACGCCTATCCTGGCGAGGCTTTCGCCGGCACCGTCAACGCCTCGAATCCCGGCGTGGATGACGCCACGCGCAACTTCCAGGTCCAGGCGACCCTGAAGAACGCGGACGGCCGCCTGCACCCCGGGATGTTCGGGTCCGTCGACGTGCAGCTGCCGATCGAGGAGAAGGTCGTCACCGTCCCGCTCTCCGCCATCGTCTACAATCCCTACGGCAACGCCGTCTACGTGGTGGAGAACCCGGGGCAGCGCGCCGGCGGTCTCACCGTGCGCCAGCAGTTCGTGCAGACCGGGGCGACCCGCGGCGACCAGGTGGCCATCGCCAAGGGCGTCAAGCCCGGCGACATCGTCGTCACGGCCGGCCAGCTCAAGCTGCGCAACGGCGCCAGCGTTATCGTCAACAACACAGTCGCGACGAGCGACTCCGCGGCGCCCCGGCCCGACCATCCCTGAGTCGCGATGCACTTCACGGATCTATTCATCAAACGACCGGTCCTCGCCACGGTCATCAGCCTGCTGATTCTGCTGGTCGGTTTCCGGTCGATCGAGCTGCTCAATGTCCGGCAGTATCCGCGCAGCGACATCGCCGTCGTGACCGTCACGACCGTGTATGTCGGCGCCAGCGCGGACCTCATCCGCGGTTTCATCACGACGCCGCTCGAGCGCGAGATCGCGAGCGCCGACGGCATCGACTACATGGAGTCGACCAGCGGCCCGAGCGTCAGCACGATCACCGTCCACCTGCGGCTCAACTACGATCCCAACGCCGCCCTGACCCAGATCACGTCGAAGGTGAACCGGGTGCGCAACCAGCTGCCCGCCGACGCCCAGGATCCCGTCATCGACGTCCAGATGGCCGAATCGACCGCGGCGATGTACCTCATGTTCTCGAGCGACGCGCTCGATTCGAACCAGATCACCGACTACCTCTATCGCGTGGTGCAGCCCAAGCTGACCGCCGTGCCCGGCGTGCAGAGCGCGCAGATCCTCGGCGCCCGCATCTTCGCCATGCGCATCTGGCTGAAGCCCGACCGGCTCGCCGCTTACGGCCTCAGCCCCTCCCAGGTGTGGCAGGCGCTCGCAACCAACAACTTCCTCTCCGCGGTCGGCTCCACCAAGGGCATGATGACGTCGGTCAACCTCAATGTGTCGACCGACCTGCACACCGCCGACGAATTCCGCCGGCTCGTGATCCGCGAGCAGGGCAACGCCATCATCCGCGTCGGCGACGTGGCCGACGTGGTGCTGGGCGCCGAGAACTATGAATCGACGGTCAAGTTCGGGGGCAACCCGACCACCGCGATCGCCATCAACGTCCTGCCCACGGCCAATGCGCTCACCGTCATCAACGACGTCCGCCAGGTTTTTCCCCGGATCGTCTCCGAACTGCCGCGCGGCGTATACGCCGCGATCCCCTACGATGCCACCGACTACATCCGGAGCGCCATCGACGAGGTCGTGACCACCCTGGTCGAGGCCCTGGTGATCGTCATCGTCATCATCTACCTGTTCCTGGGGACGGTGCGATCAGTCGTCATTCCGATCGTGGCCATGCCCCTGTCGTTGGTCGGAGCCTGCTTTCTCATGCTGGCGATGGGCTTCACCATCAACCTGCTGACGCTGCTGGCCATGGTCCTGGCGATCGGGCTGGTGGTGGACGACGCCATCGTGGTGGTGGAGAACATTCACCGGCATATCGAGGAGGGCAGGTCGCCGCTGGAGGCGAGCCTCGTCGGCGCGCGCGAGCTGGGTGGCCCGGTCATCGCCATGACCATCACGCTGGCGGCGGTGTACGCGCCCATCGGGTTCCAGGGCGGTCTCACCGGCGCCCTCTTCCGCGAGTTCGCCTTCACGCTCGCGGGCTCCGTCATCGTGTCGGGGATCGTCGCGCTGACCCTGTCCCCCATGATGTGCTCGAAGCTGCTCAAGCACGACGACGGCAGCCGCCAGCGCTTCGCCCACTTCCTGGACCGGCAGTTCGACAAGGTCCGTGGCGCCTATGAGCGCGTGCTGAAGGGCTCCCTCAACTACCGCCCGGTGGTGGTGGCGTTCGCGCTGATCGTCTTCGCCAGCCTCGTGCCGTTCTACCAGCTTTCGAAGGTCGACCTCGCGCCGGACGAGGACCAGGGCATGGTCATCGCGATCGGCACCGCCTCGGCCAACGCCAACATCGACCAGCTGTCCGCGTACTCCGACGAAATCACCGGGATCGTTCGGAGCTTCCCGGAAACGGCCCAGACGATCCAGATCAACGGTTATCCGGCCAGTAACAACAGCATCACGCTGATGGCGCTGAGTCCCTGGGACCAGCGCGCCCGCACCACCATGCAGCTGCTGCCGGAGGTCACCCAGAAGCTCGGCAGCATCGCCGGGATGCGCATGCTGTCCTTCCTGCGGCCTCCGCTTCCCGGTGCCGGCGGCGTCCCCGTCCAGTTTGTCGTGGTTTCCACCGACGACCCCGCCCGGATCGCCCAGGTGGCGGATGCCCTCGTCCTCGAGGCGGTGAAGAGCGGTCTGTTCTTCTACGCGGACAGCAATCTCAAGTTCGACCAGGCGCAGGCCTACATCGACATCGACCGTGACAAGGCGGCGACGCTGGGAGTGAGCATGGCACAGGTCGGCGCCGACCTCGGATCCCTGCTCGGCGGCAACTACGTCAATTTCTTCAACATCCAGGGCCGCAGCTACAAGGTCGTGCCGCAGGTCGACCGCGTCTTCCGGCTCAACCCCGAGGAGCTGGGCAAATACTACATCAGGACCAGCAAGGGCGGGCTCGTGCCGCTGGCCACGCTCGCCTCGGTGCGCTATCAGGCCCAGCCGCAGGCGCTCAACCGTTTCCAACAGCTCAACGCCGCTACGATCGCCTGCGTGCCCAAGCCGGGCGTCACCCAGGGGCAGGCGCTTGATTTTCTCAATGCCAAGGCCCGCGAGATCTTCCCCGAGGGCTACACGGTCGACTACGCCGGCCTGTCGCGCCAGTATGTGCAGGAAAGCGGCACGTTCCTCGCCACGCTCGCCTTCGCCATCATTATCATCTTCCTGGTGCTGGCGGCGCAGTTCGAGAGCTTTCGGGATCCCCTGATTATCATGCTCAGCGTGCCGCTGGCGGTGTCGGGCGCGCTCGCCTTCATCTGCATCGGATTCCACGGGCTCTCCCTGAACATCTATACGAAGGTCGGGCTCATCACCCTGGTCGGACTCGTCACCAAGCACGGCATTCTCATCACGCAGTTCGCCAACCAGCTCCAGCGGGAGGGGCGGACCAAGCGCGTCGCCGTGGAAGAGGCGGCCGGGGTGCGCCTCCGGCCCATCCTCATGACCACGGCGGCCATGGTGCTCGGCGTCATGCCGCTGGTGTTCGCGTCCGGTGCCGGCGCCGTCAGCCGCCAGCACATGGGATTGATCATTGCCACGGGCATGAGTGTCGGCACGCTCTTCACGCTTTTCGTCGTGCCCACCGCCTACACCCTCCTGGCCCGCGATCACCGGGCTGAACAGCAGCAGGCCGCATCGACCGCGGCCGCCGCCGCCGTGCCGGGTCGCCACCCGGCCGCGTGATTCTCGCGCCTTCCTCGACCATGAAACCCATCGTTGCCCTGCTCGCGCTGGCCGCGGCCTGCCACTTGGCCGGGACCGCGCTCCCGGCCGCGCCGGCCCCGGCCCCGCGGCCGTCCGGCCCACTCGACTTGCCCGGCGCGCTGATGTTCGCCCTCGACAACAATTTCGCCATCCGCCAGGCGCGCGAGCGCATCCGGCAGCAGGAGGGCGTCGAGATCCAGGTGCGCGCGCGGCAGATCCCGAACGTGGCCGCCAGCGGCAGCTACACCGGCAACGCCCGGGACATCTCGCGGTACTCGCCGGTGAGCTCGAACGACTGGAGTCTCGCGGTCGAGCTCCGCCAGGTCCTGTTCGCCGGCGGCGGCGTCACCTCGTCGGTCCGCGGCGCGCGGCTGGCCCGCGAAGCCGCCGTGTTCGAGCTCGAGGGCATCATCAACCAGCAGCTCCTGGCCGTGCGGACGCAGTTCTACGGCGTGCTCCTGGCCCGGGAGAAGATCTCCGTGCAGGAGGAGAGCGTGAAGCTCCTCGAACAGCAGCTGAAGGACGCGCGGAGCCGGTTTTCCGCCGGCACGACCTCGAATTTCGAGGTGCTGCGCGCCGAGGTGGCCCTCGCCAACGGCCAGCCGCCGCTCATCCAGGCCCGCAACGACTATCGCATTGCCGTCGAGCAGCTGCGGCAGGTGCTCGGCTACCGGGGCGGCGGCGAGGCCGACGCGGGCGCGGAGATCACCGGCTCGCTGGAGGCCGGCCAGGCTCCGGTCTACCAGATATCCGATGCCCTGGCTGCGGCCCTGGCCAACCGGCCCGAACTGAAGCAGCTGGACCGGCTGGTGCAGGCCGGCGAGCAGGGCGTCCGAACCAGCCGGGCGGGCTATTTCCCCGAGGTCGACCTCGTGGGCGGATATGACTGGACGCGCGGCCCCCTGGCCGCCGCCTGGGACCAACGGCGCGAGGGCTGGATCGGCGGGGTGCAGGCACAGTGGAACATTTTCGACGGACGCGCCACCGGCGGCCGCGTGCGGCAGGCCCGTTCGCAGCTCGAACAGGCGAAGCTCTCCCTGGCCGAGGCCGCCCTCGGCGTGGAGGTCCAGGTGCGCCAGGCCCACTCGTCGCTCGTGGAAGCCTGGGAATTGGTCCAGGCCTCGGGCAAGACCGCGGAGCAGGGTCAGGAGGCGCTGCGGCTCGCCAACGTGCGCTACGGTGCCGGCACGGCCACTCAGCTCGACGTGCTCACGAGCCAGGTCGCCCTGACCGAGGCGCGCCTGAACCAACTGCAGGCCTATTATGGCTACAACGTGGCCGTGGCCGCGATGCGGCAGGCGATCGGCCAGGCCGACGAGTTCATCCGGCGCTGACGCCCGGCGGGCGGCCGGCCCGGCCGGAGCGCCCGTCCCTCCGTCGCGTGTTGCCGCGGGCGGCAGAGGCCTTCACGTTGGCCCAGAACGTTTCCGATTGCAGTGAAGATCGCCCGGGTGCTTCTCGTCATTCTCGGCGCGGCGGTCGTGGCGGCCGCCGCCGGCACCGCCGTCGCCTTTGTTCCCGCGGTGCAGCGCTGGGCGCTGCTGCGGGTGGCCGCGCGGTGGCCGGGGACCACTCTCGCGGTCGAGCGGTTCGCCCTCCGGCCGGGTTCCTGCAGCATTCGCCGGCTCCGCTTGACGCGGCCTGGGCTCCAGCTGGAGGTGGCCGGGGTCGAGGCCGACCTGTCGCTGTGGGAGGCGGTGGTCCACCGCCGGATCGTCGTGCGCGATCTCGCCGTCACGGGTCTGCGCGTGAACCTGGCGGATTCGCCCCCGGCGGCGGGTGCGCCGGCCGCGGCCGGGGCCACGCCCGCGCCGCCGTTCGACGGGGTTTTGCAGCATCTCCAGCCGCCGTGCGAGATCGCCGTGGCTTCCTGCCGGATCGATGCGGAGATCGGACTGTCGCGGACCTTGAACCGGCCGGGCCGGCTCCTGCGGATCGGCCTCACCGGCGGGCATTTCGCCCCGGGGCAGGAGGCGCAGTTTGACTTCGAGGCGGCCGTCCAGGAGCACGATCCCGGCCGGCCGGTGCACGAGATTCTGGGCCGGGGCATCCTCACGGCAACGCTCGACCGGCAGTCCCGGTTCGAGCGCGTCAGCGCCCGGATTGCGGCGACCGCGAGCGGCCCGCTCCTGCGCGTGCCCGCGCGTCTCGAGGTGGACCTCACCCTGGCGCGGAAGGCTGGGGGCGAATCCTACGTCCTCGCCCTGCGGTCGCCGGAGACCGGGGTGGAGGGCCGGCTGCTCGACGTGGCGGGGACCACTGAGCCCGGCGCGGCCGGCATCACCGGGACCTGGCAGATCCGGGCAAGCCGGCGGCAGGTGGCGCCGTTTGTCCTCGGAGTGGACCTACCCGAATTCTCCGCGGCAGGCGAGGGGCGGTTCGAGCTTTACCCCGGGAACCGCGGGGCGCGGCTGACCGGCCGGATCTCGGGCGACTGCGGCCAGCTCGACTTCCTGGATCCGCGGCTGCACGCCGTGGGCCGGCTGACGGCCGGCGCGGCGTTCGATGTGGAGTACGGCCGGGGGGAGGCGCGCATCAGCCGTCTCGTCGCGAACGTGAGCGGCGCGAAACCGGTCCTGTCCCTCGAGGCGATCCAGCCGTTCTCCCTCGACCTCCGCTCGCGCGAGCTCACCGCGGCCGACCTCCAGCGGGAACTGCTGCGCATCACGCTCGAGGGCGTGCCGGTGGCCTGGGTGCGGCCGTTCGTGACCGCCGTCGACCTCGCCGGCGGCGAGCTGAAAGGAACCCTCGCCGCCTCGCTGCACGAGGGCCGGATCCGCGTGCACACGGTCGCGCCGCTGACCGTCAAGGGGCTGGCGGTGGCGGCGGCCGGCCGCGTGCTGCTGCCGGCCGGCGACCTCCGGATCGAGGCCGGGCTGGAGCGGGCGGCGGAGTCGACGCGCCTCCGGCTGGACGCGCTGGCCGTGGAGACCCCGGCCGGCGACCGGATCGACGCACGGGGCGAGTTGGACATCGGGGGCGGGACGCCGGCGGTGAGGACGCTGCGGGCCGACTTCGAAGCCGTGCTGCCGGCGCTGTTGGCCGGCTGCGCGCGCGTCGGCCCGGTGCACGCGCGCGGCGCGCTGGCCTGCACCATTTCCGGCGACGCGGTGCGCGTCGATCACCTGGAGGCGCACCTGGCGACGCCCGATGGGCGCCCGCTCGCGGACCTGACTTCGGAGACGGCCTTCGCCTTCGACCGCGCCCGCGGGCTGGTGGCCGCGGCCGCCGGCGAGACGGGCGAGGTCCTGCGGCTCAACCTCGGGCGCCTGCCCGTGGCCGCGTTCCAGCCGTGGTGCGGCGCCTGGCGGCCGGAGGGCGAGTTGCTCCCGGGAGAACTCCGGGCGCAGTCCGATCCGACCGGGCTCCGGGTGGCGGCCCCCGCGCCTCTGCGGGTGGCGCAGTTCTCCCTAAGCGGACCCGGGGGAGCGTGGGTGCGGGAGGTGACGGTCGAGCTGGAGCCGGCGATCCGTTTCGCCGCCGGGGGGGTGACGGCCACGCTGGTCGCGGCCCGCGTCGCCAGCGCCACCGGCGTCCAGATACTTTCCGGCCGCGCGGAGGCGACCCTGGGAACGGGGCCGGGCGGCTCCGGCGCGCGGGGCTCGGCCGCGTTCGATGTGTCGATTCCGGCGCTCGCGGGCCAGCCCGTGCTGGGCGGGGCCGTGCCGCCGTCCCAGGGACGCCTCAGCGGCGAGGTCAACCTCACCTTCAACCACGACCTGCTCGGGGAGGGGCGGGTCACCCTGAACGGCCTCGTCTCCCCGGCCACCGGCGAGCCGCTGCCCGTGGCCAACCTCTCCTTCCGGACGGGCTGGAACGAACAGGGTACGATCGCGGTGCAGGCGCCGCTGCTGATCGACCGCGCGGGCGAACGCTCCGACCTGACGGTGGCCGCCACGCTGCGCACGGACGGCCGGGGCCGCCGGCTCGAGGCCAGGATCTCCGGACAGCATTTCGTGGTCGACGACGCCCGCGCCCTGATCCGCGCCTTCCGGCGGCCGCCGGTGGCCGCCGTGGAGACCGCCCGCGCCCCGGCCGCGGCGGCGCCGTGGGGTCCGCTCGCGGGGCAGGTGACGCTCGATGTCAGCTCGCTCGTGTGCGCCCGCGACATCGAGGTGACCGGCCTCGCGGGGACGATCACGGTGGATCCGGCCCGGATCGTCGCGGAGAAGATCACGGGCCGCCTCGGCCCCGACGGCGTGCTCCAGCTGGGCGGCGAGGTCCGCTTCGCCGCGGGTGCCCCGGCCCCGTTCACGGCGCGGTACGACTTCCAGCTGCGCGACTGCGAGATCGGGCCGCTGTTCCTGGCCGCCGCCCCGAGCGAGCCGCCCGCCCTCGAGGGCCGGTTCAACCTGCGCAGCCAGGCCGCGGGCGCGGGCCGCACCCTGGGCGAGGTCATCGCGCGCACCCGCGGCGACTATGTGCTCCAGAGCCGCAAGGGGATCTTTCGCGCGCTGCGACTGCCCCCGCCGGTGCGCCGCGCCCCGGGCATCGTCGGCGGCGCCGCCCGCCTGATCGACAACCTCGGGGAAAAGGTCGGCAGCCTGGTGTCGTACGACGCCCCCACGCAGGAACTGGCCGGACTGCTGACGGCCATTCCCTACGACCAGCTCAACGCCCGCCTGTCGCGCGACGCGGCGCGCAACCTCGTCATCGCCGACTTCACGCTCGTGTCGCCGATCGTCCGCCTGCAGGGCTCTGGCACCGTGACCTACGAATCCGGCCGGGGCATGTTCGAACGGCCCCTGCAGCTGCAGCTCGCCATGGGCGTGATGGGGAAGGCGGAGACCATGATCGCACGGTTCAAGTCGCCCGCGCTGGCGGGCGACCGCGACGAGCTGGGATTCATGAAGCTGCGGGAACCGTTCGCCGTGGCCGGGACGCTCGGCCGGCCCGACGCCGGCCCGCTCTACGCGATGCTCAAGCCGTCCCTCGTCCAGCGCATCCTGCCGTAGCCCGCATATTTCAAATGGCGGCCGTCGGCTGCATCCAAAGGTGGAGGGCGAGCCTCCCGGCGAGCCGATTCCCGATTGCGGCTCGGCTGGAGCCTCGCCCTCCATTGGAATCGTCGCAAACGGAGTTGATCTAGTCGCTGGCGCTCGCGGCCACGCCGATTCCGATGCCCGGAGAGGATCTTCGCCCAATGGCGCCGGCGCCCCGAGGCGGCGCCTGCCGCACAAGCCAGGATCGCAGCGGATGGAATACCGTGGTCAAACCGGCTTCACGCACCCGCCGGGGGTTTCTTCCATTCACCCAGAGAATGTACCGCCGCGCGGAGGGGAAGGGCGGTTCAACCAGCTCCACTATCAGGCGGCGATTGGATCGGCAATCGGTGACCGAGATCCGAAATCGAGGCTTCGCCCGCGGCATATCCAAATGACTGACGTTACCCCGTAGTCTTGGCAATCCATTGGTTTTCTGGTAGGAGCAAATTCAGATCGTTAACGAAGAGAGACATAATATCCTGTTAGGCCAAGAACCCATGAAGACGCCGACATTGATCGTTCGACTCGTTAGCATTTATCTCTGCCTGTCATGCGTCGGATCGTTGATGATGATACACAAGGCGGTGACTCTCGGCGGCGCCACGATTACAGCTTCAGGCGGGATCTTCAGCGAAATGCAGGTGTTCGCTTGGTTGTTTCTGATCGTGGGGATCGTCGGCGTGATGTTCGCCGGCCCGTTGGCTCGTCTGCTGACCTTTGATTCTGAGCCGCGGGTGAAGTCCGAAGACTTGTCGGATCAGTTGCTCAAGCCGACAAAATGAAAAGGCCTAACAATCCAACGCTGCCAATGCCGGGAGAACGTCAGTTTTCCGGTCGCGGTTTGCCGTCCGGCATGGCAGGCCGGTGAACCGTTCGAGAAAGTTCTGCCCGTCCAGCCGCCGGCGGCCGGGCGCTGAGGGCGGAACAGGCCGGTACACCCCAGCACTTTCTCTTGCGCTTTCTCTCGGTTCGGAGGGGTGGTCATTCCGGCTACGTGATCCCCGGCCAGGAGTACGAGAACGAGTACGAGAACGAGTTGGCGGGGGTGACCGGCGCTGCGGCTCGTTCTCTTTCTCGCACTCGTTCTCCTACTCTCGGTTGGCCACTCGCGATGTGAGCCCAGCCGGGTGAATCCCCGTCCAGGAGAACGAGAACGATTGCGACAACGAGTGGTAGAGAGGGGGGATGACCGGCGTCAGGCGCGGGGGTCAGGTATTCCCACTTTGCCCTTGCCTGCATCTGCGGCACCCTCGACCTTACCTGTTCCCGAAAAACCGCCCCCTCCACCCCGGGCGCGATGAAATGAGTTGTTTATGAAATCATACCAACCTTCGGATATCCGGAACCTGGCCATCGTCGGCCATGCGACCTCGGGCAAGACCATGCTGGCCGAGGCGATGCTGATGTGCGGCGACGTTATCCGCCGGATGGGCGGAATTGTCCAGGGCTCGACGGTATCCGACTATCATGTCGGCGAACAGCAGCGGCAGATATCGATCCACGCCACGCCCCTCAGCTTGGAGTGGCAGGGCCGCCGGCTCAATATCGTCGACACCCCGGGATATCTCGATTTCAGCAGCGAGGCGCTCAACGCCCTGCGCGTCGTCGACCTCGCCATCGTGGTGATCAACGCCGGCCATGGCATCGGCGTCGGGACCGAGATGATGTGGGATTACGCGACCCAGTTCGGCATCCCCAAGATGATCGTGATCAACGCGCTCGACCGCGAGAACGTGGACTTCGACCTGCTGGTCGAGGAAGTCCGCGAGCGGTTCGGCGCCCACGTCTTCCCCATGCAGCGGCCGGTCAACCCCGGCCCGGGGTTCAACCAGGTGCTCGACGTGCTCCGCCGGGAGGTCTGCACCTATGCGGGCGACCGCTCGGGCAAGTTCACCGAGGCCCCCGCGGAAGGCGAGCTGCAGGCCCTCGCCGACACGCTGCACAAGGAGCTGATCGAGCACGTGGCCGAGTCCGATGACGCCCTCCTCGAGAAGTTCTTCGCCGAGGGCGGCCTGTCGGAGGACGTCATGCGCACCGGCCTCCATCCGGCCCTGCAGAAGCAGACGCTCATTCCGCTGTTCTGCACGGCCGCCGAAAGCAACGTGGGGGTGGGGCGCATGCTCGATTTCATTGCCCGCTTCGGCTCGTCGCCGGCCGACCGCGGCAGCGTGCCGGCCACCGACAATTCCGGCGCGCCCTGCCAGGTCAGCCTGACGGGCAAGGAGCCGGTCGCCTTCGCCTTCAAGACCCTCACCGATCCGCAGAGCGGCGACCTGTCGATCTTCCGCGTCTATTCCGGCGAGGTCCACACCGGCATGGATCTCTACAACAGCGACCGCCGGGTCAGCGAGCGCATCGGCCAGCTCTATCGCCTCAACGGCAAGGTCCGCGCCCCCGTCGACGTGCTCTCCGCCGGCGACATCGGCGCGGCGGTGAAGCTGCGCGACACCCACACCGGCAACACCCTGTGCGACTCCCGCCACATCGTCGTGCTGCCCAAGGTCAATTACCCCAAGCCGTACACGCAGGCCGCGCTCAAGCTCAACTCCCGCGGCGACGAGGACAAGCTGGCGGCCGGGCTCGGCGCGCTCCACGAGGAGGACCCCGCGTTCGAATCGCGCGTCGACGGCGAGCTGCACCAGACCATCATCGCCGCGCAGGGCGAACTGCACCTGGAGGTCCTGTTCGAGCGGCTGAAGCGCCGCTACAAGATCGACCTCGAGCTCATCCCGCCGCGCATCCGGTTCCGCGAGACCATCCGCATCAAGGCCGAGTCGAAATACCGGCACAAGAAGCAGACCGGCGGCGCCGGCCAGTTCGCCGAGGTGTGGATGCGCATCGAGCCCGCGCCGCGCGACAGCGGCGTCGACTTCACCGAGTCGCTCTCCGGGCAGAACGTCGACCGCGTGTTCGTGCCCTCGGTCGAGAAGGGCGTGAAGGCGGCCTGCACCGAGGGCATCCTCGCCGGCTACCGCGTCGTCGACGTGAAGATCGATTTCTACGACGGCAAGATGCATCCGGTGGATTCGAAGGACATCGCGTTCCAGATCGCCG
>CAZKDK010000016.1:0-23579 GCA_964551145.1 uncultured Opitutaceae bacterium | reverse complement strand
CGCCACCGCGTCGAGATCAAGGCGCGCGCCCACGACATCCTCGTCCTCCTGCGGCAGTACCCGTTGTCGACCGTGCACGTCACCGGCCACACCGACACGGTGGGCGCCGAGGCGTACAACAAGGGCCTCGGCCAGGCCCGGGCGGACGCCGTCCGCGCCGAGTTCATCGCCCAGGGCGTTCCAGAGGTCTGCCTCGATGCACAAAGCGCCGGCGAGGGCCCGCCGCAGGCCGTGCCTACGAAGGACAACGTGCCGAACGCCAGCAACCGGCGCGTCGTCGTCTATTTCGAGGTGCGCAAGTTCGGCCGGTCGGCGCGTCTGGGGAGCGGCTCGGATCAGCCGAACCCGGAGCCAACCCCAAAGCCCAAGCCCGACGCTCACGACGGGTCGGGCACGCTTCCGCCGCCGCCGGAATCGGAAATCGACGAGGCATTGGGTGGACTCGTGCAGACGAAACACGCGGAGGACGACCCGAAGCCGCATCCGGCCCTCGACCTGAGTTCCGGGGTGACGGCCAACGCGCCGACCGGGACGAATCCGACCACCTACTCCGTGTCGCTCGTCTGGAGGAATGTGAACCTGCACACCTTCGGCGGCGAACACACGCCCATGGCGGTCGACCTGCTCCACGAGCCGAACTTCAGCCTGCAGCTCTCCCCGGACCCGCAGAACCCGCAGGTCTACCAGGCCGCCGTCACCATCGTGAACTGGCACCTGCGCCGCCATGGCGAGGATCTCGTGGAGATCGGCCTGTCGGCCATGGGCCAGCTCAACTCCGCCGGAACGCCCGGGGCCGGCGCGCAACTGCAGGCGGAACTGCATCTCACCAGCCATTTCTCCCTCACGGCCTCCACGAGCTTGGGGGTCGGGCCGCACTCCACCGGGCCCTCGATGGACCGGGGCTCGATTCCGCTCGGGACGGCGGGCGGCGACTGGAACTGGTCTCCGTTCGGCGTGGGCGTCCTCGTCCATTACTAATTCCATGAGCTCCTTCCCCGGATCCCCCCGCCTGCTGAAAGGCGCCTTGGTCGGCATCGACCCGCTCGTGCCGATCCCGAACGTCGTCGCGTTCCAGTACAACCCCGACACGATGACGCGGCGGCTCGAGCCCCGCGCCATGACCGCCGAGGGCGACCGGGGCGAGGCGTATCGCCTCACCGGCGCGCCCAAGGAAACGATCACCCTGACGATCGAGGTCGACGCGACCGACCAGCTCGAGGAGGACAACCCGCTCGCCACGGCCGCCGGCGTCTATCCGACCCTCGCCGCGCTCGAGGTGCTCCTCTATCCGAAAAGCGCGACGGTGATCGCCAACGACATCCTGTCGCTCATCGGCACGATCGAGGTGATCCCCGTGCAGGCGCCGATGACCCTGTTCGTGTGGGGTCCGCAGCGGATCCTGCCGGTGCGGCTCACAAGCATGAGCATCACGGAGGAGGCGCATGATCCGCTGCTCAACCCGATCCGCGCCAAGATCGAGCTGTCGCTCTCGGTGCTCAGCTACCAGGACCTGTCCGTCACGGACCCGGCCTACACGCTCTTCCTCGCCCACCACGTCGTGAAGGAAGTGATGGCCGCGACCAACCTCTTCAACAGCGCCCAGAGCATCGGCTCCGGGCTGAAGCTCTGACCCGCGAGGTGCACCATGCCCTTCCCCCCAAACAGCCGCTACGCCCCGGTCTCCACCGCCCAGCTCGCCGCGCCGGACGGCCGGATCATCACCTACCTGGAGCGCCGGTTCCTGCCCCCGCCGGGGTCCTTCGCGCTGCTCCAGACCTACGTCGTCGTGCAGGGCGACCGGCTCGACACCGTCACCGCGCGGTTTCTGAGCGATCCCACGCTTTTCTGGCGCCTGTGCGACGCCAACCGGGCCATGCGTCCCGGCGAACTCACCGCGACCATCGGCCGCCGCCTGCGCATCACCCTGCCGGAGGGGATCCCCGGAGTGCCCCATGCTTGACGGCGTCCATCTCACCCTGCTGATCGGCCCGCTGCCCACGCCGGTCCCCGCACCCCTGCCGCTCGTGGAGGCGCTCCAGAGCGTGCAGGTGAACACGGGGCGGAACGGCAGCGGATTCCAGCTGACCTTCACCCTCGGCAAGCTGTCGCTGATCCAGACCGTCCTGCTGCCGTCCGGCGCGCTCGATCCGATGACCACCCGCGTCGTGATCATCGTCACCGTGCTCGGCATCCCACAGGTGATCATGGACGGCGTGGTCACGCAGCATCAGCTCTCCCCGGGCAACGACCCGGGCCAGTCGACGCTCACCCTGACCGGCGAGGACCTGACCGTGCTCATGGGCGTCGTCGAGATGAAGCTGCCGTATCCCTGCATGCCGGACGCCGCCAAGCTCGCGTCGATCATCGCCCGCTACGCGATGTTCGGGATCACGCCGCTCGTCATCCCGCCGCCGGTCGACACGGCGAAGAACGTCACCGCCGGGTTCGAGATGCAGACCGGCACCGATCTCGACTACATCAAGGGGATCGCCGCGCAATGCGGCTACACCTTCTACCTCCAGCCCGGTCCACTGCCCGCGACGAGCGTGGCCTATTTCGGGCCGGACGTGAGCAACCCGCTCCCCCAGCCGGCCCTGAGCGTCAACCTGGACTGGGCGACCAACGTCGAGTCATTGAGCTTCACGCTGGACGGCACGTCGAAGCAGACGACGGTCGTCACGATCCTCGACCCCATCACCGGCCGGATCCCGGTCCCCGTCCCGCTGCCCGACATCAGCATCATCAAGCCGCCGCTGGGCGCCCGCCCGATCCCGCCGGCGAAGATCCTGTTCTCGGACGAATTCGCCAGCCTCGCGCCGGAGGACGCCGCCAAGCGCGTGTTCGGCGTCCTGAGACAGGGGGCGGACTCGATCACGGGCACCGGATCGCTGAGCGTCGCGCGCTACGGCAGCGTCCTGAGCGCGCGCGGCCTGGTCGGCGTGCGCGGCGCCGGCGTGGCCTACGACGGCCTCTACTACGTCGACAGCGTGACCCACAGCATCAAGCGCGGCGAGTACAAGCAGAACTTCACCCTCTCCCGCGACGGCTTGATCTCCCTGACCCCCGTCGTTCCAACCCTGCCATGAGTGGAAAGCACAAAACCTACTACGGCAAATACCGCGCGACGGTCTCGAACAACGTCGACCCCGATCAGCGCGGCCGGCTCCTGCTCAGCATTCCCGACGTCCTCGGGGACGTCCCGTCGTCCTGGGCCGAGCCGTGCGTCCCCCTCGCCGGTCCGACCGGGATGGCCATGGGCGTGTACCTCGTCCCCGCGATCGGCGCGGCCGTCTGGGCGGAATTCGAGCACGGCGATCCGGACCTTCCGATCTGGTCGGGCTGCCGCTGGGGTTCGCAGTCCGACGTGCCCTCGGCCGCCTCCGAGGGCAACCCGGCGGATCCGAACATCGTGTTCCAATCGCTCCTCGAGCATTCGCTCGTCATCAGCGACATGCCGCCCACGCCGGCGACCGGCGGGATCATTCTCCAGAGCACGACGGGCGCGATGATCGTCGTGAACGACAGCGGCATCTACCTCGACAACGGCAAGGGCGCCACCGTCGAGCTGGTCGGACCGACCGTGATGATCAACAAGAGCGCCCTCACCGTCACCTGACATGCCCGGATTCCTCCTCCACGTCGGCGCCCAGGTCACCTGCTCCCATGCCGGGCAGGCCCAGGCCACCGTGCCCAACCCGCGCGTGACCGTCAGCGGCCAGCCCACCGTACTGCAGACCTCCACCTATGTCGTCGCCGGATGCACCCTGCCGCCGCCGACCGCGGCGAACGGACCGTGCGTGTCGGCCCAGTGGCTCACCGGCACGACCCGCGTCCTGTCCAACAGCCAGCCGCTGCTCGTGCAGAGCAGCCAGGCCACCTGCGTTCCCACTGGCACCCCCCTCCTGATCCTCGTCACCCAGACCCGCGCCACCGCGACCTAAATCCGCATGAACATCGACTTCCCGCTCCATTTCGACGCGCGCGGCCGGACGGCGCCGACCGACGACAACGACCATATCCGCGACATGATCGAGGAGTTCCTTTTCACGAACCCCGGCGAACGCGTCAACCGGCCGGATTTCGGCGCCGGCCTGCTCCAGCTCGTGTTCGGGCCGAACAGCCCCGAGATCGCCTCCGCCCTCCAGTTCACGATCCAGGCCGGGCTCCAGCGATGGCTGGGCGACCTGATCGTCGTGCAGAAGGTCGCGGTGACCAGCGCCGACACCACCCTCCAGGTGCTCGTCCAGTACGTCGTCAAGAGCACCGGGGCCCAGCAGTCCCAAACCTTTGCCAACGGAGGCGCCTGATGGACACGCCCACCCTCGCCTGCACCAACGAGCGCCGCCGCCGCCTCGTGCGGCTCTCCGCCTTCTTCGGCCTGGATTACGTCGAGGTCAGCGACGACCAGCTCACGCTCACCGTCGTCTTCCTCGGCCGCGCCCCCACGGGCATCACCGCCGCGAATGTCCAGATCGAAGGCGGGGAGCGCATCACGGACATCCGGGTCACCGGGGTCGACCTCCAGCCCGCCGCGGATCCGGCCCTCGACGATGCGATGCTCGTCACCGTCGACCAGCCCGGCGACTTCTCGACGTACCGCCTCTGCCTGCGGGCGCTGGACGACCGCGGCCATCCGACCGACGCGCCGATGGCGGGATTCGATCCGCGCTACGCCTGCGTCGAATTCAGCTTCAAGGCGGGATGCCCGAGCGACCTCGACTGCGCGCCGCCGCAGGCCTGTCCGCCGCCCCGCCGCGACGAGCCGGAGATCAATTATCTGGCCAAGGACTACGACAGCTTCCGCCAGCTCATCTTCGACCGGCTCGCGGTCATCATGCCCGGCTGGCAGGAGCGGCACGTGCCCGACGTGGGCGTCGCCCTGGTCGAGCTCCTCGCGTACGCCGGCGATCAGCTGAGCTATTTCCAGGACGCCGTCGCCACCGAGGCGTACCTCGCCACCGCGCGCCAGCGCATCTCGGTCCGGCGGCACGCGCGCCTCGTCGACTACGCCATGCACGAGGGCTGCAACGCGCGCGCGTGGGTCTGCGTCGACCTGCAGCCGGCGGGCGCGACGTTCCCGCTCGTGCCCGCGGACACCGAATTCCTGTCGGGCCTCGACGACGTGCCGGCGCTGGCCGGCAAGCCCGCGCTGGCCTGGAGCGATCTCAACGGACTCCCCGCCGGCGCGTATGAGGTGTTCGAGGCGCTGGTCCCCGACCCGAAGGCCCCGATCATGCTCCGGGCCGTCCACAACGAGATCCCGTTCTACACCTGGGGCGACCGGCAATGCTGCCTCCCGGCGGGCGCCACCCGGGCCGTCCTGCGCGACGCCTGGGCGGCACCGGCCGCCAGTCCGGCCGCGGGTACCGCGACCCATGTCGGCGCCCCGGCCGCGCCGGAGCGGCAGCTCGCGCTCGCCCCCGGCGATGTCCTGGTCTTCGAGGAGGTGAAGGGCCCGGCGACCGGCAATCCCGCCGATGCCGACCCCACGCGCCGCTGGGCGGTGTGCCTGACCCGCGTCACCCCGACGGTGGATGCGTTGATCCCGACCGCCGACGGACGCCCGACACCGCTGGTCGCCGTCGAATGGGCGCCCGCGGACGCCCTCCCCTTCCCGTTCTGCCTGTCCGCGCGCCTGCCCGCGCCCGACTGCCGGATCATCGGCGACATCAGCGTCGCCCACGGCAACGTCGTCCTCGTCGACCACGGACGGATGCTTCGACCGTGCGAGGACCTGGGCGTGGTCGGGAAGCTCGGGGAAACGGGCTGCTGTGCGTGCGAGGGCAGCGTGATCGAGATGACGACGCTGCCCGGCATCTTCCGCCCCGTCCTGCAGCAGTCGCCCCTGACGTTCGCCGATCCGCTCCAGCCGGGCCGCCCCGCGTCGCTGATGCTGGCGCAGGACCCGCGGCAGGCCGCGCCGGCGATCGTGCTTCGCGCCATCCCGCCCGCGCCCGACGGAACCGTGCCGCTTTTCCAGGCGGCCGATCTCGAGGACGACACGGCGCTGTGCCGGGCCCTGCGGGCCCGCGCCGAAGCGGCGACCCAGCTGCTGTACAGCCGGCTTTCTCCGGACACCCAGGCCGCGCTCCAGCAATGGGACGGCGCCGGCGCGCCGCCCGATCCCCTCCTCGCCGCGCTCGCGGCCGACCTGGCCGCGCTGATCGAGGTCTGGCTGCCGCTCCGGGATCTCCTCGAAAGCGGCCCGGAGGATGAGCGATTCGTCGTCGAGATCGATGACGACGGCGCCGCCCATCTCCGATTCGGCGACGGCGCGTGCGGACGGCAGCCCGCGGCGGGAATGGACTTTCTCGCCTGTTATCGCGTCGGCAACGGCCGCGCCGGGAACGTCGGGGCGGAGCGCATCACGAAGCTCGCGTTCCGGGCCAGCACGGTCGAAGGCATGACCTTCTCCGTGCGGAACCCGCTGGCGGCCCGGGGCGGCACGGACCCCGAGCCGGTGGCCGAGGTGAAGCTGTTCGCCCCCGGCGCATTCAAGAAGGTGATCGAGCGGGCGGTCACGGCGGCCGACTACGCCACGATCGCCGAACGCAGTCCGAGGCTGCAACAGGCCGACGCGGCGCTGCGGTGGACGGGAAGCTGGTACGAGGCGCAGGTGGCCGTCGATCCGCTGGGCTCGGAGGCGCCGGACGACGGGCTGCTGCGGCACGTCCAGGCCTGCCTGTGCCATTTCCGGCGCCTCGGACACGACCTCGTCGTCGATCCCGCCATCTACGTTCCGCTGCGGGTCGCCCTGGACGTCTGCGTCCTGCCGCAATACCTGCGCGGTCATGTGGAGGCCGCTCTCCTGGACGTCTTCAGCAACCGGGTCCTTCCGGACGGACGCCTCGGTTTCTTCCATCCGGACAACCTGACATTCGGCGAGGGCATCTCCCTGAGCAGGATCGTCGCCGCGGCGCAGGCCGTCCCCGGCGTCCAGTGCGTCACGGTCACGACGTTCCAGCGCCTGTACGGTCCGGTCGGCGACGAAATCGCCACCGGCCTGCTCGCGCTCGCCCCGAACGATATCGCCCGGCTCGACAACGATCCGAGCTTCCCCGAACACGGCTCTCTCACCCTTGACCTGCGAGGTGGACGATGAATACGGCATGCTCCTGCGGCTGCTGCGAGGGCGTCGCGATCGCGGTGCCCCAACCCACGGCGAACCGGCCGGGACTCACGGCGCTGGCGTATCGCGTGGGCACGCACGCCGCGTTTCTCGAGACGATGATCGCCCGGCTCTCGTCGAGCGACTATCCCGCCCTGACCGCGCTGACGACGCGCGACCCGGCCGATCCCGCGATCGCCCTGCTCGACAGCTGGGCGCTCGTCGCCGACGTCCTGTCCTTCTACCAGGAGCGGATCGCCAACGAGGGCTACCTCCGCACCGCCACGGAGCGCCTGTCGATCCTGCAGCTCGCGCGGCTGATCGGCTACCGGCTGCGCCCCGGCGTCGCGGCCACCGTCTACCTCGCGTACACGCTCGACGAGGACCGCTCCAAGACCCCGCCGGCGCCGACGCAGGCGCTCATCCCGGCCGGCAGCCGTTCGCAGAGCGTGCCGGGGCCCGGGCAGATGCCGCAGGCCTTCGAGACGTCGGTCGACCTGGATGCCCGCTCGGCGTGGAACGTCCTCGGCCCGCGCCAGACCCAGCCCCAGCTGTTCACCCAGGGCGTCGATTTCGGCACGGACGTCGGGTCTCGCGACGCCGTCTATTTCCGCGGCACGTCGACCAACCTGAATCCGGGCGATCCGCTCCTGTTCATCCTGGGGCCCGGCACCGATCCGACAACGCCCCAGCAGGAGTTCCGCCTGGTGCAGTCGGTCGAGACGCAACCCGCGCAGGGCCGCACCGAAGTCATCCTGCAGCCGCCACCGCCGCCCCTCGCCACGATTGTGGCCACTCCCGCCAAGATCGTGTCCGACGCCGTAACCCCCTTCGTGGCCGACGCCAGCGGGCTGTTCCCGGGCACCAAGCTCGCGGCCGACGCGGCCGCCCGTCTGACCAACCCCCCGCCGGCCAACCCGCCGGGCCTGATCGAGGAACTCAATCCCGCGGACGGCCGCACGCTCACTGTCGATGAGGTCATCGCCCTCGCCCGGGACACCATCGCCCATATCTCCGCCCTGCACGATCTCGCGGCGTCGCGCGGATTCACCCGCCTCGAGCCCTGGCTGGCCCAGCTCACCGACACGCTCAACCAGGCGATCGCGCAGGTCCAGGCGGCCGCGCAGGCCGCGGCGGCGGGAGCGTTCGCCAACATCAAGGGGGATCAGACGCCGTTGTCGAATCTCACGGACCTTCTGCCCGCGCTCACGCGGCCGCCGTCGCTCCAGCCCCTGAACTCCCTGCGGCTCGGGCGCTCGATCCGCCAGGCGTTTTCGCCCCAATCCGACATGGCTCCGCGTCTGATCGGCGAGTTCCTGCCGGCGGCCGCGCCGATCCTCTACCAGGCATGGGTCCATATCCAGACTTCCACGACGGCGGCGGACGTCGGACCGGCGCGCGTCAAGGCCGGGCTCTTCCCCGGCACCTACCCGGGTGTCCCCACCTCGACCACCAGCAGCGGCACGACGACCACGTCCTTTGACAGCCCGCCCACGATCAGTGCCGACTGGCCGGGGGTGGGCCGGCAGCCCAGCCTTTCCACCGTCATCCTCGATTCCGTGTATGACAAGATCGTCGCGGGCAGCTGGATCATGATCGACCGGCCGGACTTCACGGGCGGCATCCACCCCCTGATCCACATCTCCGGCGTGCAGCCCGGCCGCCGCAGGACTTTTCACAAGGTGGTGAGCACCGCATCGGTTTCCCTGACGACGAGCGACCAGGGATTCACCACAAAGGTCACGGAGTTGACCATCGACCCGCCCTGGCTCGCCGACCTGAAGGTCCAGGATGCCCGGGATTTCATCGGCAACCCGGCCGGCCTGACCGGAACCGTGGTCTACGCCCAGACCGAGCCGCTTCCGCTCGCGGAGGAGCCGCTCGACGTCGATCTCCAGGGCAGCACCATCGAGCTGGACGACGTCTACCAGGGACTCGAGTCCGGCCGCTGGATCATCGTCTCCGGCGAGCGCACCGACATCCCGGACGTCACCGGCGTCACCGGCAGCGAGCTGGTCATGATCGCAGCCGTCGCCCAGGCCACGCACGGACCGGGCACCCGCGCCGGCGCGGTCCACACGGTCCTGACCCTCGCCAACAAGCTCGCCTACACCTACGACCTCGGCACGGTGGCGATCTACGGGAACGTCGTGAAGGCCACGCACGGCGAGACCCGCATCGAGGTGCTCGGCAACGGCGACGGCAGCCAGGCGTTCCAGCAGTTCTCGCTGAAGCAGAAGCCCCTCACCTTCGTGCCGGCCGCCAACCCGGATGGGGTCGACACGACCCTCGCGGTCTACGTCAACAACGTCAAATGGCGCGAGACCGACACGCTCGCCGGGCTGGGGCCGAAGGACCGGAGCTATGTCGTCCGCACGGCGGATGACGACACCACCTCGGTCACCTTCGGCAACGGCACGCAGGGCGCGCGCCTTCCGACCGGCGCGGGCAACGTCACCGCCATCTACCGCAATGGCATCGGCCAGCCGGGCAATGTCGCTGCGGGCCAGGTCAGCCTGCTCCAGACGCGGCCGCTCAACGTCAAGGCCGTGATCAACCCGCTCCGGGCCAGCGGCGGCGCCGACCGCGACAGCCGCGATCAGGCCCGGCAGAACGCCCCGCTGGCCGTCATGGCGCTCGACCGGCTCGTCTCCGTGCAGGATTACGCGGACTTCGCCCGCACATTCGCCGGCATCGCCAAGGCGAGCGCCGCGCGGCTCTCCGACGGTCACCGCGACCTCGTCCATCTGTCGGTCGCGGGCGTCGGGGACATCCCGATCGACCCGACGTCGGACCTCTACGCGGACCTGGTGCTGGCGCTGCAGGCGAACGGCGATCCGTACCAGCCGCTGCAGGTGGCCGTGCGCCGCCTCCGCCTGCTCGTGGTGTCCGCGCGCGTGAAGATCGGCGCAGACCGGCTCTGGGAGCCGGTTGCGGCCGCGATCCGGGCCGTCCTGCTCGCGGCCTTCGGCTTCGACGCCCGGAGTCTCGGACAGCCGGTGTTCCAGAGCGAGGTGATCAGCGCGATCCAGGCGGTCGCCGGCGTGGACTACGTCGACCTCCAGATCCTCGATTCCGTGCCCGCGGACATCACGGCTTCCCAGCTGGCCGGCCTGGCCGGCTCGCTCGCGCTCAACGACGTCATCCCGGCCGAACTGGCGCGACCGAACCCCGCGCCGGCCGACTATCCGCGCGATGCGATCCTGCCCGCCGAGATCGTCTATCTGAGCCCGGCACTTCCCGACACGCTCATCCTGAACGAGGTGAAGCCATGAACGACCCGGACCGTCTCTATGCCCTGCTGCCTGCGGTCTACCGGCAGCGCGACGCCGACGAAGGTTATCCGTTGCAGGCGCTGCTGCGGGTCGTCACCGAGCAGGCCGATGTCGTCGAGTCGAACATCGCCCAGCTTTACGAGAACTGGTTCATCGAGACCTGCGAGGACTGGGTCGTGCCGTACATCGGCGATCTCATCGGATACGAGGTCCTCAACGACGCGGGTGAGCCGGCGGGCGCGGCCTCGGCCCGCGACCGGCTGCGCGAGCGCATCCTCATCCCGCGCCGCGACGTGGCGAACACCATTCACGCCCGCCGGCGGAAGGGCACGCTGGCCCTGCTGGCGGAGCTGGCGGCGGACGTCGCCGGCTGGCCCGCGCATCCGGTCGAGTTCTTCCGGATTCTCGGCTGGACCCAGAACCTGCACACGCCGCTCCTCAACCGCCCGCGCTATCATTGCGTGCGCATCGGCGACACGGTGGCCTCGGTCGCAGCGCAGGCCGGCCTCACGGAAGCCGTCCTTCTCTGGCTCAACCCGGCCATCGCCCCGGATTCCGCGCTCATCGCCGGCACGCGCCTGCTCCTGGGCTGGCGCCCCGCGCGCGGCGGCACGGCCGACCTGCGCGACAGTGACGCCCTGGATTGCGTCGGCGGCCCGTTCGACCGGACCGCGCACACGGTCGATGTGCGGCGGATCGACTCCCATCGCGGCGTCGGGTGGACCAACATTCCGAGCGTTGGCGTGTTCGTCTGGCGCCTCAGGAACTACACGGTCGGCTGGCAGGAGACGCCGGCCGGCCGCACGCCGCCGCCGAGCCTCGCACCGGCCTACTGCGTCGAGGAGGAGGGCCCGCATTGCTACGCCTTCAGCGTCCTCGGCAACGACACGCCGCTGTTCACCCGGCCCGGCGCAGATTCGCCGGCGGACCGCATGCCCTCCGAACTGGACCTGCCCGCGCCGATCCGACGCGTCCGCTTCGCGGAGCGCCCGGCCGACTACTACGGCGCCGGCGCCAGCCTCTGCATCTGGGCGCCCGACTGGCCGGTCAAGGGGGCGGGCCTGCCCGTCCCGGCGTCGGCGATCTGCGTCGCGGACCTGGACGACTGGGGCTACCACGCGCCGAATGGCAGCGTGGTCGTCGACCCGGAACGCGGGCGGATCGTCTTTCCCGTGCGCCAGCTGCCGAAGCAGGGCGTGACCGTTTACTACAATTACGGGTTCAGCGCCGACATCGGCGGCGGCGAGTATGACCGCCCGCTCGCCCAGCCCGCCGATGCGCGCCTCTACTTCGTCGGCGCCGACGGCGACTATGCGACGATCAACGACGCGCTCAGCCAGTGGGCCGCCGACAAGCAGGCCGCCGCTCCCGCGGCGCCGCCCGCCGGGACGGACGCCCCGGCGGCGCCCGCGCGCACCTCCATCTCCGCGGTCATCGAGATCACCGACAGCGCCGCCTACACCGAAAAACTGATCCTGCAGCTCGATCCCTACGAAAGCCTGCAGATTCGCGCGTCCAACGGCCGGAGGCCGACCATCCGCCTGCTCGACTACATGGCCGCCCAGCCCGACGCGCTGGTCGTCAGCGGCGGCGCCAGCAGCCGGCTCACGCTCGACGGTCTCCTGATCACCGGGCGCGGCCTGCAGGTCCGCGGCCCCGACGCTCCGGCCGGCGCGACCGCCCCCGGAACCCCGGGCGACCTGTGCGACATCACCATCCGCCACTGCACCCTCGTGCCCGGCTGGGGGCTCGATTGCTGCTGCGACCCGACGCGACCCTCGGAGCCCAGCATCGAGATCTTCAACTCGACCGCCAAGATCAGGATCGAGCACAGCATCCTCGGCGCGATCCAGATCACCGCCAACGAGGCCGCCACGGATCCCGTCGAGCTGTGCCTCAGCGACTGTCTGTGGGATGCGACGGACGACGCGTTGTTCGTGCTCAACGGACCCGACGACGCCGTCGGCTACGCGAACCTCGAGATCGCCCGCTGCACCGTGTTCGGCCGGATCCTCACGCATCAGGTCTCGCTGGCCGAGGACTGCATCTTCACGGGCTGCCTGTGCATGGCGCGCCGCCAGGGGGGATGCGTTCGCTTTTGTTACGTGCCGCCCGACTCGCGCACGCCGCGCCGCTACGAATGCCAGCCCGATCTCGTCCGCAAAGCCGTCGAGGACCGGTTCGACCGCGGCGAGATCACCGCCGCGGAACGGGACATCGCACTCGCCGCCGAGCAGGCGCGCGTCGAGCCGGACTTCGCCAGCACCCGGTACGGCACCCCGACCTACGCCCAACTGGCCGGCACCTGTGCGCCCGAGATCACGACGGGCGCGGACGATGAGTCCGAGATGGGCGCCTTTCACGACTTATTCCAGCCCCAGCGGGCCGCCAATCTGCGCGCCCGCCTGGACACATACACCCCCGCCGGGATGGACGCCGGCATCATCAACGCAACGTAGGAGACCACCATGCAAGGCGAATACCGAGGCGACTTCACCCGCGACACCTTTTACCGGGCGAATCATTTCTGCCGGGTCCTGATGCAACAGGGCCGGGTGCAACTCGATGCCGACTGGAACGAGCAGGGAGCGATCCTGCTGTATTTCCTCCGGAGCCTGGCCCGCGATCTCATCGGCCGGCACGGCGGACCCAGGCTCCTCCAGGGCGGCAACGCCCCCGGTTTTGCGATCCAGCAGAACCCGGGACCGCCGGTCGACCTCACGATCGGCCCGGGCCATTACTACGTCGACGGCATCCTCTGTGAACTCGAGGCGCCCCCGGCGAACCCGAACGGCCAGCTCGGCCCCGGGGCGTCGTACCTGACGCAGGCCGCCTACCCGAATCCGCCGGCCGTGCCGCTCACCGCCAACGGGCTCGTCTACCTCGACGTCTGGGAACGCCATCTCGTCAGCGCGCAACAGGACTCCATCCGCGAGGTGGCGCTGGGCGGCCCCGACACCGCGTCGCGCGCCCAGGTGGTCTGGCAGATCAAGCTCGCGACGGAGTTGCCGTCGGAGAACCTGGGATGGCCGCCATCCAGTCCGGCGCAGGCGGTCAAGTTCTTCGACTCGACGTGGTCCCTCTGGACCGGCGTCTGGCAGCCGGCCAACCGCGGGTTGCTCCAGGCGCAGGTCGTGCCGCAGCAGACGTCCACGGACCCGTGCGTCATCTCGCCGCGGTCAGCCTACCGCGGGACCGAGAACCAGCTCTATCGCGTCGAGATCCAGACCGGCGGCCTCGCCAGCGCGGCCACGCCGCCGACCTTCAAGTGGTCGCGCGAGAATGGCTCCGTGGTCTTCCCCATCCTCAGCCTCGCCACCGGCTCCGGCCAGACCACGGTCACCCTGGCCTCGCTCGGCCGGGACAGCCGTCTGAGCCTTGAGATCAACGACTGGGTGGAGGTCGTCGACGACGTTTCGTCGCTGACCGGGGTGCCGCGTCCCCTCCTCCAGGTGCAGGCGATCGACCGGTCGGCCATGACCGCGACCCTCGGCGGCACGGTCGCGATCACGGTGGACCAGACCCTCGCGAACCACCCCCTGCTGCGTCGGTGGGACCACCAGGCGGGCGATCCGGCGCAGGGCGGCCTGCAGATCCAGGCGGACGGCGCCGCCCTCGTCGTGGAAGGCGGCTGGCTCAACCTCGAGGACGGGGTGCAGGTCCAGTTCCAGCCCGGCGCGATGTATCGGTCGGGCGATTACTGGCTCATCCCGGCCCGCGTCGCCACGGGCAACGTCGAATGGCCGCAACAGGCCGACCCCCAGGGCAACCTGAAGCCCCAGGCGCTGCCGCCGCACGGCATCGAGCACCACTACGCGCCGCTCGGGTACTTCCCCCTCGGCGTGCCCAACGTCGTGGACCTGCGCCGCGCGTTCGGCCCGCTCGTCACGTGACCGCTTCCGGCCCCCGCGCTCCCCGCCTTCCTCCTCCGGCCTCCATCCTCCCGTCGCATGAACCTCGACCACCTGGACACCATCATCTCGTTCGTCGCCATCATCACGGGGGTCAGCCTGCTGGTCACGACGCTGACCCAGGCGGTCTCGGCGCTGTTCGCGCTGCGCGGATCGAACCTGCGCTGGGGCGTCGAGATGCTGCTCAAACAGGCCGACCCCAACCTGGCCGCGCATGCCCGGACCATCAGCGAGAAGGTCCTCCACCATGCCCTCGTCTCCGATTCGACCGTCTCCGGCATGGGGTCGGCCGTACCGGGCCGCTGGCGCCTCGCCACCGGCATCCGCCAGGACGAACTCATCGCCATCCTGCACGCGCTCGCCCGGCAGGCCGACGCCCCGACCGGCGGCGCGGCGGCGCCTCCCTGGGCCACCGCCCTGCGCGATTCGCTTGACGTGCTCGACGGGCCCGAGGCCGAGCGTCTGCTGCAGCTCGCGCCCGCGATCCGCAGCGCGCTCCCGGACGACGCCGCGGCCGCCGACGATGTCATTGCCCGCCTGTCGCAGTCGGCCGAGACGATCTCCGCCAAGATCGACCAATGGTTCGACGCGGTGATGGACCGCGTCTCGCAACGCTTCGCCGTCCACGCGCGCCTGTGGACGGTCGCCTTCGCCGCGGCGCTGGCCTTCGGCCTGCATCTCGACACGTTCCGGCTGCTGGGGCAGCTGTCCAGCGACGCCGATCTCCGCGGCCGGGTGCTCGCCGGCGCTGACGCGCTGACGAAGCAGGCGGATGACATCCTCGCCCGATCGACCGTCGCGCCCGCCTCCGCCTACGTCGACGCGATGGCGCAGCTCATCGCCAGCCACCCCGCCGAACTGAAAGGCCTGCCCGCACCCGCGGGATTCGTCGATGACGCCGGGGCCCGGGAATGGCTGCAGCGCCAGCTGAAGGCGGCCAACGTCGCCGATCCGGAGGCTTGGGTGCGCCGGTACGAGGAACTCGTGCCCCAATCCACCCTGCGCGCGGCCGCCGACCAATTCTACACCCTGGTGAACAATAAGCTCCGGTTCTCGCTCGTGCCCGATCCGTACCCGCCGTTCTCCAGCTATTGGACGCCGGACTGGACCCATTTTCTGGGCACCCTGGCCAGCACCGCGCTCCTCAGTCTCGGCGCGCCGTTCTGGTTCAACATGCTCAAGGACCTGAGCAACCTCCGTCCCGTCCTGGCCAGGAAGCAGGAGCAGGAATCGTCCGCCGACGCCGGAACCTCCTGAGGCCGGTGCGGCCGCAGGAGCAAGCGCCGACTCGAACTCCGCCGGAAGTTCAGCGTCGTCACCGAGACGGTCGACCGCCTCAAGCGCCAGATCGACTTCCGGCCGGGCGCCTGAGGCCAGAGGAGCTTGCCCCGGCTGGGAGCAGACACCCACGCACCCTTCAGGGCGTGCCGGGAGGCATTCCATGACTTGGATACTGATGTATTCTGAATCATACTTCAGCCATCAGATGGACCCGACTTGATCCCTGGCGTTACTATTTTACGAGGAGACGCGGGACCGGGACCGTCTTTATTCAATTCAGTATCCGTTCTCACCGAAGAGTATCGGGTGGGGTTACACCCCATAGGAGATGACCGACCGATCGAGTAATTTCGTATCGTAAAATAATCGTCCTGACCACCATTATGCTCATGAAAAAGCTTATCATCCCGTGCCTTGCTGCAACTGTTCTGGCGACACTGTCCGCTTGCACTACTGTGAATGACAAACCGGCGGAACCCACCCGCAGCTCGACCACCACGACGCAAGAAACTGCGGCGCCAAGTCCCACCACCAGGACCACCACGACGGAACAAACCACGACGCCGAGTCCTGTCACCACGACGACCACGGATACCCACACCAATTGAGGTTTGGGGTTTCGCCAATCGCGCGCGGAGACTGCGAACGGGAGTTTGCGAACCGCGTCAGAGTCTGTGAACGGGGTCAGGTTGCGAGTGCTCCGATTGCCCGGGCACGGCTTCAGGTCGATTTTCTCCTGCGTGGCGGGGATTCGAACTGGATAGGGCTGGAATAGTCAGAGCTCGAGTGGAGCTGGGCACGCCCAAAGAAGCATTCGATCCAATCGAAGCCGGCCGAACGCGCGTCGGCGCAAGTGGTCTTTGTTGCCGTTGTAGCTGAATCGCATTGCTGGCCTGTTTTCCGGCTCGCGCCAACGCTGCCCGCAAGGAGATTTTGGCCGCGCTCCTTGGCCTCGCCGAGCAGAACAGCATGGAGGCCGAAAGCGAGTCGCAGAAGGTCAAGCTGCTCGAGTTCTTCGACCGCGAGGTCGCCCGGAAGAAGAAGACCGTGTTCGCCGCCGTTGCAGGGAAGCCGCGTCCGGCGGTGTTGTGCAGGCGTGCCCGCGACGCCCGGGACCGATTCGTCCGGGCGCCCCGTCCGCATTGATTCCATCTGCGCCCCGAGACGCGACGCGCCCCGATCGAACGCGGTCGACGCCGCTGCGACCGGCAGTCATCATCCCCCAAATTCCTTCACCCCATGATCACGAACGCCCGTGGATTGTCCCTGCTCCTCTTCTTCTTCGTTCTTGCCTGGCCGCTCCCGGCCACCGTCACCACGGCCCCGGCGCAGGTCTGGGGACGGCAGCTCGGCTCGGCGGTGAATGATTTTGCCGGCGCAATTGCCGTCGACGCCGGCGGCAATTGCATCATCGCCGGCGCCACCTCCGGCGACCTGGCGGGCAAGAACGCGGGCAAAACGGACGCCGTCATCGCCAGGTTCGACCCCACCGGCCAGATGGTGTGGTCGCGGCAGTTTGGCACGCCCGAGCAGGACGGGATCTGGGCCGTCGCGCTTGCCGCGAACGGCGACGCCCTCGTTTCCGGCGATACGGGCGGCAAGCTCGGTCGGGCCCAATTCGGCAAGACCGACGGCTTCCTCGCCCGTCTCGATGCCTCCGGACGCACTCTCTGGCTCGAGCAATATGGAACGGCCCAGGATGACTCGGGCCGCGCCATGGCCTGCGACGCCTCCGGCAACATCTTCGTCGCCGGATCCACGGGCGCGAAACCCGACGGCAGCGCCCTCCCCGCGCGGGACGCGTTCGTGCGGAAATTCGATGCCGAGGGGCATTGCCTCTGGATCCGCCAATGGGGAACCGAGGCCGATGAGGAGGTCCACAGCATCGGGGTCGGACCCCAGGGGGCACTCTTCGTGACCGGGTCGACCACGGGCGATCTGGGCGGCCACGGCAACGCCGGCAAGACCGATGTCTTTGTCACGAGACTGAATCCGGACGGGAGCGTGGTCTGGTCGCGCCAGTTCGGCACCCCCGCGCCGGAATCGGGCATGAAGCTAATCGTGAGCCCCGACGGAATGATCTACGTGGGTGGCTCCAGCGCCGGGGACTTCGCCGGGCCGCAGACCGGCCAGGGCGATGCGATCCTGCTGAAGCTCACAGCTGACGGAGATCTCGTCTGGAAACGCCAGTTCGGCACGGCGCGGTGGGATGGCATCCACGGCCTTGCGCTGACGGCCGACGGCCGGATCGTCGCCGGCGGCTGCCAGAATTGGGACCAATGCCAGGCCTTCCTGCGGGAGTTCGACACCGATGGAAACGAGCTGTGGCAGACCAAGGTCGCCACCGATCAGGTCATCTGCGGAACGCAGATCGGACTCGACGCCCGTGGCAACATCTACCAGGTCGGCGGCACCCACGGCCCGGCCTTCGGCCCCTACGCCGGCAAGGACAATGACATTTTCCTGGTGAAGCTCTCGGCCGAGCCCGCTCCGGCAAAGCCGTAACCGGCCGCCGCTGGTCCTCTTTGCGGCGGCACGTCCGTTCGCAGGGCGAGCCTCCCCCCGCCTTCGCCAAAGCCTCGGCGGGCGCACGCGGGCATCGCGGCCCTACGAAGCCTCGGCAAAGGAGGCCGGCGAGCCGCGTCCGGGTTTCGCATCGCGGATCGGCGCGGACGGCGCCGCGCCCTCCACATTCAAGGTACTGGAGTCCTGGAGGGCGGCGCGCTGTCACCGCCGATTCCGGATCCCGCCTCGGCGGCCCTTCGGCAGACTCAGGGTCCCGAGCAAAGTCGAGGGAGAGCCTCGCCCTCCATGAGCACGATCATTTGGCCGGGGGCAAAGGCCCGGGCAGCGTGCGCCAGCCCTCCGCCTGGATCCGCCAGGTTCCGTCCTTCGGGAAACCGGGCTGAGGCTCGGCGCAGCCGTCCCAGCCGGCGAGCATCAGATCGACCGCGGCCAGCAGCGCGCCGTTCGCCGGTAGATAAACGGCGATCTCGCGCCGGCCGCCGGCGTTGGCAGCCCGCGCGCGATCGCTGCTCTGCGGGCAGTGTCCGCTGGCGGTGTAGCGGTTGTTCGGGCCGTCGCGCAGCAGGATCGCAACCGCGTCCGCCGGCCGGCCGAGGCGCGCCGCGGTCATCGCAATCATGGGATAGTCCCAGCCCCAGATTTTGGATTCCCAATCCCAGTCCGCCAGCACCGCGTCGAGCGTTCGACCCATGGTGACGCGATCGACGTCGGGCCCTCCGGGCAGGAATCCGAGCGGCATCAGCATCGAGGGATGGTCGTGTCGGCTGTCGCGGTTGGTCCAGGTGCCGGGGTGCGACTCGAGCGCCACGTATCGCCCGTCCTGCACCGGGAGCGGCGCCAGGTGCGCGATCACCTCGTCCCAACGCGGCTCGCGGCCCAGGCCAAGCCGTTCGCGCCACTGCTGCGCCACGCCGAGCGCCCAGCGCCAGTAGGCCAGCTCGAACGCGGGGTTCCGGCTCGTGGCCGGGTCGTAGATCTCCTGCGCGATCCAAAGCGGCGGGCCGAGCGCGTACTGCCCGCGCGCCCGGTCGAACTGGACCATCGAGGCCAGACAGTCGGCGGTTTCGAGCACGAGGTCGCGGTACTTCGCGAGCGTCGCGGGCCCCGGAGCGTCCCGATAGAGCAGCTCGCAGAGATAGATCAGATGCGGCTGGTTCCAGACGATGAGCGGGTTGCCGCCCGGGCTCTCGCGCTCGTCCGGCCCCACCATCTTGGCCCAGCGCGCGCCGCGCAGCCCGCGGCTCCGCGCCAGCTCCCGCGCCTCGGGCAGGTGTGCCTGATACCACGCCAGGCTTCGCTCGGCCAGCGCAGCCCTGCCCTCGAGGATGAAATGCGCGGCGTGCCACCAGATCATCTCCGTGTGGTGCTTGCCGTACCAGGTAGTGCAGGTCAGGCCGCTTTCCTGCGACGGCACTTCGCCGGCACACTGCACCGCAGTGAGATACTGCGAGAGCACGATCCTTCCCTCGAGCGTCCCGGCGCGCGGGTCGGTGCTGCCGGAGAAATCCGCCGCCGCGCCGCCGCGCCAGAACCGCTCCCAGTGCGCCGCGCTCGCCGCCAGGATCGATTCCACCGGCCGCGCAGCCGGCGGCGCCACGTCCGCAAACCGCAGCGTCGCATCCAGCCGGCGGCTCCCCGGATCGCCGCCGACCAGGAAGGCATGCGGCCCGGCCGCGCGCAACGGCCGGCTGCAGGCGACGAAATACCGCGTGCCGCCGACCCGGCGCTCCATCAGGCCCGGCGACACGAGGCGCGACTCGTGCAGTTCCGGGTGGCTCCAGTCGAGGTCCGGCGTGTTCTTCACCGCGGGATCGTGGCCGCGCGGAAAGGCGAGGCGAAGGCGCAGCCGGCCGGCGGCGACGAGATCGGATTCGATCCGCACGGCCACCGTGTCGGAATCGGGATCGCACGCGGTCGTCACCACCACCGGCACCCCGCCGAGCTTGTAGCGGCTCGTAATGATGCCGCGCCAGAGGTCGAGGGTCTGCACCGGATCCTCCACGTCGGCCGGCACGAACGCCGTCGCATCGTCCTTCAGCCACTCCAGCGCCAGCCGGCCGAGCGGCTGCGGCCGCGGATTGCGGCGCAGCCAATCCGCCGCGGGCGTGTCCAGCCGCGTCGGGAAGGCCTGCGCGCGACCGTCGCCGAGGCGGTAGTCCTGGTTGGTGTCGGCGAGCGTGTAGCCGTGCGGATTCTCGTCGGTCGCCCAGCACCAGCGCGCCAGCGTCTCCAGCGGGATGCCGTTCCGATAGTAATGATCGCCGAAGGTTTGCAGGCCCGTGATGTCCACGGTGAAGGCGAAGCCGCCGTTGCCGACGGTCAGCGGCGCATCGGTGTCCACCCGGCGGATGACCGGATTGTGCCGCGCCACGAGAGCCGGGCGGTCGATCGGCGCCGCGGCGGCGACCGCGCCGGTCAGCGCGCCGAGCGCGATCAGAGTCACGACACGCCGCATCATGATCTTGGGACCCGCGCGGCGGCGGCTCACCGCTCGGCGTGCGCGGTGACCGCCGGTTGATCGCCGTCCGGCAGGCGCGTGGTGTCGCGGGCGTGAAGACCGGTCACGTTGGTCAGCGACCAGTCAGGCCGGCCCTGCGCCTCGGAGAGCTGCACGTCGGAAAACCGCGCGCCGGCGGTGTCTTCGAGTACGATCGCCGGCCGGGCCTCGGCGCTCTGCGTGCGCAGGTCGACGCCGCGCACCTGCAGGCCGGCCACATGCCGCGCAAACAGGCCCCAGGCCGGGAGCGTGCCGAAGTTGTGCGGCTCCGGGTAGTCGGCCGCCAGTTCCGGCACCGCGCGCGCAGCCTGCTCCGCCGTGCCGCCGCCGAGATAGTGGATCTGGAGGTTGGACAGGACGACATCCTCGACCGGGTGCCCCGGCAGGCCCGCGATGAGGATGCCCTGGTCGGCCGCCACGTCGGCAGCGACGACGTTGGCGATCAGCACGCGGCGCACGTGACCCGGCTCCGTCGCCCCGGGCCGGCGCAGGCGCGCGCCGAGCCGCAGGAAGATCGGGGTGTTCGTGATGTCGCGCATCGCGAGGTTGGTCACGGTCACGTCCTCGAGCACGCCGCCGTCGACCTGCTCGAGCGCCAGCCCGCGGCAGTGGTCGAACGCGCAGTTGGCGATCGTGATGCTGCGGAAGCCGCCGCCCGCCTCCGTGCCCAGCTTGATGCGGCCGACCGGCCCGCCGGGATGCACGGTGCGCCGCTGGCGCGTGCCGTCGAGCAGCGTGCCCTCGTCGTAGCCGCTGACGAAACAGTTGGTGATCGTGACATTCTCGGTCATGCGCGCCGCCCCGAGCCCGTGCGAGGCCTTGAGACAAATGCCATCGTCCCAGGGCGAGTTCACTGAGCAATTCGCGATGCGGACGTTCGCGCAGGCGTCGACGTCCATGCCGTCGCGATTGGTGTCGATCGTGAGATTGTCGATCGTCAGGTTGTCGCAGCCGGTCGCGAGGATGGCGAAATGCCCGCCGTGCAGCACCGAAAAGTCGCGCAGGATGACGTTGCGGCAGTTCTTGAGCGCGATCGCCTTGTTGCCGACCCCGGCGGGCAGCGTGTCGCGGGAGTTCGGAAACCCGAACGGGCCGGGCACGATCTCCGGACGCGCCTCGATCGCGACGTGACCGTCCGCCCCGAGCACGTCCCGCGGGAGCTGGCTGCCCGCGGAGCGCGGGACCGCGCCGACCGGCAGGGCGACGCGGCCGTTGCCCCGGCTCAATCCGCGGCCGAAGATCCGGCCGGGTCCGGTGATGCCGACATTCTCGAGATTTTCGCCCCAGATCAAGCTGTTGTGCCAGTGCGTGTGGCCGAAATCCTGGTATTGGTCCCAGGCGTTCGGCTCCGGGGCGTCGTAGCCGCCCGGCTGGCCGGCGGCCAGCGGATCGGCGGCGATGAGCGTGGCGCCCGGTCCGAGGTGGAGCGTCACGTTGCTCTGAAGGTGGATCGAGTGGCAGAGGTAGTCGCCGGCCGCGAACTCGACCGTGCCGCCGCCGGCCGCCGCCGCCGCGGCGATGGCGCGGTTGACCGCCGCCGTGTCGAGCGTGCGGCCGTCGCCCGCGGCGCCGAACGCGCGCACCGGGAAGACGCCTTCGCCCAGGACATGAGCCGCGCCGATCGCGCAGCACAGGGCGAACAGACAAACGACTCGGGCGGGATGGCGGATGGGGCGGTGCATTCCTTTCCTCTACTCGCTCAGCGCCGCCGCGCAAATCCTCAATTCGCGCCGGCCGGAGGGTCGTCCCCGCGTTCCTCCCGCGCCGGGGCGCCGCCGCCGGCGGACCGATGGAGACATTCGGTTGAATATCCGGATATCCTGTGTTTCAATACCTCGGAACCCCCAAAAACATGAATTACCACTACCTCGACAACAACAACCAGCCGTCCGGCCCGGTTTCGTTGGACGAAATCCGGGCCCTGGCCCGCGACGGCAAGATCCCCGCAGACCCCAAGGTGGCGCCCCCGGGCGCGGCCGAATGGCGCCCGCTTTCCTCCCTCCCGCCCACGCCGCCGTCGGCTCCCCCGCCGCCGCCGGCAACGGGCGGATCCCGTGTCTCCATGCCCGCCGGCACCGTGCTCGGCGACTTCGTCGGCACCCTGCTCAAGCATGTCGCCGGCTGGCTGAGCCCGGCGTTTCTGGAAGGGTCGCTCGCGTTCGCCAGGAAGATCGGGCAGTACGCGGTGCTGCTGGGCGCCGTGCTCACCGTGGTGTACGCAATCGTGGCCGCCATCCGGTACAATTCCCTCGAGATGCTCCTGACCGGGCTGGTGTTCGTCGCGGCAATCGCGGTCGCGCAGTTCGCGGCCGGCCGGTTCCTCGGCGCCGGCGAGAAGCTCATCGCCAGCACGGTCAGCCGCCTGTCCTCGCCCGCGTTTCTCGAATGCACCGGCCTGCTCGTGCTGCTGCTGGCCGCCGCCACCTTCCTGGGCGGAATCATCACGTCGATCCGCGTGAGCAGCGTCGCGCCCTTCCTGCCCGCGCTGATCACCAGTGCCGCACTGGTCTATTTCGGGGCGCTGGCCCTGCATCCGGAGCAGGTCACGGTGGAAACCGCCGCCGGCACGGCCGGGGAAGAGGCGATCGGGCTGCTCTGCTTCTTCTTCAAGGCCAGCCTCAAGCTCGTTCCCCTGTTCTTCTTCCTGCTGGCGGTCGCGGGTGATCTCGCGATCCTGGCCAGCTTCTTCAGCGGGGAGGGGCAATTCGGGTACATGGTCGCGGCCCTGGTGGCTTCGGTCCCGTTCCTCGGAAGCGCGCCCTACGGCTTCGCCGGTTCCGCCATGCTGGTCGCGGCCTGCCTGCTCCCGCTGCTCGCCTACTTCGTCTTCCTGCTCCAGTACCTGTTCCTCGACGTGCTCCGCGCGATCCTGGCCGTCCCGGGCAAGCTCGACGCCCTCCGCCGCTGACCCGCCCACATGATGGCTCCGGGCCGCAGGCTGACAAAGCCGGCGGCCCGCGTGTCTTCGTCACGGAACGCAC
>CAZKDK010000015.1:19173-24096 GCA_964551145.1 uncultured Opitutaceae bacterium | reverse complement strand
GAACATCGAGGTGCACGAGGTCTCGGGATAGGAGTCGTGCTCGTCGAGCACCTGGTGCCACATGCCGGCGGCGTCCTGCTGCGCCAGGCAGCCGGCGCAGAGGTCGCGGAACATGCCCAGGACGGCGTCCCGCTGCGCGTGCTCCGCGGGCAGCACCGCGAGCAGTTCCGAGAGGGAGAAGAGCGCCCATCCGTTGCCCCGGCCCCAGGCGATGCCCGTGGCCATCCGCCGGGAAAAATCATAGACGTGCGACAGCAGCTTCTTCTCCGGGAGGTAGAGCATCTTCCGGAATCCGATGACCTGCCGCGCCGCGTCGTCCACGTAGCGCCGGTCGCCGGTCAGCTCGAAATAGCGGCACAGGAACGGCACGCTCATGTAGAGGTCGTCGACCCAGAGGGTGTCCTCGTGAAAGACGTGCATCAGGTGCTTGCGGAAGAACGTGCCGTCCGCGAGGCGCACCTGCTTGTTGGTGATGTAATCGGCCACGTAGTCCGCGATCGCCCGGCCGCCCGGGATGTCGGCGTATTTCATCACCTCGAGCAGCGCGGAGCCGAACGACCCGCAATCGTCGAGGCTGTCGATGCTCGTGAGCAGGTGATGGACGTTGGTGGCGCCGCCGTACTGCTGCCGGTCCCACATCGCGTAGTCGAAAATCTCGCTGCAGAAGCGCATGTGGTCGACCACGTAGCGCTGGATCTCCTCCGAACCGATCAGCCGGGCGCTGTGGAGCAGGCCGTAGAGGGTGACCCCGAGCGGATAGTTCCAGCGTCCATAGTGGAGGTTGTCGTTGTAGGGGCGGACCCACAGGTTGGGCTCATCGAGGCGCCAATAGGTGTCGCCGTCGACGCTGCGCACGGGCTTGTTGAGATCGCGCGCCTTCAGCAGCGCATCCGCCTGCTTCGCGGACAGCGGCCCGGCGTAGATCCACGGGAGCGCCGAACCCTGCAGCCGGCAGGGGTTCGCCAGGGCGACCGGCGCCGCGCCGTCCTGGATGGCCAGTTCGAAGCCCCAGTCGCGGTCGCCGCAATCGGTCCGCACCACGACGTCGTGGTGCCCGAACGGCACGCGGACGTTGCCGGAAACCTTGCCGGCCGCCGCCGCCGTGAACACCACCCGCCCGGCAATCGCGACCGTCAGCGGTCCGAGGGTCCGGCCGGTCAGGATGTACTCGCCGTCGCCGGCCTGCAGGAACGCGCCGCGTGTCCAGCCCACCGCGGCGGCTCCGGCCGCCAGCCCGTACAGGCGCCGGCACTGCCCCATGGCAAGCTGCGCGCGGGTCCATTGCGAGCGCGGGAGCCAGGTGACGCCGGTGTCCGCCTCGGTCATGCCCCGGCCGGGAATGCGCGGCAGCTCCGCGGCCCGCGGCTCGCAGAAGATCCAGCCCTCCCGGCCGGCGCGCTCCTCCGTGGGCATCAGGAAATAGTAGGGGGCCTTGCCGAGCCACGTGCCGAAGACCCCGCCGAAACCGGCATCCGTCTTCTTGAAGCGGAGCACCAGGTGGTTCCATCCCGGCTCCAGCAGAAGTCGCACGCGCTGGCGCTTCTCCGGGTAGCGCTCCTCGAGAATGGTCGAGCGGAAAGAGGTCTCCTGATTCAGATAAAGGACCGTCGGGCATTGCACCGACAGGTCGAACTGCAGATCGCGCGGGGCATCGGACCAGATCCGGGCCCAGGCATAGACGAAGGCGCCGGGCGAGGCGTGCGGAAACCAGCCGTTGAAATCGGCTTGGTAACGGTAGTCCTTCCCCCGCACGATCCCATCCCGGGAGTAGGCCCGGAACGTGGGCGCGTTCGGCGGATTGTTTCCGCGGTAGCGCCGCGCGATCGCATCGAGCGTCCTTTCAACCTGCATGCCCGCCTGGGCGAGCATGCTCTGATGATCCTCGAAATAGAACCCCATGACAGTCGGAAAGTTGTTACGCAGCGAAAGAAAGTGGGCTTGGTCGATCCTAAGGAGGCGCCGTTGGCAGGGACGGTTGGCCTTTGACCGCAAACGGCGCTGGCGGGCAGGTTTCCGGCCATGCAAGGGTAAGCGCCTGTCAGACAGCGTCGAAGTCACCCTGAAGGTGGCCGAAAGCCGTCACAACGGGTATCCAATCTGACCGTCAGACCAGCCGTTCCGGGCCGACCGGCCGGTCGCCGGCCGGCGGTTTAGCGCCGCCCTTACCCGCCATTCGCCGGCAGTTCGCCTCCAATCAGGGCCAGGCACTCGATGGCCGCCAGGCCCCATTGGGCGGTTCCATTGGTCGACAGTCCGGCCACCTCGTCGACGGGCCGGAGCACGGCAGGTCCGGATACTCGCGTCGCCTCCGGCCCGGGCTTCCGGCCGCGCGCCTCGCCGCCGTCCCCGCGGAAGAACTCGGCCCAGGCGCGCCGCGCCAGGGCGGGGTCGTTCGTGCAGCGCGCGGCAAATGCGGTCAGCCGCGAATGCCCCTGGCGCAGGGAAATGTCGTGGAGCGCCTGGCCGAAATGCGCCGCCTGCTCGGCGGGCGGGGCGTTGTAGTAGATGCAGTAGTCGAGCCACGCCTGCCTGAACTTGGGCTCGTCGAACAGCTGGACCAGTTCGGCGCAGACCTCGACCAGGCCGAAAACGGCGCTCAGGTGCGAGACGTTCAGGCGGTCGTTGTCCGCGACCGCGAACGCCCCGGTGCGCAGGTCGAGGCGCGCGCCGCCGGTGAAGAAGCCGCGCGGCTGCGCGGCGATCGAGCGCATGCTGGCGAGCAGGCGGTCCCGCATGCGGACGTCCCCCGAACGCTCCCATTCGGTGAGCCAGGCCGCCGCCGCCGCGCCCCAGTCGGTGCCGAAGCCCGCATAGACCTCGGTCGCGCGGGGATCGGGCGGGGTCACGCGGCCGGGCGCCACTTTGCGATTCGCCTGGATCGTCGCCAGCGCGCGGACGGCGTCGATCTGCTCCCGCAGCAGGTCGCCCACCCGTTCGTCGCCGGTCAGGAAGTAATAGTAACGCCGGTTGGCCGCCGTGCTGATGCGCAGCTGCTTCGCGCTGTCGCCCCAGTGGAGCACGTTGTGGCGCGAGCCGAGCGGGGCGAAGCGGCCGAGGTGGTGCACGTCGACCTCGCCGGTGTGCCGCGTCATCGCCTCGGCGAAGCGGAACGCGTCCGCGCGGCCGGTCCTGAGAAAATAGAGCCAGAGCCAGATGTCCGTGGACAGCTCGGAGTTGTCCCAGGCGAAGCCGCCGACGTCGTACCGCCACTCATGGCGGTCGGCATCGTAGGTGTGCATCACGTCGCCGTAGTTCCAGAAACCGTACCAGCGGCGCTCCTCGCGCTGCGCCTCGTAGAACCGGAAAACCCCGTCGAGATCGGCCTCGAGCGCGGCCCGGGCCGGCGTCGTGCGGTCCACGGGCGACCAGAGTCCGCCGAACACGGCGCACGCCTGGAGGTACGCCGGAGCCGGCACGAGCACCGGCGGCGTGTGCACGATTCCTCCCAGCTGGGCCAGACGCTCGCGCGACGGCGTGGCGGGCAGGGCCCAGAGCATCAACTCGCTCGTGCGCGCCACGCCCTCGGGCCGGTCGAAACCCGGCTCGTAGTCCTCGTAGGTGATCTCCAGCGCCTCGAGCTGCCGGGCGTAGGTGTCCTCGCCCATCGTGTCGTGGTAGCCGCGCAGGTCCATCGCGCCGGCGCGCGGCGACCAGAGCCAGGCGGTGGCCTCCGCCCGGTCCCCCGCCGCGCCGGCGATCGCCAGCTCGGTAGGATGGCTCTGCCAGAAATTCCGGATGCCGAACGCCACGCCGCCCTGCGGCGTGCCCACGTACCCGAGCCCGCCCGCCCGCCCGCCGCGGCCCGCGCCGATCCAGCTGAACCCGGGCCGCGTGCGCTTCCGGATCTCGAAGCCGTCCGCGTTCGGCTGAAACAGGCTCCAGTCCCCGAACGCCGGGATGTACTGCAGCCGCGTCGCGACCGCCGGACTCCAGGTGGCAACCGGCGGCGTTGCCGCGCCCGCCACCTGGGCGGCGCGCACCGCGGCGCCGGGATCGCGCCGCAACCCGGTCACCGTCCGCACCGCCTCGCCGAAAAGACCGTCGTCCTGGCCGGTGAAGCGCACATGCCGGTCGTGCAGTTCCCCGCGCAGGGGCACGTCGAACCGCAGGCCGAGTCCCCGGATGAAATCCTTCTGCTCGTCCCCGTCGTGCACGATCGTGTGCATCACCCGGATCGCGTCGCTTCCGGCGTAGAGGTACAGCCGGACCACGAACGGCAGCCAGCGCCGGCCGCCGGCCGGCGCCACGTGGCGACCCTCGATCTTCACCACCGCCCGGACCGGCCCGCCCTGTTCCAGGGCGACGCGTTCGATCTCGCCGGCGAAAAGCTCCGGCTCCGCGCCGGCCTCCGGCGCGTCCTGGCGCAGCAGCACGAGCCGCCCGTCGCGCAGGATCTCCCGCCCGTCGCGCTCCACCGCCGGGATGAGGACGCGACCCGCCTTGGCGACCCGGGCGACGATCGTGCCGGTGTCGATCTCGATCGCCCCGCCGGCATCGCGGGCGGCGAGCGGGCGGGCCGGGGCGGATGGCGAGCCGGCGGCCAGCTCGAATCCGGCGGCGGGCGCCGGGCCGGCCGGCAGCGCATGCGCCGTCCACTTGAGCGAGCCGTCGGGCCACGTGGCCAGCGGCCAGCTTTGCACCGGCACGTCCGCCCCCCCGGCGCCCCGGAGCGCGAACGACGTGCCCGCCGCGTGCCGGCCCCGCGGCCACGGCATCCCCCAGGTGGTGCCGGCCTGGAGCGCGGGCGCCTGGCCGTCAAGCCAGCGGACCACCGGGCCCGCCGCTGACCCGTCCGGGGCGGCGGCCGATGCGGCCGCCGGCGCCGCCGTTTCCGCCAGCAGCGAGCCCGACAGCCGGGATCCGACGGCGGCGATCGCCGCGTTGCGGACGAATTCCCTGCGCGTGAGCCGGCTCATGGGTTAG
>CAZKDK010000015.1:0-19073 GCA_964551145.1 uncultured Opitutaceae bacterium | reverse complement strand
GTGGAACACTTCGCGCAGATCCTGCGACACCGGGCTGTTGTCGGCATTGGCCGGCATGACGTCGGTCATGCGCCGCCACCAGCGCCGGCATTCCGGGGTGGACGCGATCGCCGCCCAGCGCGCCTCGTCCTCGATCTCGACGTAGCCGAAGAGCTGCCGGGTCTGCGGGTTCAGGAAGATGGAGTAGTTGTGGACGCCGTGGGATTTCAGGACGGCCTCGAGGTCGGACCAGATCGGGCGGTGGCGGCGCTCGTACTCGGCCTCGCAGCCGGCATTGACGGACATGACGATCGCTTTGCGAATCATGGCTCGGTTGGGTGGAGGAAGCTGACCGATTCAAGGATGGCCCGGCCCAGCCACAATGCCGCAATGCTGCGTTGAGGACAGTTTGAAAACGCGTCTCCGAACGCAGCCGGCGCACGCCGCAGCCCCGGCGCTCAAACTGTCAGAATTTGCGGTTGAAGTCGCCGTCCGGAGGCTCATCCTGACGGGTCCGATGGCCAACCCCACCCTGCGCACGCTGGCCCGCACGCTCGGGCTCTCGCGCACCACCATCTCGGATGCGCTCCGGGGCTCCCCGCGGGTCAACGCCAAGACCGCCGAACGCGTCCGGGCCGCCGCCAAGGCCGCGGGCTACGAGAGCAATCCGCTCACCGGCACCGTGATGTCGCTGCTGCGCCGGTCGCGCAGCCAGGAGTTCCGCGGCGTGCTGGCCGCGATCGAGATCGTGGACGGACCGCAGCCGGCCCACGCCATCCGGTACAACGAGCGCGTGCTCGCCGGGGTCTCCGAACGCGCGAGCGCCCTCGCGTTCAAGGTCGACCGCTTCGAGATCAGCCCGACCGGCCTCCGGCTGAGCCGCCTCGACGCCATCCTGCAGGCCCGCGGCATCCACGCCATGGTGATCCTTCCCGCGTCGGGCTTCCCCGACCTCGCGGGTCTCGACTGGCAGCGCTACACCGCGGTCTACATCGACTACTTCATCGACCACCCGCCGCTGCACTGCGTCTGCTCCGACCACTACCATTCGATGATCTCGCTCCTGCAGGAGCTCTATCGCCGCGGTTACCGGAAGCCGGGCCTTTTCATGGAGATCACCCACGACGAGCGCCTCCATTTCCGCTGGGAGGGCGCCTTCCTCGCCCTGCAGAAATACCTGCCCAACATCTCGGCCGTGCCCGCGCTCCGGCTCCAGACGGTCACCCGCGCCCGTTTCGAACCCTGGTTCAGGAAATACAATCCGGATGTCGTGCTGGGCCACGTTGCGGAGGTGATGGAGTGGATGCGGGACTGCGGGGCCCGGATCCCGGAAACCCACGCGTTCGTCTGCCTCAACTCGCTGCGCACCGACAGCAACTGCGCGGCGCTCGACCTCCAGGCCTCCCACCTCGGCGCGCGCGCCGCCGAGCTGGTGATCGGCCAGCTCCTGCACAACGAACTCGGCATCCCCGCGGAGGCGTCCCTCACCACCATCCCCGCCAAGCTCGTCGAGGGCCCCACGCTGCGCGGCCCGGTGATCGCTCCCGAAATGGTGGTCGCAGTGCCGTGAGGGGATCCGGCGGGCATAAAGCCCGCCCCACCACGAAAGATCCTGTTGCGGAAATCACGGTCCGCGCAGGCAGGACTGCAGCGGGTGTCCCGGAAGATCCCGCAGGGCATCGGCGACAATCGCGGCGGTCAGCTTCGCGCCGGTCAAGCTCGTGTGCGTGTGTTCGTCGGCGAACAGGGCGTCGACCTGGACGGGGCCGAGCGCGTCGTAGCGCCGGGCCACCAGATCGTTCAGGTCGATGAAGGCAACGCCCTCCTCGGCGGCAACCTGGCGCGCCCAGCCCGCGTAGCCGTCGGGCGAGCGGACGATCCGCCCGTCCTTCCAGATCTTCCGCGGCACGGGCGAGCAGACGATCGGCGTCACGCCGCGCGCCTTCGCGTCGCGGATGAACCGGCGCAGGTACCAGCCGTAGGTGTGCACGACCTCGCGCTGTCCCGTGAGCTGGTTGTCGATGGTCTCGGTCTCCCCGCCGACGCCCCGGATCGTGCCGCGCGCGCGCTTCGTGTCGTTCAGGGGCCCGTCGTCGTTATGGCCGAACTGCATCACGACGAAATCGCCCGGCTTCAAGAGCGTCAACGCGCGGGCCCAGTGCCCCTGCGTCAGGAACGTCCGGCTGCTCAGGCCGCCGATCGCGCGGTTGACGAGGTTCACCTTCGAGAGGTCGAGGTGGGACGCGAGCTCGTCGCCCCATCCCCATTGTCCGCCGGCGCCGTCGCCGCCCCCGTTGCGCACGGTCGAGTCGCCGATCAGCACCAGGCTCGGCAGCGCTGGATCCTCCGGTTCCGGCAGGTTCAGCCAGCCGATCGCGTCCGCCGCGACCGCGCGACCCTTCTCCGAGAGAAAAGATTCCCAGGGTCCGCCGAGGAGGCCCTTGAGTCCGGCGACGGCCGCCGCCGCGTTGAGCTCGGCGCCGGCCGCATCCGTGTGCGTATGGTCCGTCCCGAACAGGCCTTTCACGCTTTCTTCGCCGAGCTCCTGGTACCGGTCGGCCACGATTCGCGTGAGGTCGACGAAATCGATTTTCGCCTCCGCCGCGACCGCCCGGTCCAAGCGCCGGTATTCGCCGGGGCCGCGCTCGACCCTGCCGTCCTTCCAGATGTTGCGCACGGTCGGCGAAAGGAGAATCGGCGTCGCGCCCCTGGCCTTCACGTCCGCGATCATCTTCCGGAGGTACCAGCCGAACGTGCGGACGATCTCGTGCCTCTTCGTGATCACGTTGTCGATGGCCTCCGACTCGTCGCCGATGCCCGGGAGGGAGCCGCGCGCCCGCAGGGGCTGCGTCGAGCCCGGGGGCTCGGCGTTGATCGCGCCCCCGTCGTTGTGCCCGAACTGGATCAGGACGAAGTCGCCCGCCTTCACCTGGGCCATCAGCTCGTCCCAGAGGCCCTCGGTGATGAATGTCCGGCTGCTCCGCCCGCCGCGCGCGCGGTTCACCACCGTGATCTTCGCCGGATCGAAATAGTCGCGGAACGGCTCGCCCCAGCCCTGGATCGGGGCGTGCGATCCCCGCGCCGCCGTCGAATCGCCGGCGACGAACACGGCCGGCAGGCCCGGATCGCGCGGCCGGTCCGCCGCGGCCGGCGCCGGGTCGGGCGCCGCGAGCGCGACGAATCCCGTGGCAGACAGGAGAAGGAGGATAGCGGGCACAGGCGGGAGATTCATGGCATCAGCAATCGCTTGGCGGCGGCTTTTCCGCGCCGTGCCCAGTGCATCACCGGCCGGATCCGCGGCGACGCTTGCCGCAGCCTGACAGTCCGTGAGTCCATGACTTCGCCGCCCGCCACGCCGGGCCCCGGGCGGAGTCCTACCGTCCGATTTTGCTTGGATGGCGGCGCCCAGCCGGACCAGCTTGAACCAAGCGCTCCCCGACCCCTGTCGCCCCGTCCCCCCTTGCACGGTCCATACTCCCGATGAGCGGAATCCATATCGTCGATATCCTGGTCGTTGCCGCCTACCTCGGCACGATTCTCTATCTCGGCAAGCGGTCGCTGTCGCACTCGAAGAGTGAGGAAGGCTACTTCCTTGCCGGCCGCAAGCTCGGCAAACTGTATCAGTTCTTCCTGAATTTCGGCAACGCCACCGACGCGAATGGCGCCGTGAGCACCGCGACGCTGGTCTATCAGAGGGGCGTCTCCGGAGTCTGGCTGGCGTTCCAGACCGTGTTCATGAACCCCTACTACTGGTTCATGAACGTGTGGTTCCGGCGCGTGCGGCTGGTCACGGTCGCGGAGCTGTTTGAGGAGCGCCTGAACAGCCGGAACCTCGCCAAGATCTATGCGCTGTACCAGGTGACCTACGTGATCTTCTTCATCGGCTGGGCCAACCTGATCGGGTACAACGTGACCGCCTCGCTGCTGACCAAACCCGAGGTCGCCTGGACCTCCGGCGAGCGGCAGGAGGTGGAGCAGTTCCGCGAGTTCCAGACGCTCCGGAAGACCGACCCGGCGGCGATGAGCCCGCAGCAACGCGGCGATTTCCAGAAGCTCGGCGATCTCTATGCCGCGAAACGCCTGCGCGCGTCGATCTCCTACATTCAGCCCTACCAGTTCTACCTCGGCTTCACGCTCGTCGTCGGCTGCTACCTGTTCATGGGCGGCATGACCGGAGCCGCCCGCAACGAGGTGCTCCAGGGCATCCTGATCGTCACGTTCTCCGCCCTGCTGATCCCGTTCGGATTCCATGCGCTGGCCGCGTCGGGCGCCGGGGGCCAAAGCGGGGTCCAGGTGCTGCTGGGACGGGTTGACCCGGAGATGCTCCAATTGCTCGGGTCCTCCGGAAGCGGCTACATCAGCCTAGCCGGCCTGCTGGCCATCCTGCTGGTCAGCATCGTCCAGATCAACGGCATCATGGGCAACATGGGTGTCAGCGGATCCGCGAGGAATGAATATGCCGCCCGGTTCGGAGCCGTCTCCGGCACCTATGCCAAGCGCCTGATGATCGTGATGTGGAGCTTCGTCGGCCTCATCGGGTTTGCCTATTTCATGGGCCGGAACCTGTCCGATCCCGACGTCGTCTGGGGCGAGTTGTCGCGCAAACTCCTGACCCCCTGGCCCGGTCTCTTCGGCCTGATGATGGCCGGCCTGCTGGCGGCCATGATGTCGAACATCGCGACCAACTCCATGGCCGCCTCGGCGTTATTCGTGCGCAACGTCTACAGCTACGTCGTGACCGACAAGGCCAGGCAGCAGGGCGTGCTGGTCGGCCGGCTCACCGTCGTGGTCGTGCTCGTTTTCGGGATGTGTGTGGCGCTCGGGATGAACGACATCGTCAGCTTCATCAACGTCCAGCTGACGGTCAACGTGCCGTGGGGCGCCGCCATCGTCTTCATGTTCTTCTGGCGGCGGCTCTCGCGCGCGGCGGTCTGGTGGTGCGTCGGAATCTCCGCGGTATTCACCATCGTGGTCCCCTACTCGGTCCAGCACGTGCCCGCCCTGAGCCGGTCGCCGGCCCTGATCCTGAAATCCGAGCCGCGGGCGGTCACCCACACGGTCGCCGCGCCCGGGGAATCCCTGCGGGACATCGCGCGCGCCAGGAACGTCGGACCGGAGAAGCTCGCGCGGTTCAACAAGCTCCCGGTCGACGCGATGCTCACCCAGGGCACCGAGCTCGTCGTCGTCCCGGCGCCGGCGTCCGAACCCATCTATTTTGCGAAGATTGTGCGGGTCAACCCGGAGGACCTCGACAGCCCCCAGACCGGCGTGGGCCGGTTCAATTTCGAGGCGTGGCTGCTCGAGCAGGCGGGCGTTGTCGACCTGCGGCACAAGACCCCCGCCGATCTCACCGCCGTCCAGTTCTTCTTCGACGGCATCCTCCCGTTCGTGGTCCTGATCGTGGTCAGCTTCCTGACGAAGGCGCCGCCGCGCGAAAAGGTGAATTACTTCTTCGGCAAGATGAAGACGCCGGTCGGCGCCACTCCGGAGCTCGAGGCCGCCGCGATGGAGGAGACCCGCCTCCACCCGGACCGCTTCGACCACACGAAGCTGTTCCCGCACTCCTCGTGGGAATGCACCAAATGGGACAAGACCGACACCGTGGGCTTCGTCACCTGCCTCGGCGTTTCGGCCGGCATCGTCACCACGTTCTGGTTCCTGCTCCGCCTGACTGCGGGCGCGTAGGCTGAAACCCGGTCAGCGGTCCGCCTCGCGCCGCGCCTGCGCCAGCGCCCGCTCCAGGTTCTCCCGGATCGACGCGTCCTCCGGATCGCGTTTCAGCGCTTCCCGGTATTCGGCGATCGCCTCGCGCGTCCGGCCCGAGAACAGGAGGGCGTTGGCGAGATTGTTCCGGATCTGGGCGCGTTCCGGAGCCCAATCGGCGGCCAGCCGCAGCGGGTCCACCGCATCCGCATAGCGGCCCTGGGCGGCCAGATTGTTGCCGAGCCCGAAGGCCGCTTCGACGCTTCCGGGGGCCAGCTTGAGAGCTTCACGGTACCGGTCCGCCGCCAGGGCGTAGGCCCCGGTCCGTTCATACGCCTCGCCGAGATACAGGCGGAGTTCCGCCTGATGACGCGGCGCAGTCAGCGCCCGCTCCAGATGTGGAATCGCCTCCGCCGGCCGGTGCGCATCGAGCAGCATCGCCCCCAGGTTGTACTGGGCGGGCGCGTAGGCCGGATCGACGGCGGCGGCCGTGAATGCCTCCGTCGCGCGGACCGGGTCGCCGGCCGCGAGGAACGCCTGGCCCAGGTTGTTGTGCGCCCTTGGATTCGAGGGCAGCTTCGCGACCGTGTCGGTCCACAGGGCGATCTCGCTCCGGTAGTCGCGGTTGCGCCGGACCGTCGCCGCGCCGAGTCCCAGCGCCGCCGCCGCGCCGAGCACGCAGAATCCGGCCCGGGCCGCGCGCGGCGCGAGTCGCGCCAGCGCCGCGAAAACGGCGACCGCCACCACGGCCGCCACGGCGGCCAGCGGCAGGTACATCCGGTGCTCCGCCATCGGTTCCGTGGCGATGGGGATGAGACTCGAGCTGGGCGCCAGCAGGGCGAAGAAGCTGAATGCCGGAAATCCGATCCGGGGATGGCGGATCAACGCCCAGACGGTCCCGGCAAACAATAGAATCAGCAGCAGAGCCTGGGGCAGGACATCGCGCAGGTTCGCCACAAGCGCGGTCCCATAGTCGAAGACCAGGGGATCTGGCCAGAATGCCAGCCTGAGGTAGTGGACGATCGCCCGGCATTGCGTCAGGGCGTACGGCCAGACGCCGGCCTGCGCTCCGAAGCCGGCCGATCCGCCCCTGCCGTGGGTGCCGGCGGCCAGGACCGCGAGGACGATCCAGGTTGCCGCGAGGCCCAGGTAAAGCCCCCGCCGCCTGCGCCAGGCAGCCGCCAGCGAGCCCGACACGAACGCGCGGTCGTATATCAGGACCACCAGCGGCGCCGAGACCATCACCTCCTTGGTCGCCATGCCGAGTAGGCAGGCGAGCACGGCCGCCACCGCCCAGCAGCGCCCGCCGGCGCCCGGTTCGGGCGGCGCGGCGCCGTCCCGCTCCGTGTAGCGCACAAAACAATAAAGCGTGAGGAGGTAGAACAGCCCCATGAGCGACTCCGCCCGCTGCACGACGTAGGTGACCGCCTCCGTCTGCAGGGGGTGCACGGCCCAGAGCAACGCCACGGCGAAAGCGACGAACATGGCTTCATTGCCCTTGGCCGCGAGCGTCCGGCGGACGATGCCGAACAAGGTCAGTGCGGCGCAAACGTGTATCAGCAGATTGAGCGCGTGGTAGCTCCACACGTTCGTGCCGCTGACCGCGTAGCAGAGGGCCAGCGACAGATTGAGCACCGGCCGGCCGCCGACCGTGCCGGCCTCGTCGCCCGGCGGGGCCAGCAACCCCGCCACGTCGCCGGGGGCGCGGAGCGTTGGATTCTCGACGATGGCCGGGACGTCGTCGAAGACGAACGCGCCGTGCAGGCTCCCCAGGTAGACCAGCACGACGACGGCGGCCAGGACGACGCCGGGCGCCATGACGCGCCACCGGGCGCGACGGTTTTCATCCAGGGGCCTCATGGAACGGGAGGCGTGGTCGCAAGACGGTTGAGCATTTCGCGCGCGGCCGTGAAATCCGGCCGGAGACGCAGGGCCCCCGCGAACTCCGCTCGAGCGGCGTCCCAGCTTCGCGCCCGGATCAGGGCATTTCCGTAGTTGTAATGGGCATCCGCGTGGTCCGGGGCCAGGCTCAGCGCGCGTTTGAATTCCGCGATCGCCTCGTCGCTCCGGCCCAATTGATCGAGAGCCGTCGCCAGGGTTTCGTGCGCCATCGCCGACTCCGGCATCAGTCGAGCGGCCGTCTCCAGCGGCGGGAGGGCTTCCGCCAAGCGTCCCAACTGGGCCAGCGAGGTCCCCAGGTCGAGCTGGGCCTCGCCGAAGTCCGGTTGGATTCGGATCGCCTGCAGGAAGTGGGTCACAGCCTCTTCCGGTTTGCCCAAGCCGGACAGGCAGACCCCGAGATTGAACTCAACCCCGGGCTGACCCGGCTTCAGGAGAAGCGAACGCTCGAATTCCTGGACGGCCCCGGCCCGGTCGCCCTGCGCGACCAGCGTGACGCCGAGATCGCCGTGGGCCTCCGCGAAATCGGGCGCCGCCGCGATCGCGCGGCGGAGAGCCTGCCCGCCCTCCGCGGGATGCCCCAATTGGCCGAGCAGGCGGCCCGCCCGGAATTCCGCGTAGAACAGCTTCGGATTGAGCCGCGCGGCTGCCGTGAATTCGCCGAGCGCGTCGGTCCAGCGTTTCTCCTGCTCGTAGGCCAGCCCCAGATTGTAGCGGGCGAGCGGCCTGGCCGGGTCGAGCGCCACCGCTTTCTCGCAATATGGGAGCGCCTCCGCAGGGCGGCCGCGATCCAGCAGGCACTTTCCCACGTTGGCCTGCGCCACGGCGCTCCGCGGCTGCTTGACCACCGTGTCCATCCAGAGCGCGAGGTCGTCGCGATAGACCCGGTTGCGCAGGACCGTCGCGGTCCCGAGGCCTGCGGCCGCCACGCCGGCCAGCGCCGCCAGCAGCACGCGAGTCGACCTCCGATCACTCCAGCGCGATGCGGCCGCCCGGACGCCGAGCACCACCCCGGTCAGCACCCCGGCCAGGGGCAGGTACATCCGGTGCTCCGAGGCAAACTGCAGCGTGGCCGGCACGACGCTCGTCGGCGCGAGCACCATGAGGCACACGCCGGCAAGGAACGCCCAAAGGCGCCCGCGGAGGCAGGCGACGACCGTCGCCAGCACCCCCGCGAGAACGCACGCTGCCAGGAGCCAGGCCAGGCCAGCCGGCAGCGTCGGCGGCCCATAGTCGACAGCCAGCGGGTGCGGCCACAGCGAAAGCGCCGCGTACCGCGCCAGCGCCTCGCCCTGCGAGAGCCAGTAACGGCCCCACGAAACACCCGCGGCGAAGGTGCCGCTGCGATCCCATCCCGCGCCCGCCACAAGGCCGACGAGGGGAAGCCACGCCGCGGCCAGCGCGAGGTAGTAGCCGCGCCGGGCCCGCCACGCCCCGCGCCACGTTCCGGCCACGAAGATCCGGTCGTAGAGCAGAACCGCCACCGGCGCCGACACCATGACCTCCTTCACCCCCATCCCCAGCCAGCAGGCGGCCACGCTGAGCGCTCTCCACCCGGTCCGCCGCGCGGGCTCCGCCGAGTCCGCGGAACGAATAAAGGCATAGAGCGTGAGCAGGTAGCAAAACGCCATCAGCGACTCCGCCCGCTGCACGATGTAGGTCACCGCCTCGGTCGTCAGGGGATGCACGGCCCAGAGCAACGCGACGGCGAGAGCTGTAAGCTGGCTATCAGGCAGGCTCAGGCGCACCAGCGTCCGCCGGAGCAGGCCCAGAAGCACCAGGGCCGCGCCGATGTGGATCGCCAGATTCAGCGCGTGATAGCTCCACGGCCGGTCGCCGCTGACCGCATAGTTCAGCGCGAGGCTCAGATTGAGGATCGGCCGCCCGCTGACGGTCATCCCGCCCGACGGCGGCGCGAGCGGAACCCATGGCGGCCAGAGCTGCCGAAGCGTGGGGTTGTCGAGAATCGCCGGGATGTCGTCGAACTGGAACGCGCCGAAAAAGCCGTTCGCATAGACCGCCGCCGCCGCGGCCGCGACCAGCGCGGCGTCAGGCCAGGCCCGGCTGCGCGCCGCGGAACCTGCGGTGCCAAGGCCCACGCTCATTGATTCGACATCGACGCCGGCCCGACCCCCGTCAACGGAAATCGAGACGGGGCCGTGCGACACGGCCCCGTCCCCCAACAACAATTGTTCTGTCGCTGACGATTGCTCGCCGGTTTAGAACGCAAAGTTCGCGCTAAGCGTGTACGTGCGCGGCTGGATGATGCGCATGCCGGCCGGCGACCCGTCGAAGTTGTAGGTCACCGGCAGGAGGTACCCGCCCGAGGTCAGGTCGGCCACGTTGAGCTGCAACTTGCAGTTGACGCCCTCGACCCACGGCATCTTGAACGAATAGGAAACCCAGGCGTCGAGGTGGTACTTTGCCGGCGTGTAGATCGGGTGAGTGATGTCCGGAGCCGCGACCTGGTTGGTCGAGTTGAGGTGCACCGTGTCGCCGAAGTAGCCGACCGTCGCCTTTCCGTCCCACCGCACGGCGCCGCCGATGCCGAAGCCCCTCAGCCGCCCGTGGTTGAAGACGTAGTTCGTGAGATAGCGCCAGGCCCACTCGCGCTGGTTGGGCGCCAATGCGCCGTTGTTGGCCTCGTCGATCGCAAGCTGCCCTCCCACCACGATGTTGTAGTAGTTCGCGGTCGTGGTCCACCCGTTGATGTTACCCTGCGTGACGTTGGAGTCGTACCCGTACGCCTGCCAGAAGTTTCGAAGGTCCATCCGATTCGTGCTGTTGTAGATCGGGTAGGTGCCGGCGGGCCCTGTCGTATCACCTGGGATGCCTGTGAGGTCGGCCGCCATGTAGGTCTGCCACGTCGGGTAGCGATAATTCACCCATGCCCGGGCCTGCGCCGCGGTCCCGGTGACCGTGGTCTTCTGCTGGGCGACGGAGAACTTCATGGTCCAGTTGTGCGTCGGATTGTAGGTCAGTTCGAGTTCGAATCCCCTGGCGTCGCCATTCTGATTGGTCGTGGCATTCACGTACTGGCCGTTCTGGCCGACGTTGTTGCCGTAATTATAGGGCAGTTGCGTCAGCGCCGCGATCTGGTCCTGCATCGCCTGCGTGATCGGATAGAGGGTCACGCTGCCGAAATTCACGGTGCCCGGCGCGGCGCCGTACCCGGTGGCATTGAACGTGCGGATCTGGACGACCTTCGTGGCCCAAGCCTTGAGCTCGGTTTGGTCGATGTATTGGGCCCGGGCGTTGGAAGTCAGGGTCGTGGTGAGGGCGTTCTCGTTCGTCGTGTGGAACCAGGTCGCGCGCAGGAAGAACTTGTTGTCAGGCGTGGCGATCTCCAGGCCCCAATCCTTCTCCCGGCCCTGGGGCTTGCCGAGATCGTTGCCGAAGAAGTCCGTATAATGGGTCGTCGGAGGATTGAAGTTGCCCGCCCGGTTGACCGTGACGCTGAGCGTGCGCAGGAACGCCGGGATGATGCTCCCGCGTTCCGCCGCGGCATCGAGGCCCTTCCAATTCGTGAACGGATGCGCGACGAGGCCGGCCGTGTGGGTCGTGCCGACGACTGGCGTCCAGGGCCCGTAGACCCGCCAGTACTGCTCATTGGCGAAACCGTTGGTGTAAAGGATCGCCGTCGGATTCACGCTCGGGAACAGGGTGTTCCGGTTCTTGACCTTGTCCTGGTTCACACCGAACAGGCCGATGAGCCGGTCGTTCCAGAAGTAGCCCTGCCAGAAGAACGTCGCAGACCGCTGGAGGTTCTCGCTCAGCCCGCCGGATTGGAACAGGACGGGAGCCATGTCGATCTCCGTCGTGTTCCAAGAGTGCGTCGTATAGTTGTAGGTCTGGATGTTCGCCGAGGTCGGGCCTCCGTAGCCGGCACGGTGGAGATATCCGGGGCTGGACGCGCCAAATCCCTGGAGATTCGCCGCAGCGGGAGTGCCCATATAAATCCACTCCTCGATGGCGGAGTTGCTCGTGTAGGTATATCCGGTCGACGCCGCCAGGGTGGCCGCGGTGGGTAGATAGTTCGGATCGCCGCCGACGATACCCGGCCGGTACCGCAGCGCCGTCGACACGTCGTCATGCTGCTGGAGAACAACCATGAAACGGTGGTGTCCGAGCCACTCGAGCCACCCGGGCACCTTGCCCCGGAAGTCAGGCTCGTAAGTGATCATCGCCTGGAGGTTGTTGTTGCTCTCGGGCTGGTTGTAGACGTCGACCTGATAGACATCGAGGAAAGGCTGGCCGACGTGGGCGTTCGGCTGGCCGTTCAGCAGGTACTGGTTCGTGTCGACGTACATCGTCGTCGCGTTGGCCTGCGACAACGGGGCGTCCTGGAGCTGATTGAGGTCCTGGCGGAACCAGGCCAGCTGGACGTACAGGTTCTTCAGAATCTGCTGCTCAAGCTTGACGGTGTAGGTCTTGGCCCGGGTCGAGGTGTTGCTGAGCGAGTTGACGTTGACGTTGCTCCAGTCGTAGACGCTCTTGCTGGTCACGCCGGCGTTCGCCCATGTCGCGTAAATGTAGGCGCCGGCCGCATTCACCGGGGCGGGAAGGCCGGTCGTGAGGGTCAGCCGCGCCTCGTTGATCAGCTTGTCGGCGGTCGTCATGGCCGTCAGGGCGGGGACCCACCCGGTGAGGCTGAAGCCTGCCGATTCGCTTCCGTTGAACGTGTATTCCACGTTGCCCTGCGTGACGAACATGGTCCTATGATTATTGGAGAGCAGGGTCAGCGAGGGCACGAAATAGGGGGACGTTGTGGTCGTCATGAGCGCCTGCGTGATCGGAAGGGACGACGGCGCCACGTTGTAGTTCGGATACGCGTTGGACGCCGCGTAGGGCCCGACCATCCGTCCGGTGTTCAGATAGGTGACCACGTCCGTGTTCGTATTCCACACCGGCCTCCCGCTTTGGATCCACGGGGTCACGAGGTCGACCGGCGTGACGCCGTTCGGGTCGTTCGCATAGTTGTTGTAGTTCTCGAAGCTGGCCGTGAGCTTGGTCTTCTGGCTCTTGAAGGGATAGAACGTCATCGCGACGTACTGGCGCCGGGTGATGTCCGACGACGGCTTCTGCTTGAAGCCCACGGAATTATACAGCTGGCCGACATAGATTCCGAGCCGTTTGGAAATGATGGGCACATTCGCCCCGAACGACTCGCGGAGGCCGCCGTAGCTGCTGAGGGAAAGGTTCAGGTTGCCGGAGCGCTTCTCGGTGTCCGCCTCGATCCGCTGCTGGTTGACGATGCCGGCGGGACTGCCTGTGCCGAAGATGATCGAATTCGGGCCGCGGAGGACTTCGATCGACTGCGTGTTGTAGGAATCGAACGGGATCCGGTAGAGCGAGAAGAAGTTGTCCTCCTCATTGTCCACCGTGGACAGTCCGCGCACGCGATTGCCCGTCGCCACGGCGCCCGTGTAGTTGCCGGTCGTGCCGCCGTTGCCGGCCAGCGTGTCGGCCAGGTTGGAGCGCACGATAGCGATCGGCGTGTAGGTCGACGCGCCCTCGGTGTTGGCCTCGTAGCGGAAGACGTCGTTGATATTTACCGAGTTCGTGTCCTCGAGCTGTTGCCGGGTCACGATGGTCACCGACGACGGCAGGTCGCCGATGTTGTTGCGGAGGCGCGTGCCGGCGAGCGTGTTCGCGGTGTAGTAGCCAGCGTTCTTGTCGGTGCTCACCTCGAACGGCGACATGACGACGACCTCCTCCGAGGGGGTCGCCTTGGCCACGGTCGCCGGCGGCGCCGGCGGGGGAGTCTGGTCGGCAGGCTTCGCTAGCTGCGCGAAGCCAGTCGAGGCGAAAACGAGCAATGCAGTCAGCGGGACGGTCAGGGATCGGAGGCCCAATCGGGACGGATTCGCTTGGGGGGTCATGGTTTGGTATGGTTTCGGGTCAGAGTTGAGGGCAACGCCGTCGATCGAAACAAGGGCCTAGGTTGGAGGACACGGTCGGGTCGGATTCGCTCGACGCTCAGATGCCGGGGGTACAAAAACTAATGCGTAGATACACTTGAATACGAGCTGCAATGCCGGACAACGTGACACCCCTCAGACAGTCAGAATGGACCGGCATTGCCCCGCGATCCGGCCGCCGGCCAGGATGCGCCCCCGCTGGCCCCGCGCCGCGCCGCGCCGGAGGGCGTCCCCCCGGCCGGGCGGACGTGCCGGCCCGGCCACGGAAATCGTATCTTAGATCCTGATACAACCTGCCGGCGCCCTTGACGGCGCTGCCCCGCCTCCCCCACCATGGCCGACGCCTCCGCGCCCCTCCCCAACGAACCGGTCGACGAATTCGAACGCCGGCCGGTGCCCCCCTCGGCGCAGCTCGGCTTCAAGAGCTTTGTCGGCCAGTATGCCGGCGAGCACACTGCCGGCACCGAGCTGATGCTCGGGCCGCTGTTCGTCGCCGCCGGGGTCGGGGCCGCCGATCTCGTTGTCGGCCTCCTCCTCGGCAACCTCCTCGCGGTGCTCAGCTGGACTTTCTTCACCGCCCCGATCGCCACCCGCGCGCGGCTCACCCTTTATTTCCAGCTCGAGAAGATCTGCGGGCGCAGGCTCGTCACCGTCTACAACCTCGCGAACGGGGTCATGTTCTGTTTCCTCGCGGGTTCGATGGTGACGGTCGCGGCGACGGCCCTCGGCGTCTGGTTCCGTTTCCCGATGCCCGGGTTGGGCGACCTGTACCCGAACAGCGTCGGCTGGATCGCCGCGGCGCTGGGCATCGGGGCAATGGTCGCGGTCGTCGCGGCCTACGGCTACAACTTCGTCGCCCGGATCGCCAACTACGCGGCGCCCTGGATGACGCTCGTTTTCCTCGCCTTCGGCCTGATCGGCCTCCGCCAGTTCCTCGACGTGACCCACACGCAACTGCACTCGGTCGCCGATTTCTGGCGCCTGTGCGACACCACCATCTGGAAGGGCGGCGCGCCGCTGCCCGGCCAGGTCAAGTTCACCTTCTGGCACGTGCTGTTCTTCGCGTGGTTCTGCAACATGGCGATGCACATCGGCATGTCCGACCTCTCGATCTTCCGCTATGCCCGCAAGGCCCGGTACGGCCTCGCCAGCGCGGCGGGCATGTACCTCGGGCACTTCCTCGCATGGATCGCCGCCTCGATCCTGTACGCGCTGCAGGTTCATCAGGATCCCGGCAATACCGCCGTGCTGCCCGGCCCGCTCGCCGACAAGGCCGCCGGCATCACCGGCCTGCTCTGCGTCATCGTCGCGTGCTGGACGACCGCGAATCCGACCATCTACCGCGCCGGCCTCGCCTTCCAGGCCATCTTCCCGCGGACGTCGCGCTACCGGGTCACCCTCGTCACCGGCATGATCGTCGCGGTGTTCGGCATGTTCCCGGCCGTCGCGATGAAGCTGCTCGATTTCGTGGCGCTCTACGGCCTGGTCCTGATGCCGATGGGCGCGGTGATCTTCGTGGACTTCTGGTTGTTTCCGAAGACCGGGCTCGCGCCCTTCTATGCCGAACGGTCCGGCTCCTCCTGGAACTGGGCCGCGGCCGCGGCCTGGTTCGCCACGCTCGGTGTCGCCGTCTGGCTCGTGCAGGCCGGAGTCACCCAGATCTATTTCGTCAGCCTCCCGGGCTGGTTCATCGCCGCCGCCATTTATTTCGCCGGCAGTAAGATGATCCAGAGGACCCGCCTAACCACCGTCCCCGCCGCGCCATGAAGCGTACCTGCCAAATCGTCTCCGGCCTCGCGTTCGCGGGCATCCTGGTCCTTCCGGTCGTTTTCCTCGCGGGCGGCATGTCTCTGCCGGCGTTGAAGGTCTGGCTCCTGGCGCTCACGGTCGCCTGGTTCGTCTCGGTCCCGTTCTGGATGGAGCGCAAGGCGTGAAGCCGGGCCCGGCGGAATGAGCCCCGCCCCCCACCGCGCTGCCACCGCTTGCCCGGCCCGCCAGCTTCCGGCCCCCGATCGCCGAACTCCAGCCTCCTCCCTGCTCCTTGCCCCATTCCCCCGGCTCCTTTCCGTTTAAAAGCCCGTTCCCGTTGTCTTGACGGTCCGAGTCCGCCCCGCGTTGCGCCGCCTGGATTTCCCCGGACGCTGTCGCGGACCAGGTTCCATGAATCTCCGCCTCGCTGCTCCAGCCGCCATTCTGCTCATGGTCGCCCCCCTGCAGGCGGCGTCCGAGCCGGCGACGCATGCGCCGGTTCGAACCATGGAATCGTTCGACGCCGGCTGGCTCTTCACCCGCGGAGATTTTCCCGCGGCGCAGGATCCGATGTTCGACGACGTTAGCTGGCGCACGGTCGCCACGCCGCACGACTGGGGAGTCGAGGGCGACGTCGCCCGGGACGCGTCTTCCGGCCGCGGCGGCGGTTACCGCCCCACCGGCGCCAGCTGGTACCGGAGGCGCTTCTCGCTCCCCTTCACCGACGCCGGCCGGCGCATCTTCGTCGAATTCGACGGCGTCATGGGAAACAGCGAGGTCTGGATCAACGGCCAGCGCGTCGGCGGGCGTCCGTCCGGTTACGTTGGATTCTCCTGCGAAGTCACCGGCCGCGTGGTCTTCGGTGACGAGGAGACCAACATTCTGGCCGTCCGCACCGACACGACCCGCCAGCCCGCGTCGCGCTGGTATGCCGGACAGGGGATCACCCGCCACGTGCGGCTGCTCGTTACCGACCCGGTGCGCATCGCGCGGGACGGCCTCACCGTCACCGCGCCGGAGATCACATCCGACTATGCTGTCGTCCGGATCCGCGCCAGCGTCGAGAACTTCAGCCCGGCGCCGAGACGGCTCGCCGTGCGTCTGGCGCTCAGCGATCCCGACGGCGCTCCGGCGGGATCCGCCGACGTGCCGGCGCGGCTAATCGGCATCGGCGAGACCGTCGATTTCGTCGCGGAAGTCACCGTGACGCATCCCCAACTCTGGGATGTCGGCCGCGGCCGCCTCTACCGCGCCGCCGCCCGCGTAGAGGAGGATGGCCGGATCGTCGACGACGACGCCGTCCCGTTCGGCATCCGCGAGTTCCGCTTCGAGTCCGCGACCGGATTCTGGCTCAACGGCCGGAACCTCAAACTCAAGGGAGTCGCCCTGCACCAGGACGGGGGCGCCGTCGGGGACGCGGTCCCGCTGCGCGTCTGGGAGCGACGCCTGGAGCGCCTGCGGACCCTCGGCGTGAATGCCATCCGCACGGCCCACAACTCGCCCGCGCCCGACTTTCTCGATCTTTGCGACCGCATGGGCTTCCTGGTGATGGATGAGTTCTTTGATGCCTGGACGGTGGCCAAGCCCACCGCCGAACAGGGCGACAATGTCTTTTTCACGGCTTGGGGCAGGAGGGACGCACGCGATACGATCCGGCGCGACCGGAACCATCCGTCCATCATCCTCTACAGCGTCGGCAATGAGATCCACGATACGACCCACCCCGCCCTCGCGAAAAACATCCTGGCCAGCCTCGTCGGCCTCGTGCATGCCGAGGATCCCACCCGGCCGGTCACCCAGGCCCTTTTCCGCCCGGAAACGTCGCACGACTTCACTAACGGCCTCGCCGACATGCTGGATGTCATTGGCGCCAATTACCGTGATGGGGAGCTGTTCGCGGCCCAAGGCGCCGAGCCGGCGCGAAAGATCCTGGGCACCGAGGAGCGGCATGATCGCGAGGTTTGGCTGCAGCTGCGCGACCACCCGTCGCTGGCGGGACAGTTCCTCTGGGCCGGCGCGGACTATCTCGGCGAGGCCGACTGGCCATACCTGAACAGCTCGGCCGGGTTGCTCGGTCGAACGGGCCGCTACAAGCCGCGCGCCTGGCAGCGCCAGAGCTGGTGGAGCGACCAGCCGATGGTCCGCATCGCCCGGATCGAGCCGGCGCTCGCCGACAGCGATCCGCGGCGGCGGTATGGCTACGACCGGACGTGCGACTGGACTCCCCGCGACCCCTCGAATCGCGCCGACGTCAAGGTCGAGGTATACAGCAATTGCGACGAGGTCGAGCTGACCCTCAACGGACGCTCCCTCGGCAGCCGCTCCAACCCGCCGGACGCATCGCCCCGGGAATGGACAGTCCCGTTCGAACCCGGCACGATCCGGGCCGTGGCCCTGAACCGCGGCACGATCGTCGCCACCGACGAGCTGCATACCGCCGGCGCGCCCGCCCGCCTCCTGCTCGCGACGGACCGCCCGCAGGTGGCCGGCCGTTGGGACGACGTTGCGTTCGTCACCGTGACCGCCGCCGACGCGCACGGCACCCCGTGTCCCTGGGCCGACACGCGCGTCCGCTTCGCTTTGGCCGGGCCCGGAACGATCGTCGCCGTCGACAACGGCGACAGCCGCGATCCCACGCCGTTCGCGGCCAGGGAGCGCAGGCTGTTCCGGGGCGAATGCGTCGTCCTGGTCAAGGCCACGACCTCCGCCGGCGACATCACGCTGACCGCCTCGACGGACGGCATGCCCGACGCCGTCATCAAGCTCACCGCCACTCCGTGAACGCTCCGATATCGTTTGTTCCACGATTACTCGCCGCCTGGGGGGCTGCCGCTGCGGCCTGTGCCGCGGCCGTGCCCCTACCGCATACATTCGACCTTAGCCAACCCGCAGACATCGGCGTATTCACCGGGGAACGCGGGAGCGGCTTCGATCTTGGGACGACGCCATCCGCCGCGGAACCGCGCCCGTTCTACTTTTCGGTCGCCGTGCCCGAGGGGAACTACCGCGTCACGGTCACGTTCGGCGGCGCCCAGGGGCCGTCCGAAAACACCCTGCGGGCCGAGAGTCGCCAACTGCTCCTCGAGCATCTCGTGACGACGCCGGGCCAATTCGTCACCCGCACGTTCATCGTCAACGTCCGTACCCCCCGCCTGCCGCCGCCGCCGAAGAACGCCCCGGGCGGATCCGAGGTTCTCCTCAATCCGCGCGAGACCGGCCTGCTGCGCTGGGACGACAGACTCACGCTCGAATTCGACGGCGCCGCGCCGCGCGTTCGATCGGTCGAGATCGCGCCGGCCGATGTCCCCACGGTCTTCCTCGCCGGGGACTCGACGGTTACCGACCAGCCGTACGAACCCACCGCGAGCTGGGGCCAGATGCTCCCGCGCTTCTTCAAGCCCGGGGTGGCCGTCGCCAATCACGCCGAATCCGGAGAGACGCTGAAATCGTTCATCGCCGGCCTGCGCCTGGCGAAGATCCTCAGCCGGATCAAGCCCGGCGACTACCTCTTCATCCAGTTCGGCCACAATGACGAGAAGAGGAGCTGGCCCCAGACCTACGTCGAGGCGCACACGACCTACGAGGCCTACCTGCGCGTCTATATCGCCGAGGCGCGGCTCCGCGGCGCGACGCCCGTGCTGGTGACCTCGATGCAGCGTCGCACCTTCGATGCGCATAGCCGGATCGAGAACACCCACGGCGACTATCCCGCGGCGGTCCGCGAGGTCGCAGCCGAAGAACATGTCGCGCTCATCGACCTGGACCGGATGAGCACCGCGTTCTACGAGGCCCTCGGCCCGGCTCGGGCGCCCCTCGCCTTCA
>CAZKDK010000014.1:11095-24460 GCA_964551145.1 uncultured Opitutaceae bacterium | reverse complement strand
AGCTGTGCAACCTCAAGCTCGGCATCCGCCCGCGCGTGCCCTACATCTTCTACGGCGCGCGCTACTGGACCGACCTCCGCAAGCAGTTCCGCGAGATGATCCGCACCGGCCGCACGCCGACCTGGATGGCCGACTACGTCCTGTTCACCGACGACCCCGATGAGGTCGTCGCCTTCTACCGCAAGACCCTCCAGGTGCTGTAGGCACACTCTGGCGCCGGCGCGCCCGGAGGTGGCTTCGAGTTTTGGGTTCCGACTGATCTGCCGTCGCCGCTCGAAACCGGCCCGGATTCTGGGGACGCGACGCCCGCGTCGCGTTTTCGGTGCATCTGCGTTTCCCGGCGCCTTTGTCATCTATTAAATGACAACCCGCGGCTCGCCTCCCAGCCGGCTTGTCATTTAATGGATGACATCGATCGAATGAAGGCGACGGGGGCGTCGCCGCTCCATCACGGCCGGAGTCCTGGAGACGCGGCGCCCCTGGGCTCCGACCTGTCCGTCGTAGCCTCGGCGAAGGCGGAAGGCCGCGCGAAGGATGCCCGCCGTGTGTCCGGCAGTCAGATCGTCCCGCGTTTGCCATTTTTGAAGGGCCGCCCGCCGCAATGGTGTTTTGACTAGTCAGAAATTCCCCGCCAAGATGGCCGCCGTTTCCCGGGCACCCCGCTTTGGCCCCGCGATGTTTGTCGTTCATTTCGCCAAGCCCTTCACCCCCTGCACCCGTCTCCTCGCCGCAAATGAATGAACCTACCGTCATTGACCGACGGGACTTTCTCGCCAAGTCGCTCGCCGCCGGGTTCTGCCTCGGCTGTGCGCTCGCGCCCGCCGCCCAGGCGCTGGCCCAGGAGTCGTCGAAGTCGGTTGCCCGGCCCGCCCCGGCGGCCGGTTTGCCCCGCCAGGACGGATCCGCCGGCGCCGGCATGAGCTACGAACAGGTCTTCAACTTCGCCTTTCGCGACCACTCCATACCCTACCTGCTGGCGATCGCTGACCTGATCGGCCGCGAGCGGCTCGTCGAAATACTCAAGGCAACGACTGATGGCCTTCCGTTGCGGGCTGACTATGTGGAGCAGTTTCATCGGAATCTCCCCGCCGATTTCTTCAACCACGTGGTCGACCAACAGCTCCTGGAGCAGACCGAAAACGTCCGCGTCCAAAAGGTCACGCGATGCCTGTGGGCTGAAACCTACCGGGCGCAAAACGCCGCCGACATCGGTTACGCCATGTGGTGTTACGTCGATTACGCGTCGGCTCGTTCGCGAGGGGAGAAACTGGAGCGCAACCGGACTCTGATGCAGGGCCACGATTGCTGTCTCCTGAAGTGGGCGAAGGAGGCGTGACCGTGGCGCCACCGACCGCCCCGATTCCGGGCAAACGATGACATCAGGGAGCGCCAACCGCGCCATAAGGAAATCTTCGCCTAACACCGGCACTTTCTTCCCATGAAACTGCACTGTCTATTCATCACGACCGGACTTTCGCTCGCGACCTTCGCCGCCGCCGCGAAGCCCGATCTCGCCACCACGCCCTTCAAGGTCGTCCCGGTCGCCGGCACGGTCTCCCTGCTGCAGGGCCCGGGCGGCAACATCGCCGTCTGTGCCGGCGCCGATGGATTGGTCATGATCGACGCCGGCTATGCCGGGTCGGCCGCCCAGATCCAGCTCGCGCTTCGCAAGGTCTCGGATCGGCCCCTGCGTTTCGTGATCGACACGCACCTGCATGACGATCACGTCGGCGGCAACGCCGTCTTCCAGAACCAGGCGCCGGTCATCGCCCAGACCAATGTACGCACGCGCCTCGCCGCCGGCACGACGCTCTTCGACCGCACGGTGCCCCCCGCGGAGCCCGCCGCGCTCCCGCAGCTCACGTTCGACGACGGCGTCACGCTGCACCTGAACGGCGAGGAAATCCGCATCTGGCATCTGCCCGCCGCGCACACCGACGGCGACAGCGTGGTCTATTTCGTGCACGCGAACGTCGTCCACATGGGCGACCTCTTCGTGACCTATGGCTTCCCCTTCATCGACCTCGACAGCGGCGGGCACGTGAAGGGCATGATCGCCGCGATCGAACAGGTGCTGACGGTCGTGCCGGCGAACGTGAAGGTGATTCCCGGACACGGAGACGTGTGCACCGTCGCCGACATGAAGGGTTTCCTGGCCATGCTCCAGGGAACCTCCGCGCGCATCGCGGCCGGCATCGCCCAGGGCAGGACGGTCCGGCAGCTCCAGCAGGAAAAGGCGCTGGCCGGCTTCGAGAAATGGGACGGCGGGATCTCCACCGACAAGTTCATCGAGTTCCTCTATCGCGACCTGAGCGCCGCGGCGAAGCCGGCGCCGTAAGCTGCGATCCGCGGCAAGACTGGTCCGAGCCGTCTGGCCTCGTATGCCTCGAGACAACCTTCCGCCCCACCCTGCGGAGCAAGACAGCGCCCCTAAACCGGTGAACGCCCGCGAAACCTACAGGGCCCTTGCCCGATACTACGATCTGTACGTCGGGGCATTCGATTCGGACCTGGCGTTATACCGATCGATCTGTGGGGCCGCACGGAACGTGATCGAAGTCGGCTGCGGAACCGGCCGGGTGCTCAGCTCGCTGTTGGAAGCCGGCATTCGCGTCATGGGAATCGACGTGTCCGACGAGATGCTCGACGTCGCAAGGTCCAAGCTATCGGGGTACTTGGAGACGGGAGCGCTGCGGTTGAGGAACCATGATCTTCGCAGAGCACCTCTTGGAGACGAGTGTGATTGTCTTCTCGTGACCTTCTACACGTTCAATTACCTGCTGACCGATTCTGATCAGCACCAGTTTCTGGCGAACGCGCAAAGGTCCATCAGCCCAAACGGCATTCTGGCGATGGATCTGTTCTTTCCCGAATCGCTGGCGCGGCCCGACTCAGCCGGTCAATGGCAGGAATCAGCCCTGAAGTCGGGTGCGCGCCGCGTGAACCTCCGCCAAAAGAAGGTGATGATCGGGCCAATCGAGGAGCGAATTCAGGTGTTCACCGAACAGTCGCGTCGGGAGGAGGTCGTGACGAGACGCTGCTACGTCAATAAACAGCGTCTTGTCACTCTGTTGAAAGACGCGGGATTCGCGGATTTCAGGGCCACCGAGAGGTATGACGAATCGGCAGTCCATCCGTTGAGCCCAGGCGAGGCAACGGACTCGCCATATGTCTGTCTGGCGTCGAGGCCGGGCTGACGAGCGCTGGCGTCGCCGTCCCTTTGCGGCGTGACGCCGGCCGCCGGTTTTTGAATCGACCTTCGACGGTCGTCCCTCGACCCTCGACGGCACCCATGGCCGAGTCCCTTCCCCGTTCCGTTCTGGTCGTCGGTTCCGGCGGGCGCGAGCATGCGCTCGTCAGGGCCTGCTTGGCCTCGCCCTCGCGTCCGCGGGTCATCGCCGCCCCTGGCAACGGCGGCATCGCCCAGGAGGCGCCCTGCTTCCCGGTCTCCGCCGAGGACGTGCCCGGCATCGTGGCGCTCGCGCAGCGCGAGCAGGCCGGGTTCGTGATCGTGGGTCCCGAGGTGCCGCTCTCGCTCGGCCTCGTCGACGCGCTCGCCGCCGCCGGCATTCCGGCCTACGGCCCGAAGCGCGATGGCGCCCGGCTCGAGTCCTCGAAGATCTTCACCAAGGAACTCCTCGTCAAATACCGGATTCCGACCGCGCCCGCCGCCTCGTTTTCGGAGGTGGCCCCCGCTCTCGACTACCTGCGCTCCCATGCGGTGCCGGTCGTGGTGAAAGCCGACGGTTTGGCGGCGGGCAAAGGGGTCGTGGTGCCGCAGAACCGTGAAGAAGCCGAAGCCGCGGTCCACAGCCTCCTGGCGCTGAAACCCCAATCGGGAAGCTCAAATCAGGAACCGAAAGTCCTCCTGGAGGACTGCCTCGTCGGCGAGGAGACGTCGGTCCACCTCATCGTTTCCGGCCGCGACTACCTGACGCTCCCCATCGCGCAGGACCACAAGCGCGCCGGCAACAACGACACCGGACCCAACACCGGCGGCATGGGCAGCTACTCGCCGGCGGAAGTGGTGACGCCCGCGCTCCTCGCGCGCATCGACCGCGAGATCTGCCGTCCGTCGGTCGACGCCATCGCGGCCGAGGGGATCGACTTCCGCGGCACCCTGTTCATTGGCCTGATGCTCACGGCGGAGGGCCCGCAAGTTCTGGAATACAACACGCGTTTCGGCGATCCCGAGACGCAGGTCATCCTCCCGCGCATCGCCGGCGACACCCTCGAACTCCTTTGGGCTGCCACCGGCGGGCGCCTCGCGGGCATGAAACTCGACGTCAGACCCGAACCCGTGATCTGCGTCGTCGTCGCCGCCAAGGGCTATCCGGGCAGCTACCCGAAGGGCGAGGCGATCACCCTGCCGGACTCACCAGAGTCCGAAACCTGGGTGGTGCACGCCGGCACGGCGCTGAATGCCGCCCGGCAGCTGGTGTCCGCCGGCGGCCGGGTGCTTGGCGTCTGCGCGCGCGGAGCCACGCTGCGCGCCGCAGCCGACCGGGCGTACGCCGTTTGCGACCGGATTCAGTTCGCGTCAAAATACTTCCGGCGCGACATCGGCGCGCGGCAACTGAATCGGAAATGAACCTTCTTGCTGTTGTAGGGCCGCAGACTTGCTGCGGCCGAGGTCCCGCAACGGAGGGCGCGACAAGATCGCGCCCCTACGCGAACCATGCTGCGCGCCTCATGCGCCTCGCTGTCCTCTGTTCTCTGTTCTCTGCCCTCTGTCTGCCTTCCCCCGCCCTCCCGCCTCCGGCCCCCAGCCTCCCGTCTCCTGCCTCCGTCAAGCCTGCTCCGGCCTCCGTCAAGCCGCCGCCGGCCGCGTTGCTGGATCTGGGCCAGGGACTGACCTACGTCCGGCTGCACCGCCTGCCCGACGATCTCGCCGCGGTGAGGACGGCCTGGACGGCCGCGGCTCTCATCGTCGACATCCGTTATCCATCGGATGGCGGCGCGCAGGCGCCAGGCCTCGATCTGCCGCCGCGCCCGCGCACCGCCCCGCTCTTCGTGCTGGTGGGCCCGGCAACCCCCGCGGGCCTCGCGGCCGCGCTGCACCGGGCTGCCCCCAACCTGATCACGCTGGGGGCGGCGGCCCCCGGCGTGCCGCCCGACATCGTCCTTGCGGTCAAACCCGATGTCGATCGCCAGGCCTACGACGCCCTCGACGCCGGCGCGTCCGTCGATTCATTGATCGGCGAGAAGAGCGCCCAGACGCGTTTCGACGAGGCCGCGCTGGCGCGGGAACACGAGAACGGCAGGGCGGATGCCCCGGACCAGGAGGCGAAGGCTGATGTCCGGAGCGACGTCCTCCCGGACGCAACGACCGCCGGCCCATCCGGGGCCGCCGCTCCCGCCGCAACCGCCAACGCGACGCCGCCTCCGCTCAAAGACCTCGTGCTCGAGCGCGCCGTGCAACTTCACCGCGCGCTCCTGGCGCTCGGGATGCTGCGGGAGCGGTGAGCCGCCCGGCAATGGAGGGCGAGGCTCCTGCCGAGCCGAAACCCCACGAACGGATGCGGCTCGCCGGCTTCCTTCGCCAAGGCTTCGAAGGCCCGCAATACCCGTGCGCGCGCCGAAGCTTCAGCGAAGGCGGGGAGGCTCGCCCTCCAAATGCGCCTCGGCTCAACCCACCCGTTTCTTCCCTCGACAAGCACAGCCGGCACCTGCTTATTCAGCTTTTTCCTGCATGCCCGGCCCCGGTCACATCCTGATCGTCTGCACGGCGAACATCTGCCGCAGCCCCATGGCCGCGGGCCTGCTCAGGCATTTTCTCGCCGGTCAGGCCGAACCGCTGCGATCGCTCAAGGTGGTGTCCGCCGGCATCGCGGCGCGCCGGGGCGATGCCATCTCCGACAACGCGGCGATCGCCATGAAAAAGGCCGGCGTCGACCTTTCCGGTCATGTCAGCCAGCCCGTGACCCAGCAGCTGCTGGACGATTCCCTGGCCGTCTTCGGCATGACCGAGTCGCATCGCGCCCTGCTCCAGCTCCAGTTCGAACGCGTGCCGAAGCACCTGTACCTCTTCCGCCAGTTCCTGCCGCAGCCGAACGATCCGGAGGTCGACGATCCCTACGGCGGTCCGCTCAGCGTGTACGAAACCTGCCGCGACAACCTCGTCGAGGCCGTCCCCAGCGTCGTCGCCTTCCTCAAGACCCTCGTGCCGGGTTCGCCGTAGTGCCCCGGTCCTGCTCATACACCCTACACCTAAACCTTGCACCTGAACGTCCCGGCTTCAGGTCATCCGCCTCTCATCCATCCCAAGATGTCGCTTGAATCCAGACCCCTCCGCCAACTCGATCCCGAGGTCTACGCCGCGATCGCCGGCGAGCTCGCCCGTGAGCAGAATCACCTGGAGCTGATCGCCTCGGAAAACTTCACCTACCCTGCCGTGCTCGAGGCGATGGGCTGCGTGATGACGAACAAGTACGCGGAGGGTTACCCCGGCAAGCGCTGGTACGGCGGCTGCGAGGAGGTGGACAAGGTCGAGCTGCTCGCGATCGAGCGGGCCAAGAAACTGTTCGGCGCCGACCACGCCAACGTGCAGCCGCACTCGGGCTCGCAGGCCAACTTCGCCGTTTACACCGCGGTGCTCCAGCCGGGCGACAAGGTCCTCGGCATGAATCTCAGCCACGGCGGGCATCTCACCCACGGCAGCCCGGCCAACCTCTCCGGCAAGCTCTACAAGTTCTGCCAGTACGGCGTTCGCGAGGACACCGGCCGGATCGACTACGACGAGCTGGCCGCCACGGCGCAGCGCGAGCAGCCGAAGATGATCACCGTCGGCGCCAGCGCCTACTCGCGCATCATCGACTTCGCCCGGATGGGCGAGATCGCCCGCAGCGTCGGCGCGTACCTGTTTGCCGACATCGCGCACATCGCCGGCCTCGTGGCCACCGGCCACCATCCGTCGCCCGTGCCGCACGCAGACTTCGTCACCACCACCACGCACAAGACGCTCCGCGGCCCGCGCGGCGGCCTCGTGCTGTGCAAAGCGGCGTACGCCAAGGCCGTCGACTCGGCGGTCTTCCCGGGCGGCCAGGGCGGCCCGCTCATGCACATCATCGCTGCCAAGGCGGTGTGCTTCGCCGAGTGCCTCAAGCCCGAGTTCAAGGACTACTCGGCCCAGGTCGTCAGCAATGCCCACGCGCTCGCCGCCGCCATGGTCAAGCACGGCTACAAGATCATCTCGGGCGGCACCGACAACCACCTGATGCTGGTCGACCTGCGTCCGAAGTCCGCCACGCTCACCGGCAAGGTCGCGCAGGAGACGCTCGATCGCGCCAACATCACCTGCAACAAGAACACCGTGCCGTTCGAAACGCGCTCGCCCTTCCAGGCCTCCGGCGTCCGCCTCGGCTCGCCCGCGCTCACCACGCGCGGTTTCAAGGAAGCCGAGATGGACGAGGTCGCCGCGTGCATCGATGACGTCCTGGCCGCCGTCGGCACGGACCGCGAGGCGGCGGCCATCGCGAGCACCAAGGAGCGGGTCATCAAGCTCACCGCGCGCTTCCCCCTGCCGTACAAGCTGTAGGCCGGCCCAGACCAAGCCAGAGAGAGAAAGAGAAAGATTAAGAGTAAGAGGCATCCTATCACTTTCTCTTACTCTTTTTCTTGAATCTCCCCACCCGTCCGGCGCGCCGATTCGAGACCTTCCGGAATCTTCGCCACAAAGATGTGTAGCCCGGCGGAGCCGCAACCAAAGGTGGAGGGCGAGCCTCCCGGCGAGCCGCGTCCGCGATTTCGAAATCGGCTCGGCCGGAGCCTCGCCCTCCACGAGAATCGTCGCAGCACGCGAGGATATTGACCCACAGTAGTACGAAAATCATCGTTGGCCATGGCCGACGATCGTGAACGCGCCTATGGGCGCGACGGAGTCTCCGCCCTAAGGAGCGACTCTTTTTGCGCCTTTTTGTGGCAAAGAACGCCGCGACATTCGGACCTGTCCGGAATCCACCACAAAGGCACAAAGACACGAAGCGATGCTCCGGAATTCGTCGCCACAAAAAGGCACCAAAACGCACAAAAAAGATCCTCCTGCCCCGGCAACTGCCGACCTTGGTGTCTTCGTGTCTTTGTGGTGAATGAACGAGCCGGGAAATCCGCTCGCCTCCGCCGCCGGAAAATGCGACTAGAGAACATTCGCAATGCCGGCGGGCCCCCCGGACGGCAACCGGTCATCCCACCCTGGTCGCCGCATTCACGCCTTTTGCCTGCCCAAACAGCGTTCGGCCCTAAACATGAGTACCCCGAAGATTGCCGCAATCGTCAGCGCCGTCATTTGCCTGTTGCCTCCGCTCAGCGCCAAGCCGGATCCCGCCGATCGAGAACTCGCGGCACCGGCCTTCCCTGCGTCTTTCAAGGACCGCTCGTCGGACGAAGGCACGCTGCCGACCGAATTCGGAGATGCGACCTATCAAGACATGATTGCCCGGAACGGCGGCGTCACCCTGGTCCTTCGCAGGTTTTGTGTGCCGCTCCCAATATGGGCCCAAAAGACCCCAAAACAGATGCTGGATGACGCCAGGCAAAACATCCTGCGTGGCGCCGCTTCGATTCGGCTCGTTTCAGAGAAAGATTTCGTCGTGGACGGCTTTCCTGGTCGCTCATTCGTTTTTTCGGAAGCCGGCGGCGCGCAAGTCTTCCGGATGGACTACTTCCTGCTGAAACCAGACTTGTTTATCTACTCGTGTTTCGGTTCCGCGAGCGATCTCGAGCAACCTGAGATCCTGGCCTTCTTCGCCAGCATTCGAACGATAGAGAAAGAACAGGCTAGCAAGGGCAGCCAAGCGTCGCAGCCAACTCCCACCGCTGTCACGCCTCCTGCTGGCTCTATCGCCAAGCCCAGGTCTCCCTAGAGTGCAGGGGACTGTGCCGATGGCGCTGGTGACTTGCCTTGATCGTAGGTCAGAAGATGGATGCTCCCCGCTACAATGGTCCGTTGACCCGGTTTATCAGGAATACGATCGCTCTCGGTCGATCCGATCCGTGGCCTGCGGATATTGACGCCGCAGCACGAGATCCGCGGGCAGTTCCACTGTGCTTGAACTGCCTCTGTCCCCAGGAGCGGCACGTCTGGTTTTGTCCGGTCTGCGGCTATCCCACCGGCGACTACGTGGCCACGATGCCGTATCTCCCGGCTCTCTTGAATGGCGAGTTCTTCCGGCGAGGGGTGATGGGACCGCCTGAGAATAGAATCGGAGTGCAGGTCTTCCTCGTGGTCTATTCGGCCGCGAGCTACCTGTTTTTCGCGCCACTGTATTGGTACTGGATGATTCGGCGGGCGCGGGGGAAACCGATCTGCTTTGAGCGCGAATGGGATTTTGAGATCGAAGGAGACGTCTAGCCGGATGCGATTGCCATCGATGCCCCCGGTTTGGTGATCAATTGCCGTATCGGCACAGGAATGCTGCTTTGCTACAACGGCTGGCCGATCCGCAGCAGCGGCGAACCGGTCGTGGACCGCCGCTACGACGCGCTGGCCCGTCCAGGCTGCTGGCCGGCGAGAAATCGGTGTTCATCCGTGTCCATCTGTGGTTAGTTAGCCACCATGTTTGAGCACCGGAACCAGCCGCTGCTGCCGCGCCGCGACTACTACCGCCGGGTCGCGCGGCACAGCCTGATCGCCGCGACCTTCCTTGCCGCCGGTTTGTTCATCGGCATGTGCGGCTACCATTTCATCGGGGGACTGGGCTGGATCGACGCGTTCACCAACGCCGCGATGATCCTCTCCGGCATGGGTCCGGTCGATCCCATCAAGACGTCGGCCGGAAAGCTGTTCGCCGGATTCTATGCGATCTTCAGCGGCGTCGCCTTCCTGACCACGGTTGCCGTGCTCCTCGCGCCGATCGTCCACCGCGCCCTGCACCGGTTCCATCTGGAGTCGAAGTCGGATAAATAGGGCGCCCCGAGTTTGTTTGAGCGACAAACGCCGCCCGCGCTCTCCCGGCTGCCATTGCCCACCCCTGGAATCGTCCCCGCAGTCAAAGCCGGCGCCTCCGGGAACATGTCAACTAATAGTTGACATTGATCGGATACCCACCCCCCGGGCGTCCGCGGCCCCGAGGACGACGGGCCGGCACCGGCTGAGGGCGGGCCCCCCCCGGGCTACGGTGCTCAGCCTTTGGTTCCAGGTTTCGACGCGCCCGGCTCTGCCGTCGAACAGCGCGCCCCGCCGCCGACCGGACGCGATCGGCGGTCCCGGGCGCGTGGGTTTCATCCGCCCCGGATCGTTGGCGCGGGCGGCACGGACTGCCGAAACTTCGGTTGCGCCCGGTCGGGTTGCCGCTAGGGTTCCCCAACCTCGATGTCCGCACCCACCGACCACGCCGCCGAACCCGCCGTCCGGCCGCCGGCACCGTCATCGCTGGGCGTCATCTTCCTGACGCTTTACATCGACCTGATCGGCTTCTCGATCTCGTTCCCGCTCATTCCGCGCATGCTCACCTACTACCTCGACAAGGAGGGGCGGGCGGGTCTGCTCGGCTGGCTGCTGCGGCACGTGGAGGCGCTCGCCCCGCCTTCGGGTCAGAATCCGCTGCTGGTCGCCGCCTTGCTTGGCGGCGTGCTCAGCGCGGCCTATTCGCTGCTGCAGTTTCTCTTTGCGCCTTTCTGGGGCGCCCGTTCCGACCGGATCGGCCGGCGACCTGTGCTGCTGCTGACCGTGGCCGGCACGGCCTTCAGCTACCTGCTGTGGGCCTTCAGCGGATCGTTCTGGCTGTTCATCGTGGCGCGCCTCTTCGGCGGCGCCATGAGCGGCAACCTTTCCGTCGCGACTGCCGCCGTGGCGGACGTCACCAGCCGGGAGAATCGGGCCAAAGGCATGGGGTTGATCGGAGTGGCTTTCGGTCTCGGTTTCATCACGGGTCCGGCCATTGGCGGCATCATCGGCGCGGTGGAACCGGGCCCGGCCTGGGCGCGTTGGGGCATCAACCCGTTCTCCGCCGTGGCCTTCGTCGCGCTGGGGTTCTCGCTGCTCAACCTGGTCTGGATCAGCCTGCGCTTCCGCGAGACACTTGCCCCTGGACATGGCAGCGAACCGGAGGTGCAGCGCACGCTCCATCCCCTGCACGCCCTGTTCGCCATGCGCAACACCACCATCCGCCGCGCCAACCTCGTCTACTTCCTGTTCGCGCTCATTTTCAGCGGTTACGAGATCACGATCAGCTTTCTCGCGACCGAGCGGCTGCACTATAGCGAACACCAATTGACCTACATCTTTGTCTTTGCCGGCGTGATTTCGATCCTGACCCAGGGCGTGCTGGTTCGGCGGCTGGTGCCGAGGTATGGCGAGAAGCTCGGCGCATTGGGAGGGCTGGCGTTGGTCGCCGCCGGGTTTGGCCTGGTGGCGCTTGCCGATACAACCGCGCCGGTCTACGCGGGGATCGCGCTCGTGTCGGTCGGCTCGGGTTTCTCGATCGTGGCCTTCTCCTCGCTCATCTCGCTCTACAGTCGCGCGGACGAACAGGGCCAGGTGCTCGGCGTGTTCCGATCGCTCGGCTCGCTCGCGCGGGCGCTGGGACCGTTGGCCGCGGGGATCATCTTTTGGTGGTACGGATCGCTCATCACCTATATGCTCAGCGCCGGGTTGCTGCTCGTGCCAATTATTGCCGGCCTCAGCCTGCCCCAACCGGAGAAATGAAAGTCCCGCCCCCCTCTCCCTCCACTTGGCGTCGCGCCGCCGTCCGCGCGGCCATCGGACTGGCCGCCCTGGCCTGGCTCGGCGGTTGCACGACGTTCCACCGGCCGCCGCGCCGGACGAGCCTCGATTCGGCCCAGACCGTCCTCAAGGCCTCGCTCGTCTCCAACTTCCTCGTCATCGAGGCGCAGTGGGACAAGCACGGCCCCTATCATTTCCTGATCGACACCGGCTCGTCGACGACGCTGGTCACGCCCGAGCTGGCCAAGCGCTACGGCGGGCGGGCGCGGGCCGGCCAGTCGCCCGTGCGGGTGATGGGCGCGAACGGCCAGGTGAAACTGCTCCCGCCCGTCCTCCTCAGGCGGATCGAACTGGGCGAGGCGCGGTTCGAGGGCGTCCAGGCGCTCATCCACGACCTGAACGACCTCTCGGACCACCTCGGCATCCGCATCGACGGCGTGCTCGGCTTCCCCCTGTTCCGCGGGATCCTCCTCACCCTCGACTACCCCCGCTCGGAGGTGATCCTCACCCCGTACGGCGTGCCCACGGCGATGCCGGGCGTGACCATCCCGTTCAACAACGACCAGAACACGCCGCTCATTCCGATCCAGCTTGGCGCCGAGTCGTTCATCGCCCTGATCGATTCCGGCAGCGACACCGCGCTCAGCCTCAACACGGTCGGACTGCACCCCGGATTCAAGTACGGGCCGAGGCCCGGCGCCCTCGTGGCCACGCTGTCCGGCGACCGCATCCGCATGATGGGCCGCCTGGGACAATCCCTCACCATCGGCACCTACGTCATCGAGAATCCGATCGCCGACGTCACGGACGAGCTGTCGTCCATCGGGGGCGGCCTGCTGCGGAATTTCATCGTGACGTTCGACCAGAAGCGCAAGCAGGTGACCTTCTACCGGCCCAACTACGACGTCATCCAAGTGCCGCCCCTGCGGAGCACGGGGTTGAGCTTTACCAAGTCCGTCGCCTACTGGAAGGTCGCGGCCGTCGTCGCCGGTTCGCCGGCCGAGATGCTCGGCGTGCAGGCGGGCGACCTGTGCAGCCGGATCAACGACGAACCGGTGTCCGCCTGGCCGTTCGCGCGCTACTCCGACCTGGTGCGCTCGGCCAAGCGCGTCACCTACACGTTCATCAACGGCAACGAGGAGCAGAAGGTCACGCTGCCGGTGTTCGAGCTCGTGCCCTAGGATTTCGCCGGACTCCGGCCCGGCGAAATCCTCCGCAGGAGGAATGCGGAAGCGCCGTCGCAGCCGTCCTCCCAGGGGCGGGCATGGCGCGTCTCGGCGAGCGCGAACCGGCCGCCCGCCGCGCGCAGGAACGCCTCGACCACGCCCTCGTTCTCCTCCGGTTCCAGACTGCAGGTGCTGTAGACGATCCGGCCGCCGCCGGCCGCCGGATCCGCCACCAGTCGGGCGGCGGCGGTGAGCAGGTCGAGCTGCTGGCGCGCCTGCGCCGCGAGGTCGGACTCGTGCAGGCGCCATTTGACATCGACGCGGTGGCGCATGACTCCCGTGTTCGAGCACGGGGCGTCGAGCAGCACCGCGGCGAACGCCGGGGGCAGGTCTTGCTTCGCGAGCATCTCGGCGGAAAGCTCCAGCACGTTGGCCACCACCACCGACACGTCGACCCCCCGGGCCTTGGCCAGGTTGGCCCGGAGGCGTTCCAGGCGGCGCTCGTCCGGCTGATCGACGGCCACCACCCGGCCCGCC
>CAZKDK010000014.1:0-10995 GCA_964551145.1 uncultured Opitutaceae bacterium | reverse complement strand
GCCGTTGCGGGGACTGTGGCCGGCGCACCCGCGGCGGCCGCCAGCAGGTCCGCCAGAAGCAGGCTTTTGCCACCCGGCGCGGCGCAGAGATCGAGGACGATCTCGCCCCGGCGCGGATCGAGCAGCCCCGCCGCCATGCGAGTCGCCGGGTCCTGCAGGTAGAGGGTGCCGGCGGCGAGCAGCGGCTCGACATCGGCCCAGCGTCCGACCGGAACGACGAGGAACCCCGGCCAGGCGGTCGGCTGCAGCCACGGCGGAGCCTCGGCCGGACCCCGCCAGCGCGCGTAGACCGGCGGCGGCGCCTGGTTCCACCGCAGCAGGCGGAGGGTCGCATCCGCCCCATGGCGCGCCTGCCACCGGCGCACGAGCCATTCGGGGTGCGAATAGAATCGCGCCAGTTCCGACGCCTCCGCCCCGGCTCCCGGCGGCGCGGCGCGCAGATCCGGAGCGTCGGCCAGCCGGCGCAGCACCGCGTTGACCAGCCGGGCCTCCGGCGGGCTCAGCAGGCCCTTCGCCTGGCCGACCGCATGGTCGACGACGCGGGCGGCCCGGCCGCCTTCCGCCGGCTCATCCGCGGCCTCCAGCAGTTCAAATCCGGCGATCAGGAGGACCGCCCGCAGCCGCGCCCGCGGCTTGCGCGCGGTCAGGGGGCCCAGCGCGGCGTCGAGCCTGCCGAAATGCCTGATCGCCCCGAACAGGAGGCGCTGGCAGGCGGGCCGGTCGGCAGCGCCGCCGCCGCGCTCGACCCGTTCCAGGAGATAATCCGCCCGTTCTCCCCGGACCAGCCAGCGCTCAAGCAGCGCCACGGCAGCGGCCCACGGACCGGCGACAAGGGGGTTCGGCAACGACTTCATTCAAAGCACGCTATGACACGTGGTTTGACATTCCATCCCATTCTCGACTCAACTCATCGTTTCCGCACGTCACACGGCCATTATGAATTCTGAAGCTGTTCAAGCGCTCGTTGCCAAGAATCCGTCGCTCAAGGCGGCCAAAGCCAAGCTCGAGGCCATGGAGCCCGGAGCCTACTGCGTCCACCGAAGCTGGGGCTTCGGCCTGATCAAAGGCTACGACGAGGCGGAACAGAAGCTGATCATCGACTTCAAGGGCAAGAAGAAGCACCGGATGGATCCCGCGTTTTGCGTCTCAACGCTCGAGATCCTGCCGCCCAAACACCTCCTCGTCCGCAAGGAGACCGAACCTGAAAAGATCGCCGAGTTGATCGAGGAGAAGCCGGTGCAGCTCATCGTGGAGACGCTGGCCGCCTTTCCCAACAAGGCCACCACGGCCATCGACCTGGAGATCATCCTCCAGCAGGTGCTCGGTGAGGAGAAATTCAAGAAGTGGTGGGCGTCCACCAAGAAGCACGTCGCCCGGGACCCCCGCATCGCCGTCCCGGCCAAGAAGACCGAGTGCTACGTCCTGCGCGACGAGCCCGTCTCGGTCGAGGACGAGATCCTCGAGCACTTCGCCAACACCCGCTCCGCCCGCCGGCGGATCCAGCTGGCCGAGGAGCTGCTGGGCCCGGCCGGCCGCAAGGAGGTCAAGGGCGACCTCACGCCGGTGCTGACCGGCCTCGCCGAGGCGGTCAAGGACAGCAACCAGCTGCACCCGGCCGAGCGCCTTTACGGCGCCGCCGTCCGCGACGAGCTGGCCAAGCTGCTCGGCGTCGATGTCGCCACGCTCAGCCCGAGCCTGGGCGAGCTGGTCGCCGACACCCGGCGGCTGACCGACATCGCCGAGAAGATCCCGGTCCACTTCCAGACCCACTTCCTCGAACTGATCAAGGACGCCCACCCGACTGAGTGGAAGGACGTGACGTTCGCCCTGCTCAAGAGCAGCCAGGGCAAGTTCACCACCGAGTGCATCAACTTCCTGGTGGAGAACGGCCATGCCGACGAGCTCGCCGCCACGCTCAAGCGCTGGCAGACCGAGCAGAACCTGCGTTCGCCGGTGCTCCTTTGGATCGTCAAGAACCGGCAGTCGAAGAAATTCGCCAAGCTGCTCAACGACCTCATCACGCCGCGCCTGTTCAGCGCCATCTTCTTCGCGATCGACTACGAAGCGCTGCAATCCGCCGGCACCCGCCGCATTCCGATGGCCGAAATCCTCAGCGACGACTCGGATCTCATCCCGGATCTGCTGGCCACGGCCGATCCGGAGACGGCCCGCGACCTCGCCAACACCCTCCTGCTCAACCAGGGCTTCGAGGAATTGACGAAGAAGTCCCTCCTCGCCCGTTTCATCAAGGCGTTCCCCGCCATCCAGTCGCTGGTCTCGGGCGAAGGCGAGTCCAAGGACGAGCAGTTGTTCGTTTCCCGCGGCAGCTTCGACCGCAAGCGGCAGGAATACGACCTGATCGTAGCCAAGCGGATCCCGGAGAATTCCCGCGCAATTGCCGCCGCGCGCGAACACGGCGACCTGCGGGAGAACGCCGAGTTCAAGATGGCCAAGCAGGACCAGCAGCTCCTCATGGCCCAGAAGTCGCAGCTCGAGCGCGACCTGGCCCGCGCGCGCATCACCGATTTCACCGACGCGAGCACCGAGCAGATCAGCGTCGGCAGCGTGGTCGACCTGCGGGATGCGGTCGGCAGCGAGAACGTCCGGTACTCGGTCCTGGGTTACTGGGACAGCGAGCCCGAGAAGCACATCATTTCATACAAGACGCCGCTCGGCCTCGCCCTGCTCGGGAAGAAACCGGGCGACCACGTGAAGGTGAAGTCCGGCGGAGTCGAGCATGACTACATCGTGACCCAGATCGGCCGCCACGTGGACGCGCCGCCGGCCGCCGGCTGAGCCGGCCGCCGCCGCGCGTCCCGGCCCAACCCCGCTTCCTACCCCGCCCCGTTTCCCGCTGGCCACGGGACCCCTGATACCCGACCGCGCATGGATGTTCTGCTCAAAGGCATGATTGTCGGATTCGCCATCGCCGCGCCCGTCGGGCCGATCAACCTGCTTTGCCTGCGCCGATCCCTGAGCGACGGGCGCCGCGTCGGCTTCGTCTCGGGCCTGGGGGCGGCGGCGGCGGACACCACCTACGGGACGATCGCCGCGGTCGGGCTGACCGCGATCACGAACTTCCTGATCACCAACCTCGTCTGGCTGCAGGGACTGGGCGGCCTGATCCTGATCGTGCTGGGCATCTGCACCCTGCGGGCGCCGGCGCCGCAGCGCGTGGCCAAGGCCCCGGTCCATGTCGGCCGCCTGCGCGACGCCTTCGTTTCGACCTACGTCCTGACGCTGGCGAATCCGATGACGATCATCGCGTTCACGGGCGTGTTCGCCGGGCTCGGCCTCGGCTGGCAATCGGGCCGGCTGACCGACGCGCTCGCGCTCATCGGCGGAGTGTTCGCCGGCTCGTCGTGCTGGTGGCTCATCCTCGCACTCCTGGCCGGCACCTTCGGGCACCATCTCGACGACGGCATGCTGCGGTGGGTCAACCGCATCGCCGGCGGCATCATCGCCGTCATCGGTATCTGGGAGGTGGTCAGGTCGATGATCGCCTGGCTCCGGTAGCGGGCGCCGCTGTCCGGGCCAGCGCGGAATTGACGCGCCCGCCCCGCGCCGACATGGGTTGAGCACGGCGCCCTGCCCGTAACCTTCCGGTCCCGCGCCCCCCGTGCATTGCACTCCACCCTCGACACCCTGAAGATCCTCGCCGATCCCACCCGGCTGCGGCTGCTCGTCCTCCTCATGAAGGAGGAACTCTCGGTCGCCGAGCTGCAGGAAATCCTCGGCATGGCGCAGTCGCGCATCTCGTCGCAGCTGGCGATGCTCCGACAGGCGGGATTCGTCACCGACCGGCGCGACGGCAAGAAGGCGTTCTACTCGCTGCGCGCCGGGCTTCCGCCGCGGCCGCTGGCCCTCCTGCGGGCCGCCGGCGAGGCCGCAGGCGACTCGCCGGAATTCGTCGAGGACCGCGAGAATCTCGATCGCGTCCTCCAGCTGCGCCGGCGGGTGGCGGAACAGTACTTCGACCTCATCGCCGGCCGCCTGGGACGGGGCCATTGCCCGGGCCGTTCGTGGGAGGCCATCGGGCACCTCGCCCTGCGGCTCGTCCCCCCCATCGTGGTGGCCGATCTGGGCGCGGGCGAGGGACTGGTCTCCCAGCTCCTCGCGCGCCGGGCCGAGCGCGTCTGGTGCATCGACAATTCGCCGCGCATGGTCGAGGTCGGCACCGCGCTGGCGAAGAAGAACGGCCTGGCCAATCTCACCTACAAGCTCGGTGACATCGAACAGGTGCCCCTGCCCGACCGGTCGGTCGACCTGGCGATCCTCAGCCAGGCGCTCCACCACGCCATCCATCCGCAAACCGCCGTCGACGAAGCCGGCCGCATCCTTCGCCCCGCGGGGCAGCTGCTCGTCCTCGACCTGAAGCAGCACGCCTTCGAGAAGGCGCGCGAACTCTACGGGGACGTCTGGCTCGGGTTCAAGGAGAGCGCCCTCCACGGCTTCCTCAAGAAGGCCGGTTTCCAGCAGGTGGAGGTCGCCGTCGTGTCGCGGGAAACCGTCGAGCCGCACTTCGAGACGCTCCTGGCGAGCGGCCTGAAGGGCGGCAAGTGACCGGCGGCCGGGCCCCGGGAGGCGCTCCCAAGGCTACGGCGCTTTCGTCACTTCGAGCGGCGCGCGGGCCAGCACCTTGTTGCCCTGCCCGCTGATGTAGCGCACCTCGCAGGGTCCGGGCGTCTTCGGCGCGTTGATGGTGAGCGGCGTGCCCTGGCTCGTGTACTGGTAACCGGAATGTACGCCGTCCTCGGTGTCCGCCGGCACGATCGTGATGAAATCGCCCTGGTTGTTCGGACCGGTCCATTCGATGTGCACGCGCGATCCGGCGGCCGCCGAAGCCGGCGGCTTCAACGTGATCACCGCCGCCTTGATCGTCACCGGCCGGCGGGCAATCACCTTGTTGTCCGAGCCGCGGATGTAGCGGATTTCGCCGGAGCCGGCCGCGATCGGAGCCGTGATCCGCAGCCGCGCCCCTTCCTTGGTATATTTGTAGCTGCCGTGCTGCCCGTCCTCGAATTCCGCCGGCACGACCGTGATGTAGTCGTTGTCGTTATTCGGACCCGTCCACACGACGTCGACGAACCCGCCGGCGGGCGCCTCCGCGGGCGCGGTCAGTGTGACCGGCGTCTCCACGGTCGTGAGATCGCGCCGCGCCATCACCCGGTTGTCCAGGCCGCGCACGTAGCGGATCTCGCACGCCCCGGCGTCGGGGGGGCACGGCACCCGCAGCTTGGGGCCTTCCTTGGTGTACTTGTAGCCGCCGTGCTCGTTGTCCTCCGCAGCCTTTGGCACGATCGTGATATAGTCGTTCTCGTTGTTCGGACCCGTCCAGATGATGTCGACGGCCGACCCGGCCGGCGCCTGGGTCGGCGCGAACAGCGTGATGGGCGAGTCCACCGTCTTGAAATCCCGCCGCGCCAGCACGTGGTTGTCCAGGCCGCGCACGTAGCGGATCTCGCATTCGCCGATCTCGCCGGGCACCGTGATTTTCAGCGTGGGGCCCTCCTTCGTATAGCGGTAGGCCGCGTGCTGATTGTCCTCGAAGGATTTCGGAACGATTGTGATGTAGTCGTTCTCCGTGTTCGGTCCCGTCCACTTCACCACCACGACCGACGCGGCCACCGCCTGGTCCGGCGCCGTCAGCGTGACGGGCGAGTCGACGGTCTTGAAATCCCGGCGGGCCAGCACGTGGTAGTCCATGCCGCGCACGTAGCGGATCTCGCATTCGCCCAGTTCGCCGGGTGCCGTGATCTTCAGCGTGGGTCCCTCCTTGGTGTAGCGGTAGGCCGCGTGCTGATTGTCCTCGAAGGATTTCGGGACGATCGTGATGTAGTCGTTCTCGGTGTTCGGCCCCTTCCAAGTGACGGCGACGACGGCGCCGGCCACCGCCTGGTCCGGCGCGGACAGGGTGACCGGGGATTCCACCGTCGTGAGATCGCGCCGCGCGAGCACGCTGTGATCGACCGCACTGACATAACGGACCTCGCAGGCGCCCAGCTCTCCCGGAACGGTGATCTTCAGCGGCGAGCCCTCCTTCGTGTATTTGTAATCCGCGTGCTGGTTGTCCTCGAAGGATTTCGGCACGATCGTCACGTAGTCGTTCTCGTTGCCCGGACCCGTCCACTCGACCTCGACCACCGATCCGGCCACCGCCTGCTCGGGGGCCGACAGGGTCGCCGCCGCGGGCGAGACCTGGATGTCGACGCGCGCCAGCACCGAATGCGAAGCGCCGGCGACGTAGCGCACTTCGGCCTCGCCCGGCTTGTCGGGAGCGGTCAGGGTGGCCGGCGATCCGTCCCGGGCCGACGCCTGGCTGCCCACCGCGGTGGCGGGCGCACCCTTGGCCACGATGGTCAGGTAGTCATCCGGCTTGCCGGGCCCGGTCCAGCTGACGGCAAACCGGGTCGACACGTGGACCGCGGGTTCGGTCTTGAGCGTCACCGGCACCGCCACCTCGGCCGGAATGGTGGTAGTCGGAGGAGGGGCGACCGGCCGGACAACCGGAGCCGGCGGGGGCGGAGCCGCGCGCGTCACTTCCGCGACGGCGACGTTGAGGGCATCCTTCAGCGAAGCCGCATCGCTGGCCTCGAGGAACCGGCCGCCGGTGGCGGCGGCGATGCACGCGATCTTCTGCGCCTCCTTGGCGGAAAGGTCGAACGCCACGACGTGCACGACGAAGTTCACCCCGGCCGCCCTGAGCCGGGCGGCGGTGGCGCACGGATCGCCGTTGCAGGTCTCAGCGCCGTCCGTGACGAGAATCACGTTGCCCGCCTGGCGGGCCGACTCCAGCACCTTGGCGGCGAACTCCAGGGACGCGGCCAGCGGCGTGCGCCCGTGGGGCCGGATCGCGTTGACCGCCGCGATGAAGGCGGTCCGGTTGAGCGGCGCCGGCGGAATGAGCAGCTCGATGTCGTCGCAGTCGTTCTGCTTGCGGTGCCCGTAGACCACGAGGCCCAGGCGCGCGTTGTCCGGCATGCTTTCGACCAGTTCGCGCACGACGCGCTTCGCGATGGCGATCTTGGTCTCGCCCTTGATCTGTTCGGTCATGCTGCTGGAGGCATCGAGCACGATGATCGTCGGGGCGGCGGCCGGCGCGGCCGGGAGGATCGCGGGAAACAGGCAGGCCGAAGCCAGCAGGAGGAAGGAGGCGGCGGATTTCATGGGGGTGGCGGGGTCGGGCCGGATCTCGGCCGGGGGCGGGGCGGACGACGGGGATCTTGGGCGCTTCCCGGCCGCAGGGCCATCCGATTCTCGCGATTGCGGGCGCCCGCCTGCGCGCCGTGCCGAAGCCCCCGGCGGCGGGCGGGGCAGGCGCCGCCGCCACGGGCGGCGCTCAGCCCGCCGTGCCGTCCTTGCGCGCGTGCAGGCAGACCCGGTTGCCGTCCGGATCCGCGATCCATGCCATCCAGGAGACGCGGGTCTCCACCGGCCCGATCAGCACCTTCGCGCCCGCGCGGCGGCACGCCGCGACCGCCGCGGGCACATCGGGGACAGCGAAGGCGACGCACGGGGCGCCCGCCCAGCGCCACTCCGGCCGGCGCCTCGACTCCGGGCCGTTCAGGCAGAGCGTCACGGGCTCGGTCCGGAACTCGGACCAGAAATCGTTCCACTCGCCGCCTTTCTTCAAACCGAAGAGATGCTGGTAGAAGGCGCGCGTCCGGCGGACGTTCCGGGCGGAATACATCACGAAATCCACCGCGCTGACAGGCACCGGAGCGCGGCGGCGGCTGGGGGGCTTGCTGGGTGGCATGGGAGGATGCCCGCAAGCTCTACCCCGTTCCTCCGTCCGCGCCAGCGCCCGGGCCGGAAGCGGCATCCGACCTCCTAACAGAATAACTTATGATGGCGAGTCGATTGCGCACGATTTGAGGATGCAATAAATGCGCAAAGCTCGCCAACGCGTGCGCTGCCGGGTTGTGCATTCCATGCGAATATGACGTGATGCAGACAGGAAACCTCCGGACCGGACGGTCCGGCCGCACGTCACGATGAACGATGTCCTTGCCGGCGACCTGATTTACGCCGCCGCCTTCTGCCTGGGCGGCCTCGCCTTTGCCGTGGGCCCGTTCGTCGTCGTCCACCTGCTGGCCGCGCGCAAGAACCGGCAGTCGGCCGGCCGGGGCGGCCAGTTCGTCGAATGCGGGATGGAGCCGATCGGCGACGCCTGGATCCGGTACAGCGCGCTCTACTACCTCTATGCCCTGGTGTTCGTGGCCTTCGCGGTGGACGTCCTCTACCTCATCCCCGTGGCGCTGGTCTACAACCGGCACTTTGCCATCCGGGACTTCGTCGAGCTGGCGATGTTCACCGGCATCCTTTCCCTGGTGATCGTCTACGCGTGGAAGAAGGGAGTCCTCGAATGGAAGCGACGGTAGACACCTCCCGGATCGTCCAGTTTGCCAAGCTCGACGAGTTGCTGGCGCTCAGCCGTTCGTACTCGCTCTGGCCCCTCACCTTCGGCCTGGCCTGCTGTGCGATCGAGATGATGGCCGCGGGCGGGCCGCGGTTCGACATCTCCCGGTTCGGAGCCGAGGTGTTCCGTCCGTCGCCGCGGCAGGCCGATCTCATGATCGTGGCGGGCACCGTCAACAAGAAGATGGCCCCGGCCGTGAAGACCCTCTACGACCAGATGCTGGAGCCGAAATGGGTCATCGCCCTGGGCAACTGCGCCATTTCCGGAGGTCCCTTCGTGTTTCCCGGCCAGTACGCCGTGGTCGAGGGCGTCGACAAGCTGTTCCCGGTCGACGTCTACGTACCCGGCTGTCCGCCGCGGCCCGAGGCGCTCATCGAAGGCATCCTGACGCTGGAGCAGAAACTCACCGGCAAGCGCCGCTGGCCCGTCGTGACGCCCCCGCAATGACCCCTTCCCTCGAACAGCTGGCCGAACGTCTGGGGCAACTGGTCGGAGCCACCGCCGTGGTGTCGCGTCCGCCCCTGCCCGCCGCCCCCGCGGCGGCGCCGTCGCCCGCCCCCGGCGCCGTTCCCGCCGCGCCGACCGGTCCGGTCCAGCTCGTCGACCACGCCAGCCGCGGGGTCCAGCTCGACGCCGCCGTCGCCCCCGGGCAGGTCGTCCTGGCCGCCGAAATCCTCAATCAGGGTGGCTTCAGCCTGGACGCGGTCACCGGCGTCGACTGGCTCGCGCAAAACGAGATGGAGGTCGTCTACGACTACTTTCATCCCCTCGCGCCCCTTCGCGTGGCCATCCGCACCCGCGTTCCCCGCCCGGAACCCGAACTGCCCACGATCTCCACGGTGTTTCCCGGCGCCAACTGGCACGAGCGCGAGACCCACGATTTCTTCGGCATCCGCTTTGCCGGCCACCCCAACCTGACGCCTTTCCTGCTGCCGGAGGACGCCGACTTCCATCCGCTCCGGAAGGATTATTCCGCGTGACCGCCACCGCCGACACCGTCAGCCGCGAGCGGCCCCCGGAGACCTTCGTCCTCAACGTGGGGCCGCAGCATCCCGCGTCCCACGGCGTCCTGCGCATCAAGATGACGATGGACGGCGAGTATGTGATGCGGGCCGAGCCCATCCTCGGCTACATCCACCGGATGCACGAGAAGATGGGGGAGAACCGCACCTGGGCCCAGTACCTCCCCAACACCGGCCGCATCGACTATCTTTCCGCGCTCCATTACAACCACGCCTTTGTCGGCGCGGTCGAGCGCGCCGCCCGGATCGAGGTGCCGCCGCGCGCCGAGTACATCCGGGTCATCACCTCCGAGCTCAACCGCATCTCCAGCCACCTGGTCTGGTGGGGGGCTTTCCTGCTCGATCTCGGCGGCTTCACGCCGATGCTCTACGCCTTCGACGACCGCGAGAAGATCCTCGATCTGCTCGAGGCGGTGACGGGGTCGCGCCTCACCTACTGCTATTTCCGCTTCGGCGGGGTCTGCAACGACATCGACGACGCCTTCATCCAAGGCACCCGCGCCTTCGTCGCCGGGATGCGGCCGCGGCTGAAGATGTATCGCGACCTGGTTACCGACAACATCATCCTCCGCAAGCGCCTGGAGGGCATCGGCCCGATCGACGCCGAACTGTGCCGGCGGTACGGGGCGACGGGACCGGTCATCCGCGGCGCCGGCGTCGCCTACGATGTGCGCAGGGTCGAGCCCTATTCCGTCTACCCGCAGCTCGACTTCCTGGTCCCGACCTTCCCGGAGGGCGATTCCATGGCGCGCTATCTCGTGCGGATGGCCGAGCTGGAGCAGTGCCTGCGCATCATCGAGCAGGCGCTCGACCGGCTGCCGGACGGCCCGGTCATGGGCAAGGTACCCCGCGTGCTGAGGCTGCCGCCGGGCGACACCTGTTATGCGGTCGAGGCCGCCCGCGGCCGGCTCATGATCCGCATCGTCAGCGACGGCAAGGATATCCCGTATCGCGTGAAGCTCCGCACCCCGTCGTTCGCCAACCTGAGCCTCTACGAGGAGGCGAGCCGGGGCATGCTCCTGCCCGACGCCCTCGCCGTTTTGGGCAGCCTCGACCTAGTGATTCCGGACATCGACCGCTGACCGCCATGACCTTCCTCACCACCGAACCCGTCCGCCTGCTGGTCGCCCTGACCGCGATCCTGGGGTTCGTCGGCCTGAACGCGGCGTATCTGGTCCTGGCCGAGCGCAAAGGCGCGGGCCGCATCCAGAACCGCCCCGGCCCGAACGAGGCCGGCTACGGCGGCTGGCTCCAGCCGATCGCCGACGTGCTCAAGCTCTTTTCCAAGCAGCTCATCGTCCCGCCGGGCACCGACCGCCTGCTTTTCCGCCTGGCCCCGCTCCTCGTCCTGTGTCCGGCGATGCTCTGCCTCGTGGTCGTGCCGTTCAGCGACACGCTGGTCGCCCGCAACATCAACGTCGGCCTGCTGCTGGTCTTCTCCTTCGGCTCGATCAACGTCCTGGCGGTCATGGTCAGCGGCTGGTCCTCCCGCAACAAGTACGCCATCATCTCGGCCGCGCGCGTCGTCTCGCAGAACGTCGCCTACGAGATCCC
>CAZKDK010000013.1:5584-24981 GCA_964551145.1 uncultured Opitutaceae bacterium | reverse complement strand
CTTGGTTCGGGCCGTGGCGCAGCCTGGTAGCGCACTTGCATGGGGTGCAAGGGGTCGTGAGTTCGAGTCTCACCGGCCCGACCATTTCAAAGAGACGCATGAGGGCGAATGAATGCGACTCTTCGTGACTATCGACGAAAGCGGGGCGGCTCAGCGAGACCAAAGCCCGAGGATGCCGCCGAATGCCCATCCGACGCCCGCGGCACGGCGCGGAACCATCGGCGCCGCGACTTCCGCCAATAGGGTTTTGAATGGCGGTCTTCATCCTGCCTGTGAATGGCCTCCATGTCGCGGCACATCTACGTGAATGCGATCACCGCGAACTCGTTGGAATTCCGCATCCCCTCCCGGTCCATCGAGCCGGCGACCCTAACATCCAAAAACCGCGGAATCTTGGCGGTGTGCTCATCGGTTTCCTCCGACTGGAAACGGAGTTTTGGCATCCCGCAACGACCTCTGATTCCCAGTCTTATATGGCAACCCGACCAAGCGGAAGTCCACCGAACTACTGGAGACTACATCCAACTTCCGCTTGAGAATGAATGGACTCAAAACCTCCATCTCCGCCGCAATCTCCGGCTCACAGCATAAGGATATTTCCTTGCAATAAGACGGCAATGCGGAGTAGACGGAGAGTCTTCTTCCATGGGCCCTTTCCTTCTCCAGCTTTGGTGGCGCTTCTACGCATGGGCTCTCCGCCGCGGATGCGAGAACTGGGATGAGAACTGCATCGGATGCCCCTACTTGCGCAACGGGCGGTGCATGCTGCCAAATCCGCGCCGCTAGTTCTGCCGGATGATTGATCGCACAGCTCCATGCAACCCTTGGTTTCCATTCTCATCCCCGCCTTCAATGCGGCGGACTCGATCGGCGAAACCATTGAATCCGCGGTCGGCCAGACCTGGCCATGCACAGAAATCATCGTCGTGGACGATGGTTCGACGGATGGCACTGCTGCCATCGCCAGGAGATTCCCCGGGGTCCGGGTGATTTTTCAGCCGAACCAAGGGGCGCCGGCAGCACGCAACAAGGCATTCAGCCTGTCGCGTGGCGATTACATTCAATGGCTCGACGCCGACGACATTCTTGCACCTCAGAAAATCGCGCGACAGATGGCCGTGCTGACGAACTGCGGCAAACGGACCGTCGCTTCCGGACCGGATGGCGTGTTCTTCTACCGGATCGACAAGGCCCAATTCCGGCGGACGCTGCTGTGGTGTGATCTCAGCGCGTTGGAATTTATCACCCGGAACAAGGAGACGGGCGCATGGTTTCCGCCTTTCTGTTGGCTGACCAGCCGGGAACTGACCGAATCCGCCGGCCCTTGGGACGAACGCCTGCGGTGCGATCAGGACGGCGAGTTCTTTTGTCGCGTGATCCTCGCCAGTGATGGCGTCCGGTTCGTGCCGGATGCGCGAGGGTATTACCGGATGCGTGGGATGAACGGGGTCCATTACACCGGCTTTTCCAGTCACCAATTGGAGTCCCGTGCGCTTTCGGCGCGCCTCCATGTCGAACATGTTCTTGCGATTGCCAATACCGAGAGGATACGGAGGGCGCTGGTCGCGGATCTTCAGAGCAATTTGGTGCTGTATCATACCGAGCGTCCCGACCTCATCGAACAACTGCAGCGTCTCGCCCAGGGGCTGGGCGGCGACCTCCAGCGGCCCCAGCTGCGCTGGAAATTCCGCTGGCTCCAGTTTCTCTTTGGCTGGCGAGCCGCCCGGCGGGCGCAACTACTGTATCCCGAACTCAAGGGCGCGCTGCGGCGCCGATGGGCCAGGTTGCTCCACCGACAACAGCAATGCGATCCGCAGTTCGCGCCGCCCCGTCGGTGCGAGGGCTGCCAGAACCTTTGGTGGCGGATCTATGGGTACAAGATGTGGGGATGGAACTGCCAGGAAACCGGAGGGCGCGCCGTCGGGAGCTGCCCGATCACACGTTCAAGGGCGCCCTTCCGGCACCGGGTTCCCCAACTTCAACGACGCTAACCCCGCCACGCCTGGCGCCGGTGCCGGCTGCGAAACGTTCGTATGGATTTTCATCGTCCGATTGAGTTCGACGTGCCGCATCAGCCCCGCCGCTACGCGAGAATGCGCGCCGCTGACCGCCCGCCGGGTGCGGGACACCATTTGCAGGGACTGAAAATTCACGCACCGTCCCATCTTTGTTCCAATGTTCCGAAAAGCGCTGGATTGACAAACGGAGGGATTTTGGCCATCAAACACATCCAACTCGGTTCGAGAGCCCCCGGCATCAGCCGCCTCGAACCAGGATGCTTTCCCCTTGCGAAGCCCCTCCCCCGGAGCGGACGGAGCTTATCCGTTATCCCGATACACCGATCGGATCGTTCCTCCCGACCAACCCACCCGATTACCTAAACCAACCAGTCGATTCCGCCTCAGGCGATCGATTGCCTGTGCCAAGTCAGGAACGGGCGTGGCCCGATGGTGAGGCAGCAATCAAAACACGAACATGAAGTCGACCATTCAACTGACAGTCGTGGCCAGCATTCTGGCCATCGGCACCTGCGCCTATGCCCAACAGGGATTCCTGCGTCCCGAGGTGTCCTATAATTTCGCCTCGACCAGCGATTCCGTGGTCAGCCTGAAGGACAGCGCGGGCTTCACCGTGGCCGGCGGAGCCTATTTTGGCTCGAAGAACGAACACGAGGTCGGCCTGTCGGTCGGCGTGGTGAATTTCGACCTGAAGCCCGTGGTCATCAGCGGGGTCAGGGTTACCGGCGACGTCAAAACGGTGCCGGTGCTCGCCACGTATCGCTATTACCTCGGCGCCCGAAACGATCGCGTGCGCCTGTACGCCGCGCCCTCCGCAGGCTGGACCTTCATCAAAATGAGCGCGACCGGGGAGTTGAGCGGCATCACCGCCTCTGACAGTGACTCGGAAACCGACTTCACCTGGAGCCTCGGCGTCGGGGTTCTGGTCAACGTCGCGCCCAAGTTCGACATTGATGCGGGCTATCGCTACCAGCAGATCAATGCCGGGGGCGGACATGTCAATGTGAGCACGATTTACGCGGGCCTCAACTGGCGCTTCTAGGCGCCGGCGGCCGCAGCGACCCGCCCCGCCGGGGCGGCTGCAGCCGGCCCGATTGTCCGACCAGGGGACTTCCGCCGGAAGTCCCCTTTTTATTGGCCGCACCGGCCGCCTTTCCGCAGCGGAGCAGGCGGGAACGGGCGGAGCGGGCCGGAATCGGCCGGCGGGCAACCCTGCCGGGCGATGGCGGCCGGGCTACGACTAGCTCAACTCGCGCAGGCGCGCGGTCACGTCGTCGCGGAAGCGCCGGATCAGCCGGTACACGTACGTGACGACGTCGAGCGAATCGATCTGCGCGAGCAGCGTCAGATCCATGGCCAGCGTGAGCGCCGCGGAGGTGTCGACGGCGTGCGAGATGTGAAACGTCGCGTGACCGGCGCGCCGGCCCAGCACGGCCAGGTCGTAGCGTTTGCCCCCCGCGATCTGCGATTTGAACACCCCGAGCAGTTTTCGCGCGAATCGCGGCCGGGCGGATACGTCGAGCGCGATCTTCTCGTCGTCCGGCAGCCAGTCGAGGTCGCGCCAGACCTCGCAGCCGTACACCTGGCGCGGGCGCTGCGCCTTGGGCAGCGAACGGATCGCCTCGAGGCACCGCAGGAACACCGCCACGTGGGTGTCGTGTTTGTCGGCGGGGTTGTGCAGGTAGACGACCTCGGGCCGGCAGCCGGAGAAAATCTGCCTGAGGTCGGCGCTCAGCCCGGGATGGCCCGGCCGTTTCGTGACCGCGCTCGGATGGGCCAGCTGGATCTGAATGCCATAGCCGCCCATCCGGGCGGCGCGGCGCTGCTCGCGTCTCCGGATCGCCTGCATCTTCGTTCCGCTGATTCGCGCGAAGCGGCCGCTGCGCGGGCTGCCGGATCCGTTGGTGACGATGACGCCGGAAAACGACCGGTCTTCCCGAGCCTGACATTCCACGATGCCGTGGTAAGCCATGATCTCTATATCATCTTGATGGGCGGCCACACACAGATGAGTTGTGCGTGCGAGAGCAGCGGCGGGCGGATCGCCTGACGGCACGTAGATGTCGGCCTGCGGCTGACTGAAGTTCATGGGTTTACGTCGAGTATGACTGCTGCAGGCACCAGGGCAATAGCCGCGCGAGTTTTAAAAGCAAAAGTGCACCAAGAATTTTCGCCAATCGATGTCAAAAGACTTGTCCTGCGAGAGATTTGCGTAGAGGATTCGCCCTATCCATCCCCCGATGTTTGCTCAGCACGCCGAGCGCCGCGCCCGCCTGGCCGCCGCTCTCTATTTGACCGACGAAGTCCTCCTGATCAGCGCCGGCACGCCCGTGCCGTTGCCGGAGAACAGCGATCAAACCTACCCTTTCCGTGCGCATGCCGAGTTCTACTATGTGACGGGGACGGAATGCGCCGGCGCGGTCGTGACTTTCGACCCACAGGACGGACCGGAGGCGGGCTGGCGGCTGTTCACTCCCGAGGTCACCGAGGACGAGCGCATCTGGCAGGCGCGCGAGACGATCGCGGGCGAACCGCTCGCCTCGCTGCCGGCCTGGCTGTCCGCGCGCCGCACGCGCCCCCTCGCGCTGCTCGGCGCGTCGCCGCCCGGGGTGCAGGCCGACGAGTCCGTCACCGCCCGGGTGCGCGAGGCGTTCACGCACGCGCGCCGCGCCAAGGATTACTGGGAGCTCGCGATCATGCAGTGCGCCGTCGAGTCGACCGCGGCCGGTTTCGCGCAGGTCGCCGCGATCCTGGTTCCGGGCGTGACGGAACGGGCGCTGCAGGTCGAAATCGAAACCGCATTCCTCCGCCACGGCGCCACCCGCCCGGCCTTCGGCACCATCGTCGGCGCCGGCCCGGACAGCGCGGTGCTGCATTTCGAGCCGACCGGCCGCACCCTGGAGGAGGGCGATTTCGTGCTGATCGACGCCGGCGCGGAGATCGACCGTTACGTGGCCGACGTGACCCGGACCTACGTGGCCGGACGGCCGTCGACCTTCCAGCGCGACGTCTATGAGATCGTCCTCGGCGCCCAGCAGCGGGCCATCGGCCGGTGCGTCAGCGGCGCCGAGTGGCGCGACGTCCATCTGCAGTGCGCCGTCGACATGGTCGCCGGCCTGGTTTCCCTCGGACTGATGCGCGGCAACGCCGAGTCGCTCGTCGAACAGCAGGCGCACCAGCTGTTCTTCCCCCACGGCATCGGCCATCTCGTCGGCCTCGGCGTGCGCGACGCCAGCGGCCTGCTGCCCGGCCGCGCGCGCACCACGCGCCCCGATCTCAAGACCCTGCGGCTGGACCTGCCGCTCGCGCCCGGGTACGTCGTCACCGTCGAACCGGGCCTCTATTTCATCCCCGCCCTGCTGCTCGATCCCCAGCGGCGGGAACGCTTCCGCGAGTGCGTCGCGTGGGAGAAGGTCGAACCGCACCTCGGCGTGGGCGGCGTGCGCATCGAGGACGACGTGCTCGTGACCGGCGGGCCCCCCGAGGTCCTCACCGCGGGAATCCCCAAGGCCCTGTAGTCAGTCCGCCCGCAGCGCATTCCCGGCCCCGGCCGGGCCCTCCGCCCCCGGGACGCGCACGGCGTCGCGGCCGGGACGCCGCGCCTGACCGCGGAGGACGAACACCAGGCAGGAGAAGACCAGGCAGAGCGTGAGGCTGAGGAGGAGCGGGAGGAGCGACATGGTGCGGTGGTGGTGAACTGGGCCCCAAGATAGCCCAAAAACCGGTCCGCGGCTCCGCATTTTTTGCACAAGGCTTCGCGGCGATTGTCCGCGCGCCCCACTCTACGCCGGCCGCATCCCGCGTCCGAGACCCCGGGCCGGACCTGCGCATATCTTGTGCTCGCGGGGCGGCGGCCTCCCCCCCGCCCGCCCCGGGCCAACCGATGCGCAAGCTTCCGCAAGCCATGCAGAGCAGCGCCGGGGCGCCCGTGGCAGAGTGGGCGCCGATGAAACGGCCCCCCCTCCAGGCCCTGGCCGAGCTCCGGCCCATGATCAAGACCTGCTGGGAGGTGCTGCTGCGGTCCGAGCCGCCGGTGTCCCCCCTGGGCAATCCGGACACGCTGGTCTACATGATGGACAAGACGCTGGACGCGTTCTTCGCGGCGCTCACCTCGACCACCCCCCGCCGCTGGCTGGCGCGCTACCCCCTGCTCTGCGAGCCCCTGGGAAAGTCCTGCCCCTGCACGCGGAATCCGCTGCTGCATTATTATGCCTCCGGCGAGCAGGCCGTGCTGGCCATTGCCGCCAAGGGGCTGCCCGAGCGCCTGCCCGCCGCGCGCGCGACCCACGGCCGGATCCTGACCGAAGCGCAGATCGCCTTCCATTACCTCGCCCAGCACGAGATCCAGAATTTCTGCGATCTCTGCCGCGCCGGCTGCCGCCGGTCGCTGGCCGGCATCGTGGCCGGGCGGCGCCGCGGCCCGCCGCGGACTCCGCGTCATGCGCCGCGGTGGGCGCACACGTCCGCCCGCTGATCAGGCCGCGGCCGTCCGGGCGACGCGCTCGCGGTACGCGGTGGGCGGCTCGCCGGCGACCCGGCGGAAGACCCGGTTGAACTGCGAGAGCGATTGGAAGCCCGCGGCGAACGCCGCCTCGCTGATGCGCCGGCGCGGGTCGAGCAGCTGCTGCTTCACCTTCTCGACGCGGATCCTCGCGAGGTAGTCCGTGAAGGTCAGGCCCGTCGCATGCCGGAACATCTTGCAGAAATAGAAGGCGCTCATGTTGACCGAGCGGGCGACCTCGCCGAGGGTCAGATCCTCGCCCTGGTGCTCGCCGATGAATGCCTTGGCGCGGGCGATCTGCGGCGACTCGGAATGCGCCTGCTGTTCGATGAGCTGCCGGGCCGCCGCCGCCAGGTGCTGCGCAAAGACCGCCAGCAGCCGGAGAATCGACGCGTACTGCGCCTGGGTGAGCACGCGCGTCCGGAAATACGCCGCCTCGATTTCCTTGAGGTCGCCCGGCGCGCCCCACTCCCGCAGCCGGCGGGAAAGGGCGGAAAACTCGCCGCGGCTCGGCCGGCTCAGCCGGATCTGCCCGGTCTGCAGAAAGGCGATCACGTCGCCGCCCACGCGGACGGGCACGGCGGAGTCGGACAAGCCGGCGAAGCACGTGAGCGTGCCCGGCTTCTGGCCGGCCGTCTCCTCGACCTCGCGCTGGAGCTGGAGGCACGCGGCGCAACTCCGGTTCGACTCCGACAGCAGCGCGCAGAACGGATTCTCGTACGGGCTGTCATGGTGGGGCCGGTCGAGCGCGTCGACGGGCCGCAGGCTCAGCGGCAGGCCCACCGCCTCCTGGAAGGCGCGCGCGTAATCGCGGTACGTTTCCGTGCGCGTGAGCTGATCGACGAGCGCTCGACTTCGGCTGGCGGGGGTGTCACCTGAATCCATCATGATCCGCCCGTCACTAGACTCCCTGCCTTCGCGCCGCGCAACGCGGAACAGACCCTGCCGATCCGATGCGTCGGGCCGGCCGGCCAAAATCCGCGCAATAGTCGCCAAGGAGTGCGCAGACAGTTGACCGCCAGCGGCTTAACCTGCCTTAGATTTCGTTACCCGCCGTCAGCCAATGGCTAATAGAAACAGATCCGGCACACGCCGGCCTGCGCGCGCCGCCAAAAAACGCGGGTCGGGCCCGCGGGTCGGGCGGCGCGGGTCGCTGCCGGCTCCGGTCCCGCCCTTCGATCCCCTCGTCGCCTTCCCTCCCGCGCCGGCGGCGCAGGAGGATCCGCAGGACCTCGAGCCGCGCGAGCTGGACTTCGGGGGCCAGCCGCTCGTGCTGCGGCTGCTGGGGCCCGCCGACGAGGGCCGGCTCATCTCGTTCTTCAATTCGCATACCGGCGAGACCATCCGTCAGCGCTACGGCTATCACATTTCCGAGATGACGCCCGAGCGTGCGCGGCGTCTGGTGGGCGTGGACCAGTCGCGCGACGTCGCCTTCGGCGTTTTCGAGCGGGCGGCGGACGGCGAGGAAGTGCTGCACGCGGTGGGCCGCTACCTGCTCGATGCGACCGGCCGCACGGCCGAAATGGCCTTTGTCGTGCGCGAGAGCAAGCGCGGCCTCGGCGTGTGCACCGGGCTGCTGCACGCCCTGCTGGCCGTCGCGCGCCACCGGGGCATGAGTTATCTCTACGCCCAGGTGCAGGCCGACAACGCTCCCATGCTGGCGGTCTTCCGCCGCCACGGCGGCCGGCTCCGGCCGATTGCCGGCACCGACACGCTGGAGGTTTTCGTGCCGACGCTGCCGGCGCCGCCGCGCCCGGCCGGCGCGGTCTGAGGCGCCGCGACGATTGGACAAATCCGGCGGAATGAATCTTCTTTTTCTTCATGGACCAACCTGAAGCCCGGCCGGCCGCGCGTTCGGCCATCCTGGTCGACACCGTGCTGACCCTGGCGGCGTTCGTGTTTTTCACCTGGGTTCTCAGCGGGCACGTGCCGTCGAACGATCCGTTCGACATCTGGCTGTGGGGAGCCATCAGCGCGAGCTGCATGACGGCTTTGTTTTGGCTTGCGCTGCAGATGTTTCGCACGGTGCTGCGGGCCCAGCGGTCCGCCCGGAGGCACTAGCGGGCCGGCGGGCGGCGATCCCGGGGTGTTTCGGGCGATTAATCGCCTGAATCTGGCGAAATGGCGGCTCGCATAACGCAGCTCCGCCATTGACAGGTCCCCCGGCGAAGTATTGCCATTCCCCCTTTGTGCGTGGACGCGTCGCTCCCCTTTTGCCACGCATCAACCTGTTCAAAAACATGCCCGCTAAAGCCAAAGCAAAGAAACCCGCAGCCCGGAAATCCGCGGCCGGACGGACGCCCAAATATGTCTACCTGTTCGGCAACAACAAAGCCGACGGTGACGGCTCGATGAAGCCCCTTCTCGGCGGCAAGGGAGCCAACCTCGCCGAGATGGCCCGCATCGGCCTGCCGGTGCCCCCGGGTTTCACCATCACCACCGAGGTCTGCACCTACTACTACGCGAACAAGCGCACCTACCCCGCCGTGTTGCAGGGCATGATCCAGGCCGGCATCCGGCACATCGAGGGCATCATGGGCACCAAGTTCGGCGACAACGGCGCCATGCCCCTCCTCGTCTCCGTGCGCTCCGGCGCGCGCGATTCCATGCCCGGCATGATGGACACCATCCTCAATCTCGGCCTCAACGACCAGACCGTGCTCGCCGTCGAGAAGGCGACCGGCAACCCGCGCTTCGCCTGGGACTGTTACCGCCGGTTCATCCAGATGTACGGCGACGTCGTGCTCGGCGTGCAGAAGCGCCCGAACGAGGACCATGAGCCGTTCGAGACCGTGATCGGCGGGCTCAAGGACGAGCGTCACGGCAACCACGAGATCGAGGACACCAAGCTGACCACCGACGACCTCAAGGAGCTCGTCGCCCGCTTCAAGCAGCTCGTGAAGGAGCGCACCGGCCATGACTTCCCGGCGGATCCGCGGGACCAGCTCACCGGCGCCATCGGCGCCGTCTTCGGCTCGTGGATGAATGACCGCGCGATCGTCTATCGCCGCAAGTACAACATCCCCACCGACTGGGGCACGGCCGTCAACGTCCAGGCCATGGTGTTCGGCAACACCGGCGACTTCTCCGGGTCCGGCGTCGCCTTCACGCGCGACCCCGCCACCGGCGAGAAGGTCTTCTACGGCGAATTCCTGATGAACGCGCAGGGCGAGGACGTGGTCGCCGGCGTGCGCACGCCGCAGCCGGTGCTCGAACTCAAGAAGGTCATGCCCGAGGCCTTTCACGAGCTTGAGCGCATCCGCCAGACGCTGGAGAAGCGCTTCACGGACATGCAGGACTTCGAGTTCACCATCCAGGACCGCAAGGTCTTCATGCTCCAGACGCGCAACGGCAAGCGGACCGGTGTCGCCGCCGTCCGCATCGCCTGCGAGATGGTGAAGGAAAAACTGATCACGTGGCAGACCGCCGTCACGCGCGTGCCCGCCGACCAGCTCGACCAGGTGCTCGCGCCGATCTTCGACCGCGCCGCGCTCAAGGCCACGACGGCCATCGCCACCGGCCTGCCCGCCGGTCCCGGCGCCGCCTGCGGCCGCGTCTATTTCAACGCGGACCGCGCCGTCGCCGCCGCCGAGAAGGGCGACAAGGTGCTGCTCGCGCGCATCGAGACCTCGCCCGAGGACCTGCGCGGCATGATCGCCGCGGAGGGCATCCTCACCGCACGCGGCGGGGTGTCCTCGCACGCGGCGCTCGTCGCCCGCCAGATGGGCAAGGTCTGCGTCTGCGGCGCCGCCGGCGTCCAGATCGACTACGATCACCGGACGCTCTCCGCCGGGGGCCAGACCTTTGCCGAGGGCGACTACCTGTCGATCGACGGCACCACCGGCACCGTGTACGCGGGCGAGGTCAAGACCGCCCCCTCCGAGATCATCCAGGGCCTCATCCACGGCAATGCCGAGGCCCGGCAGGGCCGCACGTACCAGAACTTCGCCCAGCTCATGACCTGGTGCTCGAAGGTGACCCGGATGCAGGTCCGCACCAACGCCGACACGCCCGAGCAGGCGCGCAATGCCGTCGCCTTCGGCGCCACCGGCATCGGGCTGACCCGCACCGAGCACATGTTCTTCGAGGGCGACCGCATCGACTCGATGCGCGAGATGATCCTCGCGGACACGCTCGAGGCCCGCAAGGCCGCGCTCGCCAAGCTCCTGCCGTACCAGCGCGGCGACTTCCTCGGCATCTTCAAGGAGCTGAAGGGCTATCCGGCCACCATCCGCTTCCTCGATCCGCCGCTCCACGAGTTCCTGCCGCATGCGAAGGAGCAGCAGCTCGACCTCGCGAACAAGCTCGGCATCCCGGTCGAGAAGATCATGGCCCGCGTGCACGAGCTGCATGAGTTCAACCCGATGCTCGGCTTCCGCGGCTGCCGCCTCGGCATCAAGTATCCCGAGATCACCGAAATGCAGTCGCGCGCCGTCTTCGAGGCCGCCGCGGATGCGATGGCCCAGGGCGTCAAGGCGCACCCCGAGATCATGATCCCGCTCGTCGGGTTCAAGAAGGAGCTCGACCTGCAGGTCGCGATCGTCCACGAGGTCGCCAAGCAGGTCATGGCCGAGAAGAAGGTGAAGATCGCCTACAAGGTCGGCACCATGATCGAGATCCCGCGCGGCGCCCTCACGGCCGACGAGATCGCCCAGACGGCCGAGTTCTTCAGCTTCGGCACCAATGACCTCACGCAGACCTGCCTCGGCATGTCGCGCGACGACTCGGGCTCGTTCCTCGCCCCCTACCAGGAGGCCGAGATCTTCAAGAAGAACCCGTTCGCCTCGGTCGACCAGACCGGTGTCGGCCAGCTCATGAAGATCGCCATCGAGAAGGGCTCGAAGACCCGCCCGGGCATCAAGCTCGGCATCTGCGGCGAGCACGGCGGCGATCCCGACTCGGTCAAGTTCTGCCACAAGCTCGGCCTGACCTACGTCAGCTGCTCGCCGTTCCGCGTGCCGGTGGCCCGCCTCGCGGCGGCCCAGGCGGCGGTCGCCGACCTCCAGGCGGCGAAGAAGAAGTGATCCCGTCGGTGGGGCGCGGACCTGCCGCGCCCAACACCCCTTCAAGCCCCGCGCCTCCCCGGCGCGGGGCTTTTTTTTGTCGCGGGGGCCCGATGTTCGCCGAGAACGAGCAAGCGATCCGGATGCGCCTTGGCGCGCCCAGCGGCGCGAAGCGCGCAGCCTTCCTGCTCGCGCCCGGTCTTGGGTCGCCGGTCCGCTTTGCGTTCCGGCGCTCCCGCCGCATGGTGCGGGCATGGCTTTCTCCAGCGTCCCGCCCATCGATCCCGGCGCGCGCATCGGGCACGTCCATCTCAAGGTCGCCGACCTCGCGCGTTCGCTCGCCTTTTACTGCGACGTGCTGGGATTCCAGCTCATGCAGCGTTTCGGTGGCCAAGCCGCGTTCATCGCCGCCGGCGGCTACCATCATCACATCGGCTTGAACACCTGGGAGAGCCTGGGCGGCGGCCCGCCGCCGGCCGGCAGCACCGGCCTGTATCACGTGGCCATCCTCTACCCCAGCCGCGCCGCGCTGGCCGATGCGCTCCGCCGCCTGCAGCGCGCGGGCATCCCGCTCGAGGGCGCGGCCGACCATGGCGTCAGCGAGGCGCTCTATCTGCGCGACCCGGACGCCAACGGCGTCGAGCTCTACCGGGACCGGCCGCGGGAGGAATGGCCGCGCTCCGCGGACGGCGGGGTGGCGATGTTCACCCATGCGCTGGACCTCGACGACCTGCTGGCGACACCGGCTTAGGCCCCCTCCCGGCCCGCCGCGGAGATGAATCCAGACCCGCGCCAGCTGGCTGGCTGCCGGCAACGCCGGAGACATCCGGTCGGCAGATCCGGTGGGCCGCCTGCCTGCTCGCGCCGCGGCGGCGGAGCTTGCAGGCGCGTCCTGACCCCGAACCCAAAGGGCGGGTGCAACCACGCGCGCTGCAACCCGCGAGCCCGCCGGCAGCCTGGCCGAAACGCCGCCTCCCAAAAACCCGTCGACAGGCGGCTGGAATTGCCGGTCGCGGTGTGGTAGACAGCGGACCCCACCAAGCAACCCCATGAGTGCCGCCCCCGCCGACAAACTGGAGATGCTCGACCGGACGATGCGCCTCGCCAACGTCCGCCACGAGTTGGAGCAGCGATCGTTCTACTATCTGGCGGCGGCCGCCGAGAAGGACGTGCCCCTGCGCGAAACGACCGGGCCGGCCGAGGCGCGACGGCAGCTGATCGACGACGTGGTGGCAACCGCGCCCCTCGCCGCGCACATCGTCCGCGGCGCGCGCATCGCGTGTCCGGACATAGCCGACAACTATTCCCGCGAGGGACTGGTCACCTGTTTCCGCGTGCACGAAGTTCTGCGCAAGACCCGGCGGCATCCCGAGGCGCGAATCCTGCTCGACGACAAGCCGGTCGCGCGGCGCGAACTGCTGGCGATGTACCGCCTGCTCACGCCCAACACCAACCTGGAACCGCTCTCGCCGTACACCCTCTATACGCTGCCGCGCATCCTCGCGGCCGGGATCATCGGCGGCTTCGTGATCGGAGGCTGGGCGGGACGGGAGCAGGTTCCGGAGACGTGGATCAATCTCCGCGCGGCTTACCTCGGCGGCGGATTGGTGGCGGGGGCGATGTTCCTGCTCGGCCAGTTTGCCTGGAGCCGCAACCTCGCCAAGGCCGCCCCGTGGAATGTCGCCCTCTACAACGACGTGAACTTCACACTCTATCAGCGCGATCCGGCGCTGCTGTATCTGGCGAGGGCCGAACTGATCGAGCGCAACCACCTCATCAAGGGCGGGCTCAACGGCCGCCGTTACCACGAGCGCGCGTGCGCGATCGAAACCGGCGCGTATGTCGACGTGCTCAAGCGTCGCCGCGAGCAGCTGCTGGCGCGCGGCGGAGCGGATTAGGGTTTTGAGTTCTGGGTTTTGAGTTTTGGGTGGCTGGGCGAAAGCCGGGTGTAGCGCCGGTCTCCGACCGGCGGAACCCGCCAGTCACAGACTGGCGCCACGAATCGGCTGGTCCGCAACCTCCCCGGTGGGCTGCCCTCAGAGCAGGCCGCGGAGGGGCAGGCCGCACGCGATGGGAAACTCGCCGAGCCACGGCTCCCACCGCGGCTGGCGCGCCGCGAACATCTTCTGGGTCATCCGCTCCGTTTCCCAGCCGTCCCGCGACTCCACGGCCCGCCAGTGAAACGTCCGGCCGGTGATGTCCGAGAAGATCCAGCGCGTGGCCACGCCCGCCTCGAATGCGCCGTCCAGCATGATCTCCCGGCCGACCTGCCGGCCGATGAAGTTCATGACCACGCCGCCCACCGGCCCGTGCCAGGTCGAGCGCCACGCGTCGATCCGCGGATCGTAGAAGCGCAGGGTGGCCCCGTATTCGCCGGCGTCCTCCCCCGCCCCGGGATCCCGTTGCGGGCGTTTGGGCGCGATCCAGACGTCCTCGATCGCGCGCCCTTCGAGCACCCAGGCGAAGTGCCACTCGCCCGCCACCCGCCGCGCGGGGCCGTCCGCCGGGTAGTTATGGATGTCGACATCCCAGGCGCCGACGAACTGGCCGAACAGGCGCAGCTTGTCCGCATAGGCCGGGTGGGCCTGACGCGCGGCCAGGACCGATTTGAAGGAAGGGGCGAAAAAGGTGGGTCGTCTGGCGATCATGGTCTTTCCTTTCGATTTGATGGTGTGCCAACGATCAGGCGCGCGCCGCTGCCAGCAGGCCGGCCGAGGCGACCTGTGCGCGGGCCAGCTCCCCGCCCAGGCGCCGGCCGAGCGCCTGCAGATCCTGCTGCAGCGCGCGGCGGAGGCGGTGATACTGAGCGGACGACTGGACCGTTGACTGCAGCAATGTCAGCGTGACGAGCGTGTCGCCGCCGGGCAGCGCGAGCACGCGCACGGGCATGAGGCCGGGCGGCTCGCCGCCCATCGCCAGGCGCAGGTCGATCACGCCGGTCCGGTCGTCGGCCTCGATCTCGCAGAACACTTCGCCGGCGCCGGTCAGCGCCAGCCAGCCGCCGTCAACCAGATCGACGCGCTCGCAGAACGCCGCCGCCCAGCGCGGCAGCGCCTCGACATCCGCGAGCAGCCGGAACACGGCATCGCGCGGCGCGGAGAGAATGACATCGAGCGTGTGAGCTTTCATGGGGGTGCGCGCGGCGCGGCGTCCCTTCGCAGGGCTGCGACCACGCTCCCGCCGCGCCTCGCGGGGGCGGTGGTCCGCGGGTTGTCAGGCCTTCATGGAATGCAGCGCGAGGCGGTTTCCCTCGCTGTCGAGGATCAGGGCGCGGAAGCCGTGGGGCCCGATCTGGTGCTTTTCTTTCAAGAGGCGGCCGCCTTTCTTCGCGGCCGCGCGAATCGCGCTGTCCAGCCGGCCTTCCACGCTGAGATACACCAACGGGCCCTTGGCCGACGGCGCGTTGTCCGCGTCGACATACAGGCAGCCGGACGCGCCGCTATCCGCGCCCGGAAGGAGGCCGAACTCCAGGCCGCCGGGCTCCGCCGACTGTTTGGAGACCGGGGCCGCCAAAAGGGCCGAATAGAACGCGATGGCGCGGTCGAGATCGACAACGGGAATATCAGTCCAACATATCGTGTTTTTCATGGGTGATTGGAAACGCTGCGCTGAATCTTCGCGGGAAAGCCTCCCGCCCCGGCGCGTCCCTGCCCGGCGGCTGCGGGCCGCCGCTCAGGCGTTGTAACGCTGGTGAAACGCCACCGAGTTCCCGTCGGGGTCGGACACGACGGCCAGATGGCAGGAGCCCGAGTCCATCGGCTCGACCGTGAACTTGACACGGGCCTTGCGCAGCGCTGCCACGGCGCCATCGAAGTCCGCGACCTCGAGGGCCACGACCGGTCCGTCCGCGGTCGCCGGCTTCCATTCGGGCGACAGGTTGGTGATGGCGAGCGCGGCGGGACCGACCTCGTATTCAATCCAGGACCGGCCGTCCCTTTCCCAGGTGCCGGCCGGCGCGAGCTTCAGCAGGCCTTCGTAGAAGGCCCGCGCGCGGGTCATGTCGGTGACAGGATAGGCAGTGTAAGCGATCTCGGTGACGCGGATCATGGTGATGAGGGTTCAACGGGACGTGATTGGCAGGACGTCCGGACCCTATCACCCCCCACTGACAACCCTATGTCAGGAGGGTTTGCGGTGGTCACAAATCGCTGGTGCCGTGCCGCTTGGCTATCTTGGCGGCAAGGCCTCCGACCAGCTCCCGCAGCCGGGTCGGCGCCAGCGCCTCCGCCCCCTCGCCAAACGACAAAAGCCACCGCGCCATCCAGTCGTAGGAGAATGTAGTCAGGGAGAACTCCGCACCGCCGTCGCGCCGCAACTCCTCGACCAGCGTCGCATAGCTTTCGCGCCGGGCCCGTTCCTGGGCGCGCCCGGCGAACCAGACGCGCGCCGGCAGCATCTCCTCGTTGGCGACGCTCTGCTCGAGGTGCCGCGCGAGGGAGAAATCCGGCCGGGGCGGAAACGTCTCGGCGGCCAGCTCGAGGCAGCGGATGCGATCGACGCGGAAATGCCGGATGTCGCGCCGCAGGCGGCACCAGGCCACGGTCGTCCATGCGCCGGCATAGAAGACCAGTCCCAGCGGCTCGATGTCGCGGCGGGTGTCCTCGTCGCGATCGCGCCCGTGGTAGGTCACGCGCAGCACGCGCCGCTGCGCCACGCCCTGCTGCACCGTGAGCAGCCACGGCGACGCGGCCGGGTCCGGACCGGTGCCCGAGGTCAGGCCTGTGATGACCGTGCGCTGGGCGAGCCGGTCCACGTAGTCCAGCCGGTCGCGCGGCAGCACCGCCCGCAGCTTCTCGAGCGCCGAATTCAGGGGCGGGTGCACCGAGACGTCGGTGAACCGCCGTTCCATCGCCCCGCCCACAAACAGCGCCGATGCCTCCTCCGCCGTGAACATGACCGGCGGCAGGTGGTAGCCCTTCATCAGGCTGTAGCCGACGCCCGCCTCGCCCAGGATGGGCACGCCGGCCTCGCCCAGCGCCGAGATGTCCCGGTAGACCGTGCGCTCGCTGATCTCGAAATTGCGCGCGAGTTCCGCGGCGCGCACGAGTCGCCGCCCCTGCAGGAACATCACCATCGCAACCAGCCGGTCCGTCCGGTTCATCGCCGCACGTTCTAGAGGCGCGGCCCGCCACGACAAGGCCCATCCGCGGCGCCGCCCCGGCGCGCGGGCGCGCGCCGTGCCTTGTGCAACGCTTAAGGTGTAAGGTGTAACGAGCCCCCGCTTACACCCCAGCCCTTGCACCTTGACCCTTACACTTTACGCCGCCCTGTCTTTCTGTCGCGCGCGGATCCGACCCCGGAACTAGTACGCAACCGTGAACCGCTGCCGGAGGTGCCCGGGCTTCTCGACCTCGTCGATGACCGCGATGGCATAGTCCTCGGTCGAGATCCGGCTTTCGCCTTTGGCATCGCGAACCAGCTGGTCGCCTCCGAGGCGAAAACTGCCGGTGCGCTCGCCGGGATGGATGTCCGCCGGCGGGCTTACGTAGGTCCAGTCGAGCGAACTGTTCTGGCGGTACACGTTGAGGGCGTCGCGGTGGGCCAGCGCCACCGCCTTGTATTCCGCGGGGAAATCGGGCTGGTCGACCAGCTGCCGGCCGGGGGCGATCTCGAGGCTCCCGGCGCCGCCCACGACGACCAGGCGCCTCACCCCGGCGCGCGTCAGCCCCTCGATGAGCGCGCGCGGCGCGCCGACAATGACCTCCGGCGTCGGGCCAATGGCGCTGAGCACGGCATCGTGGCCCGTGACCGCCGCCGTTACGTCGGCCGGTTTGAGCACATCGCCTTTGATAACGATGACCCGGCCGGTGGGAGCAGGGAATTTCCGGGGATCGCGCACGATGGCCGTCACGGCGTGTCCCCTGCGCACGGCTTCACGGAGAAGGCGGCTGCCGATCACGCCACTGGCGCCAAAGAGAGCGAGTTTCATGACACAAGGTCTCCAGTTGCGGACTGTTGGCAAATGCGACTGCGGTCCCCCGCCAGTGTTCCGCCGGGAGCAGCGCCGATCTAGACACAGAGTTCACAGAGCCCCGGCCAGAGCTCACCGAGCGATTCCCCAGCACTCTGTGGACTCAGTCCGACGCTCCGTGTGCTCTGTGACCTGATTGGTCAGGTCGTCATCCTGCCCATCTTTCCATCCAGGCTGCAGCACCCGGCGCCGCCAATGAGCAGCGCGACAAAGCCGGCCAGGTAGATGAACGCCACCTCGCCGGTATGCGCGCCGCTCAGTGCATGGCCATGGATCAACGTGAACGCCACGGCCATTTCGATGGCAAGCACGAGCGCGGCCAGACGCGTGAACAGCCCGAGGACGAGCAGTGCCGAGCAGAGCGCCTCGGCCAGTACGGCCAGCCCGAGGCTGGCGTGGCTGCCGATCCCCAGCGGATCGGGGAAATGCGCGGCCGTCTCGGAGAAGCCGGCGAGCTTTCCCCATCCGTGAATAAGGAACATGGACAGGCCGAGCCACAGGCGGAGGATGCACAGGGCAAGGCCGCTGCTGGACGGAAGGAAGCCGAGTTGGAGGAATTTCATCATGGCGGTGGTGGGTTTCGGAATGATCGGACCAGGTGTGCGGCCCCGCGGCCCGCGGTGCCGCCGCAGACCGCGTCTGTAGCCTCCCCGCCCGCCCGGCGCAAGCCGGAGCGCACCCACCGCACCGCGAGGCGCGCGCGACGATCGATCTCCAGATTCCGGTGGGAACGAATCGAGTGAGGCTGCGTGAGGCGGATCGGTCCGTGTCGATCCGTGTCATCGGTGGTTGATCGAGGTCCGTCGTCGTCCATTTGGCTTGAGCCGTTCCGCAGGCCCGGCATTCACTCCCCTGCTCCATGAGCCCGCCCGCCGCCGTGCCCGAGGCCACCCGCCTGCGCGAGATCACCCCCCTGCAGTGGAAATCCGGCATCGCCGCCTGGCTCGGCTGGCTGTTCGACGGACTCGAACTGCACCTCTACACCCTGGTCGCCACGCCGCTGGTCATCCACCTGCTCGCCGCCACCAGCGCGGCCGACCCGGCGGTCAAGGAGAAGGCCGCCTACATCCAGGCCGCCTTCCTCGTCGGCTGGGCCGCGGGCGGCGCGTTCTTCGGCCGGCTGGGCGACCTGCTGGGCCGCAGCCGCGCCCTCGCGCTCACGGTGCTCACCTACGCCTGCTGCACCGGGCTGTGCGCCGCGTCGCAGACCTGGTGGCAGCTGATGATCTTCCGCTTCGTGGCCGCGCTCGGCATCGGCGGCGAGTGGGCCGTGGGCGCGTCGCTGGTGACGGAAACCTGGCCCAAAGCCTGGCGGCCGTGGCTCGCCGCCGTCCTGCAGTCCGGCGTCAATCTCGGCATCCTGTTCGCCGCGACCGTCGTCGGGCTGCTGTCGCTGCTCCCGCATCCGCCGCCGGAACGCTATGTGTTTCTTATCGGCGTGGTGCCGGCGCTGCTCGTGTTCTGGATCCGAAGGCAGGTGCCCGAACCCGAGACTTGGATGGAGGCGGAGCAGGCCGCCGGCCATCGCAACCCCGGCATTCGGGAGCTGTTCCGCGGCGACATCGCCCGGACCACCTGGATCACCATGGTGGTCTGCGCCCTCAGCCTCTCGGCCTGGTGGCTGTTCGTCTTCTGGAATCCGCAGCATCTCCGCCGGCTCCTGGACGGCTCGGGCCTGCCCGCGGCGGAGATCACCCGCCTGGTCTCGGCGGCGTTCTTCACCACCATCGGCGTCTCCATCGCCGGCACCTTCGCGGCCGGCTGGCTGGCGAAACGGATCGGCAACCGGCTCGCGATCTTCTGGATGTTCCTGGGACTGTTCGGGAGCATGGCGGGCGCGTTCATCGTGCCGCGCGGCTTCGGCGCCCTCGCCTGGTTCTGGCTGCCGCTGACCGGATTCTTCT
>CAZKDK010000013.1:0-5484 GCA_964551145.1 uncultured Opitutaceae bacterium | reverse complement strand
CCGCGCGGCTTCGGCGCCCTCGCCTGGTTCTGGCTGCCGCTGACCGGATTCTTCTCCGGGGTGTTCGGGCTCTTCACCACCTACATGCCGCCGCTCTTCCCGACCCTCCTGCGCACGACCGGCGCGGGTTTCTGCTACAACATCGGCCGGCTGGCCGCCGCGGTTGCATCGGTCGTGTTCGGCTGGGTGGCGCCGGTCGGCGATTTCCGCCAGGCCCTGCTCGCGACCAGCCTGCTCGCGCTCGCTGCGACCGGGTGCGCCTGGTGGCTGCCGTCCGGTGTCGACGCCGGAGAGTCGCAAGCCGAAGCAGCGAACTCGTGTAAAGTGTAAGGAGTAACGGGAAAGCGAAGGCGCATCACACCTTGGGCGTTACACCTAAGCCGCCCGCCACCGGCGGCATCGCCGACCCCTTACACTTTGCACCTTGATCCTTACACCCTGATGACGGGCCGCTGCTCCTGGGCGACGACGCCGGCCTATGTCGCCTATCACGACTCCGAGTGGGGCGTGCCGCAGCACGACGACCGGGTGTTGTTCGAGTTTCTCCTGCTCGAAGGCGCGCAGGCCGGCCTGAGCTGGCTTACGATCCTGAACAAGCGCTCCCATTACCGGCGCGCGTTTGACGGTTTCGATGCGCGGAAGATCGCCCGCTACGGCGCGCGGCAGGTGGCCGCGCTCCTGGCGGACCCGGGAATCGTCCGCAATCGGCTGAAGATCGCGGCCGCCGTCCGCAATGCGCAGGCAACGCTGGAGGTGACACGCGAGTTTGGTACCCTGGACCGGTACCTGTGGAGTTTCGTCGGCGGCCGGCCCATCCAGAACGCCTGGCGGTCGCCGCGGCAGATTCCAGTCCGGACGCCGGAGTCCGACGCGATGAGTCGCGATCTGCGTGCCCGTGGGTACGGCTTCGTCGGCAGCACGATCTGCTACGCGTTCATGCAGGCCACCGGGATGGTCAACGACCACCTCGTCACCTGCCCACGGCACGCGGCATGCGGCATGCGGACGGTTGGAATGAGAATCGGCGGGCATAAAGCCCGCCCCACCAACTGGCAAACCGGCGGGCGTAAGGTCCGCTCCGCCAACCGTCGGATATGCGTCGTAAGGCATTACCTCCCAATCACATAGCAACTGTCTGGCGCTTGTCTTGCCCGTTCGACAAGCTCAGGGCCCCGAGCCTGCCGAGGGGCAGGCGCCGAGGACGTCGGCCGGCGGGGCGGCGACATCGGCGGGCATGAAGCCCGCCCCGCCGGAGCGGGCGTGGCCGGCCCCCTCCTCTCGCCCGCTGCACACGGCCGCGTGGAAGCCTCACACCTTTCCCGCAGCAGCCGAGGCCACGAGGCTGAACGCGGCAGCTCCCAACCGGAGATTCCCGTGAAATTTCCATCGAAAATTAGGTATCGCCAACCAGCTGGCGCGCGGTTTTCATCGCCACTCCGAATCCAGCCAGAACGTCATGAAATTGCTGATTCTCTGCGTTGCCTGGTGCATTCTTTTTGTTCTGAGCTGGCCGGCGGCGCTGTTTGTCCTGATCTTCGCGCCGATCCTCTTCCTGCTCGCCATCCCGTTCCGGTTTGCCGTGCTTTGCGTCGAGGCTGTCTTCGCGCTCCTGCGCGCCCTCCTCTTCATGCCCGTGCGGCTGCTGATGCCGCACGACCGGATCTGATCGCGGGCCCGGCTCCCCGCCGGGGTCCGGCGGCGACCCGCGTCCGCCGCGGCCAGGCCAGAGCGGACCGATTTCGAACCCAGAGGGAGGAACCATGCAAATCCGCGGCGTCGATTTTGCCCTGTATCCGGTCACCGATCTCGCGCGCGCCGCCCGGTTCTACCGGGAAACGCTCGGACTGCGCCAGGAGATCTACAACGAGGAGGGGCAATGGGCCGAGTTTGACTGCGGCAACCTCACCCTTTCCCTCAAGGGGGCCTCGCCGCCGGCCGAACCTGGCACCGGCGGACGCCTCGCCATGGCGGTCGCTGACATCCAGGCGGCATGCCGGGAAGTCAAGCAAGGCGGCGCCCGCATCGTGAGCGGGCCCACCAACTACGAGGTGTGCTGGGCCCTCGAGATCCTCGATCCGGACGGCAACCTGCTGATCCTGCACCAGCGCGCCGACGGCACCTGCGGGCGGGAACCGGCCGGGGACCGGACGGTGTAGGGCTCCCGCCCGGCGCAGCGACATCCGCCACCCGCCCGCGGCCGCCCGGCCGCCGAAACTGATCGGAGCCGGCCCCAACTCCACTCCTCATATGCCCCAGCGTCAGGACTACCTTCTCCGGATGATCGAGGAACTCGGCCGGTTTGTGGCCGAGGCGACGAAATTCCGGGACGCCGGCCACCACGACGCGGCTCTGCTCGCGATCCTCCGGGCACAGGAGCGGCTCTTCGCCCGGCCCTCACCAGAGTTCACGGGGCGCACGCCGGAGGACCAGGTCCGGCTGCTGACCGTCGGCGAACCCGAAGCCGGCGCGGTGGAGAAATGCACCGCCTACGCGGGCCTGATCGTCGAGGCCGGTCTGATCTACCAGGCCCGGGAACAGCCGCCGCTGGCGCTGGGTGCCTGTCGCTATGCGCTGCAGATCGTCGACCTCACCCGAACCCGGTTCCCGGGCGGCGATTTCGCCGCGGTTTGCGCGCGCATCGCCGGGCTGTTGGCCGCGCTGCCCGACAGCGAAATGAAATCGGAGATCGCGGCGCAGCTGAATCGGCCTCACGATGCCGCCGACCCGGGCTCCCCTCCCCGCGACGCAGCCCCGCCGGCGGAGCAATCTCCATGAACGACGACAATGAGCACCTGAACCTGCTGGCCGTCTTCCACTATGTGGTCGCAGGCATGACCGCGCTGATCGCGTGCTTCCCCATCATCCATCTGCTGATGGGAATCTTTCTTCTGATTGCGCCCGCAGTTGCCGGCGCGCACGCCCCGCACCAGGGACAAGGAAGTATGTTTCTCGTGGGATTGTTGTTTGTGATCATTCCGGGATTCTTCATTGCGGCGGGATGGACGCTCGCACTGTTCGTTTTCCTGGCCGGTCGGCGCCTCCACCGGCGCACCGCGTGGAAGTTCTGCTTCGTGGTCGCGGCGATCGAGTGCATCCTGATGCCGTTCGGCACGGTGCTCGGCGTGTTCACCATCATCGTGCTCTCGCGGAAATCGGTGAAGGAGCTCTTCGTGCCCAAGCCGGCAGCGTAAGGCTGAGGCAACAAGCCGGGTGCGGGGTCGGCCGACCGGGCCCGTCGTCGCGGCGTTGTAGGGCGGGGTCTCCTGTCCCCGCCGAAAGAAACCGAACGTTCGTGGCGGGGTCAGGAGACCCCGCCCTACAACTGGGGAATCGGCGGCTCGCGAGGGGCGAATCGGCCGTCCGACGGCCAGCGGACGCTTGCTTCGGCCCCGGGCGCCCGCTTGGCTCCCGCTCTTTCTCCCATGCCTGCAACGAACCACATCAAACGCCTCGCCCATCTGTGCTTCAAAACGGACCACGCGGACCGGATGGTCCCGTTCTACCGCGATGTCCTCGGCCTGCCGGTGAAATTCACGATGACCAACAAGGACGGCGCGGTCTTCGGCTACTATTTCGCCTGCGGCGAGTGTTCGTTCATCGAGATCTTCGACCAGCGCGGCGCGGTGCGGCAGTGGGGCGGTGAGGTCATGGAACTCAAGACGGCGGCCGCCGGCACCCTCTATCAGCACTTCTGCCTCGAGGTGCAGGGCCTCGAGGCCGAGCGGACCGAACTGCTGGCCCGGGGAGTCGCGGTCGGCGAGATCAGCGTGGGCATGGACGGGTCCAGGCAATGCTGGATCAAGGACCCGGACGGCAACGACATCGAGCTGATGGAATACACCCGCGACAGCCTCCAGCTGAAAAAATCCTGAGCCGGATCGGGCGCGCCGTGGCGCAGGGCTTCAGCCTGCGCCGGGCGGGTTTGCGCGGGCCAAAGCACCGCGCTCCGCGGCCGGGCGCGTAGCCCCGCCGCGCATCGGGCGGCGGGCATGAAGCCCGCCCTACCACTCGATCCGGTCATCGATTTCCTTTGGGACGGGCTTTTTGCCCGCCGATTCTCGTGTCGCCTCTTTGTTGGCGGCGACAGCGCGCCGCCCTCCAGGTTTCAGCGACTCTCGGACCACGCCCGGCGCGCCCGGCGGTCGCGCCCTACCAATGACGAATCGGCGCGCTGCCGAACTTTCTTCTTTTCTTGCGCGGGTTTTTGTCCTTACTCGCACGTTCGATGTTCCCCCCGGCCCACCTCCGCAAAATCCGCCTCGCCTGGCAGACCGCCACCGGCGCGCGCGGCCTGGCCGGGGATGATGCCGATCGTTGACCCAACGTCCCCAGTTCATCCTCCCGCAACCGCGCCCGACTCCGGCGCGGTTTTTTTGCGCCGGCCCGGTCGTCCTGCCCAATGCATCCAGCCCCACCCACCACCGCGCCCAACACCCGCCGCGGCACGATCCTGATGCTCGTCTCGGTGGTCTTCTTCATCGCCAACGCACTCATCATCCGGGAGCTGGGCGCGCGGTACGCCGTCGATTCCTGGCTGCTGTCGTCCGTGCGTTTCGTGGTCGGCCTGGCGCTCATCGCGGCCCTGTTTCCTCCCGGCCGGGTGTTCCGGTTCAACAACCTGTATCGCAACCCCCAGCTCATGGTGCGCGGAGTCCTCGGCGGAATCGGCGTCTACCTTTACTACGTGACGATCGTCCATCTGGGCGCGGGTCGCGCGACTTTCATCAGCAACATCTACGTGGTCATGGGCGCGCTGCTGGCCGTGGTGATGCTGCGCGAGGCGTTCACGTCGGGGTTGGTGGCCGGCGCCGCCGTGAGTCTGGCCGGCCTCGCCCTGCTCACGGGCGTCGTGGCGGTCCGGCCGATGCTCGGCCTCTACGACGGTCTGGCGGTCCTGGGGGCGCTGGCTTCGGCCGTGGTCATCGTCACGATCCGCCAGCTGCACCGCACCGAGCACACGGCGACGATCTTCGGGGCGCAATGCTTCTACGGTCTGATCTTCTGTCTCGTGCCGACGGTGGCGCGCTTCACGATGCCGCCGGCCGCCGCCTGGGCGTTCCTGGTGGCCAGCGCGCTCTGCGCGGGCGCCGGCCAGCTGACCATGACCCACGCCTACCGCGAGCTCACCGTCGCGCGGGGTTCGCTCCTGCAGATGCTCGTGCCGCTTGGCATCGCCGGCGGGGTCTATGCCGCGCTTCATGTCGGCCGCCCCGTCGACCGCATCATCACCATCGTCGGGCTGTCGGCAACGGTGGTTCCGGAGTTCGTCTCGGGAATCGTGCTCATCCTCATCTTCGGGATCTGGCTCGACTGGCTGCCGATCACGGCCACTTGGCCCGAGGGCGCAGGCCCCCTGACGCGGATCTACTACCTGCTGCTGCCGTCCCTGCCGCTGGTGCTGGTCCTCTTCGGCTATATCGCCCGGATGGCGCGATCGGGCACCGTCGATGCGCTGGATTCCGACTACACGCGCACGGCGGTCTT
>CAZKDK010000012.1:0-25086 GCA_964551145.1 uncultured Opitutaceae bacterium | reverse complement strand
AGGCGCTCGCCGGGAGCGATGCTTCCATCCATGTCGGCGCGCACGTCGAAACAGCTGGCGTTCTCGGTCGCCCGGACGGGCATTTGCGCGGTCGGGGTCAGGCGCTTAATGTGCAGGTGCATGGGAAATCAGGACGGCGGCCGGCGTACCGGCCTCCCACTAGGCCACTCGTCCGGCGGGTCCGTCAAGCTGAGGATGACGGTCCCCGGATTCCGGCCCAGCCAGCGGAACCCGGCGCCTTCCCCGGCGCCGGCGGCGGAATCCTGCTCGCCGCCGGGCCGGGATTGCCCAAGCCTCCGTCAATTCCCCGTTTCCGATCGCCCATGAATTCCCGCACGCTCCTCCTGGCCGCCACGTGCCTGCTCGCCGGCTGTTCCACCCTCACCACCCATGTCGAGCCCAAGGCCGACCTGGCCAAGCTGCGGCACATCTTCGTGGTCCGGAACCTGAACGACAATCACAGTCTCGACGAACTGATCGTGCGGGAACTGCGGGTGCGCGGCCTCCAGGCCGAAAGCGGTCCGCTCACGCTGATACCGGAGGACGCGAAAACCTACCTCAACTACGACGATCGCTGGGATGTGGATTTTACCAGCCACCTGATCGGCCTCGGCCTAACGCTGCGGGAGGCCAACTCGGACCGCCTGCTCGCCACGGCGAACTACTTCCGCCCGTCGATCCTCCGGAAGGAGCCCGCCTCGACGGTTCGCACCGCGGTGGCCGCGCTGCTCAAAACAAACGCGACGCCGCCGGGCGGCGCAGCCCCGGCGGATGGCCGTCAGGCGGCGGGCACCCGGTAGCGGAAGCGCGTGCCGGGTGGGAAGCTCAGCCCGAACGTGCCGGCGAGGACCGCCAGGACCTCGTCCTCGTCGACCACGCGGCGGACGGTCGTTTCGGCGCCCCGCGTCTCCACCAACTCCCCGTTGCGCAGGATGTGGCGCGTCTCGGGCGTGATGCGCTGCGCCGTCAGCGTCTGGACGAAACGGGAGTCCGGATGCGTGGACACGTAATAGTTGGCCAGCTCGTAGTCGACGGCCAGCTGCGGATCGAGGGTGAACCCGTACAGGTCGACCCATTCCGTCCCATGCAGCGACTGCAGCACCCACTGGCCGGCCTCGTCGACAATCCGGTAGGCCCACGCGAACTGGCGCGTCACCTGGCCCGGATCGAACCGGACCGGCAGCAGCAGGCCGTCGGCGCCGAACCCGACATCCGCCAGCCAGCTGACGCCGTCCAGGTCGACCCGCATGACCATATGCGTGCGCGGCAGCAGGCGGGTCGCGCGATACCGAACGCGCGCGAGCAGGCGGGTCACGGGGAATCCGATCTGCTCCAGCACGGCGGCGAACAGCAGGTTCTGCTCGAAACAGTAGCCGCCGCGCCGGCCGCGCACGAGCTTGGCCTGCAGGCTCTCCAGGTCGAGGCGGATGGGGCGTCCGAGCAGCACGTCGCAGTTCTCAAACGGGATATGCGTCGCATGTGCGAGGTGCAGCGCCGCCAGCACCGCGCGGGTCGGCTCGGCGGATCCCGGGTAGCCGATGCGCTCGAAGTAAGCCGGCAGGTCAATGGACGGGCTCGGAGCGACGTTTGCGGGCGGGGCCTCGCCGGGCATCATGGTGCGCCGTACAAGAACCATCCCGGCGCGATTCTCAAGGCGCGGCCGGGCGCCCCGCGGCCGGCGCCGTACTGTACCATTGCCTTGCCCGGGCCCTGCGGTTTGGCTCCCGTCTCTTTGTCATGCAACCCGGCCTCCTGCGCACCGTCGCCCTCGTCGCCGGCATGGTGCTGGGTGGGCTGCTGCCCCAGGCCCATGCCGCCGCCCCCGCCATCCGCTGGCTGGTCATGGGAATGCTTTTTCTGGTGTTTCTGGAGACGCGCCTGTCGCGCGAGGCGGTCCAGCGCAGCCACCTCGTCCTGCTGGCGGCCAACCTGGCGATGGGGTTTGCCGCGTGGGGACTGGGTTGGCTGGCGGGCGGACGCGAGGTGGCGCTGGCGGCGTTTTTCGCGGGCATCACTCCGACCGCCACGGCCGCCCCGGTCGTGATGAGTTTCCTGCGCGGTCGCGTGGACTATGTGATCGCCGCCTTTATTCTGACCAATCTCGCGATTGCCGCCCTGCTGCCCGGATTGCTGCCCCTCGTGCTCGGACGGGCGACGCCGCAGGCCTTCATCCAGGTCCTCGGCACCGTCGGGCTGGTCGTGTTTGCGCCGATCGGCGCGGCGTGGCTGCTGCGGACGCTGCATGCCCGCGCCACGGAGTGGCCGAAGCATCTGCGCAACGTCTCGTTTGGCATGTGGGTGCTGTCGTTGTTTCTCATCACGGCGAATGCCTCGTACTTCCTGCGCGAGCATCCCGAACTCCCGCGCCTCGTGCTCGGGCAGATCGCCGCCGTGACAGCGGTCGTCTGCGCCGCCAATTTCGCGCTCGGGCGGGTGATCGGCGGGCAGCGCTTCTCCCGGGAGGCCAGCCAGGCGCTCGGACAGAAGAACACGTCGTTCACGATCTATCTGGCCCTCGTCTACGCGAACCCGCTCGTGGCGCTCGGCCCCACCACCTACGTGGTCTGGCACAATCTCTGGAACTCCTGGCAGCTCCACCGGAGCCTCCGGGAGGATTCCGCGTGAGCGGTCCGGCCGGATCCTCCCGGGAGTCCGGCCCGCCGCGGCCCGCGTCGATGGCCGGCGCGTCTGCGCAAACCCGCACCCGCCGCGTTTCGGCGAAACCCGCGCGCCCGCGCGTGGCCGCAGGCGGATCCTGGCCGACCGGTCCAACCGAATGGCCGGGCCAGATTTCTGGACAAGCCGCGGCAGCTGTGACTGAATTGTGAAAATGGAATCCACCTATTTCTTGGGAATTGCATATACTTGGCAGCTAAGTTAGCCGTTACCAGTCAACCGCCGCGTTCCTATCCCCATTGTCTGGTAGTCCGCGTTTACTCGTGAACTCCCCATCCATTCCGTCGCAACCGGTGCCGGTTGTGAAGATCGTTGTTGTCGAAGACGAGCCCTCGATGCTCGACATGATCGCCATGGCGCTCCGCAGCCGCCATTATGAAGTCACCACGTTCACCGAGCCTTCCAAGGCGCTCGTGTGGCTGGCCGGGGCCAAGTGGGACGTGGATCTGGTCATCACCGATATCATGATGCCGGGCACCAACGGCCTGGATCTGGTCAAGACCATCCGGGCCAAGGCCGGGCCCCTTGCGTTCCTGCTTGTGAGTGCGCGCATCTCCGACGAAGCGCTGTGGGGTGAGGACCAGCAGGAACTCCCCTTCCTCGCCAAGCCTTTTGGCCTGCCGGAATTGTTTGAGGCCGTGGAGGGTGCCATTGCCCGTTGTCCCCGGCAGCGGCGCGGGCCGTCCTGACCGGATCCCGCCCCATGGCCCTGGATCTCCAGCTTCTGTTCACCGCCGAGCGGCTTCAGCTGAATCCGCTGCTCACCAAGGGAGCGGTTCAGAAGGGCCGGTTCACCATCAAGACGCTGGATACGGGCGGATACCTGACGGTCGACGACCTGCAGTGGGACGTGCTGGCGTCGTTCGCCCAGCCCAAGACGGTCCCGGAGGTGCTGCGCAGCCTCATCGTGGACCGCCGGTGCCCGTCGCTGCGCGATTTCTATGAACTGATCATCAAGGCGCAGCGCAGCGGCGTTCTGCAGCTGGCGCCCAGCGCCGACCGACAGCTGATGCCGGTCGGATGGCCGTTCAATCTCTCGGCCGGCCTCGCCTGCTGGCTGGGGAGCCTGCTTCTCGGCGGGGCACTGCTGGCGGTCGCGATCCTGCCGCCGCACAGCCCCGGCGGTTCCGTGCTGAACGTCATGCTCGGCGTCGTCGCCGGCTATCTCGGCCTCGCCGCGTCCATCAGCCTCGGCAATGTCCTGGGCGGGGCGGTGCTCCACGCCGCCGGGCGGGACGCCTTTCAGCCGCGGTTGAGCTGGTTCTGGCTGCTGCCCCATTTCAGCATCGACCTGCGCGACGCCATCCTCATCGAGGCGCGGGCCCAGGTCGGCATCCACCTCATCCGACTCGTGCCGCTGGAACTGCTGGTGATCGGATTCTGCCTGCTCTGGCCGCAGGCGGCGCTGCTGCCGAGCCTCATTCTCGGCGTGGCGATCCGGCCGTGCTTCGGCGGAGCGATGAGCCACGCCATCAACGCCAGCTTCGGCAAGCCCATCCTCGACACCTCGCGCCACCTCCTGTTTGAGGCCAATCGGAACTGGAGCGGCCACTGGCGGGCCGCCCGGCTGCAGTTCGACCGCCCCGTGGTCACCGCCCGCCTGGTCTGGGGACTCCTGTGGATCGGCGGCATGACCTCCTTCAGCATCCGTGCGGCCGGCATCAGGCTGCTGGATCTGGTCCTGGACTGGCATTCCTGGAAGGTCTTTGCCGTGGTCTTCGCGATCGTCGTGGCGGTGCCGACCCTCGTGATGATCGGCATCGCGGTCGTGGAGAGCGTGCGCCGGCCGATCCGCCGGGCCAAGCGGAGCCGCCGCCTCGCGCAGCAGCGCAAACAGGCGCTGCATCAGCCCGTCACCGTCCGGACCATCGCCAGCACCCTCGCCATTTCCCCCGTCGGCCAGCAGTTGCCGATCGACCGGCGCCAGGCCATGGCCGAGCAGCTCACCGTGGCGACGATTCGCAGCGGGACGGTTCTGGCCGACTTCAACCGGCCCGCCGCCGAGATCCACCTCATCGTCAGCGGGGCGATCGATGTCTACCGGCGCACCCAGAAGGGGCGCCCGGAGCGCGTCTGGCAGGCGCTGGAGGGCGACGTCGTCGGCGCGGAGGAACTGATCGACCCGCGCCCCCTGGGCTGGAGGCTCAAGGCGCGCAGCCCCGTGGTCGCGCTGCGCATCCCGCGGGAGGTCTTTGAAAGCGAGATCGTGGCCCGGCTGGGCCCGCCCACGGTCCAGGCGCTGGCCCACCGCGTCCCGTTCCTCCGCCAGAACCATCTCTGCCGCAACTGGCATCCGCAGGCCATCAGCCGGTTCGCCGGCATTTCCCGCGTGGTCAAGTTCTCCAGCGGCAGCTACGTGCTGATCGAAGACCATTACAGCCAGGCGCTCTTCTTCATCTACGAGGGCCAGGCGCAGGTCGTCCGGCAGAAGCGCCGGGTCTCGCGGCTGGGCCTGGGGGATTTCATCGGCGAGATCGGCCTGCTGCAGAACAGCGCCTCCACGGCCAGCGTCATCGCCGAGGGCCCGCTGTCGTGCCTGGCCATCGACAAGATGGTCTTCTTCCGCTTCCTCTCGCAGAACTATGAGGTCGGCCTCGAGGTCGAGCGCATGAGCTCGCAGCGGCTGGGCAAGCCCGTGTTCCCGCTGACCCGGGGATCGTTCGAGATCCGCTGACCGGCGGCCGCACGCGGCGGCCGCCCCGCGCCGTCGGATGATGACACGGATTGCGGCCCCGGCCCGGGTTTGCGGGCTTGCCTTGCGGATTAAGAGCCCTAGGGCATGGTGCCTGCCATGAATCTTCACGGACTCGGAACCAAGGCCCTCCACGCCGGCCAGACGCCGGACCCCGCCACCGGCGCGCGCGCCGTCCCGATCTACCAGACGACCAGCTACGTTTTTCGCGACACCGAGCACGCCGCCAATCTTTTCGCGCTGAAGGAGCTCGGGAACATCTACACGCGGATCATGAATCCGACCACCGACGTCTTCGAGCAGCGCGTGGCGGCGCTCGAGGGCGGATCGGGCGCACTCGCCCATGCCTCCGGCCAGGCCGCGATCACCAATGCCATCCTCAACCTCGCCGGCGCCGGCGACCACGTGGTCTCCGTGTCCCAGCTTTACGGCGGCACGTACAACCTTTTCCACTATACGCTGCCGCGACTCGGCATCGACGTTTCGTTTGTCGACGCCCTGGATCCGGACGCCTTTCGCCGCGCGGTCCGCCCCAACACGAAGGCGTTCTACGGCGAGGGCCTCGGCAACCCCGCGCTGAACATCTTCCCGTTCGAGGAGGTCTCCCGCATCGCCCGCGAGGTCGGCGTGCCCGTCATCGTCGACAACACCTGCCTCACGCCGATCCTCAACCGCCCGTTCGAGTGGGGCGTCGCCATCGTCGTCCACAGCTCGACCAAGTACATCGGCGGACACGGCACGTCGATCGGCGGCATCGTGGTCGACGGGGGCAATTTCAACTGGGGCGGCGGGCGCTTCCCCGGATTCACGCAGCCCGATCCGAGCTATCACGGGATTGTCCACTGGGACGCGTTCAAGAGCTTCCCGCCCGCCGGAGGCGCCAACGTCGCCTACATCTTCAAGATGCGCCTCCAGCTGCTGCGCGACATGGGCGCCTGCCTCAGCCCGTTCAACGCGTTTCTCATGCTGCAGGGCCTGGAAACCCTCCACCTGCGGATGGAGCGGATTTGCCGGAACGCGCAGCAGACCGCCGAACTGCTCGCCGCGCATCCCCAGGTCAAGTGGGTCAATTATCCGGGTCTCAAGACCAGCCCCCATCACGAGACCGCGAAGAAATACCTTCGGGGCGGGTTCGGCGGGCTGCTCGGATTCGGGCTGAAGGGCGGTTTCGAGTCGGGGCGGAAATTCATCGAATCGCTCCAGCTGTTCTCGCATCTCGCCAACATCGGCGACGCCAAGTCGCTCGCCATCCATCCCGCCAGCACCACGCATAGCCAGCTCTCAAAGGAGGAGCAGACGGCGTCCGGCGTCTCGCCCGACTACGTGCGGTTGTCGCTCGGCGTGGAGGACTTCGTGGACCTCCAGGCCGACTTGGAGCAGGCCCTCGCCAAGGTCTGAACCGGGCGCCGCCGCCCTCGCACGGTCGTTTCGGTCCGGCGCACCGTGACCGGGGCTCGGCGGTCAAAACAGCTCCAACTGGCGGGGACGCGATGCCGCCAGGGCTTCATCCCACTGCCTCTCGAGCAACCCCTCCCGGATCGCACCGAGATACGGCGACGCACGTCGGATGCGAACCTCGCCCCGCCAATGGCGCCGGCGGGCGTGGGACAGGAAGAGGTGCTCCGGGGCCCGCGTGAGACCGACGAAGAACAACCGGCGGCCCTCGGTCACACCGACGCCGCCGGCGGCGATCCTCGGATACGACTTCCCGTCTTGTCCTGATCGGTCCATCAATCAGACCCTGTTTCGCCATGAAATCATATCGCAAGGAACTAGGGTTCGAAGTGCCGCAGCGACGGGCTTTCCTCAACATCACTCCCCAAGTCCAGCAGTGCTTGGCGGATAGCGGCATCCGCGAGGGCCTTTGCCTCGTCAACGCGATGCATATCACGGCGAGCGTCTTCATCAATGACGATGAACCAGGCCTGCATGCCGATTTCGAGCGCTGGCTCCAGGCATTGGCCCCCGAGAAGCCTTACTCCGCGTACCAGCACAACCGGACGGGAGAGGACAACGCTGACGCCCACCTCAAGCGAACGGTCATGGGCCGCGAGGTGGTGGTCGCCGTCACCGCCGGCAAACTGGACTTCGGGCCTTGGGAACAGGTCTTCTATGGCGAGTTCGACGGCATGCGCCGAAAGCGGGTTCTCGTGAAACTGATCGGGGAGTAGTCCGCCACTGCACGCAAATTTCGGAGTTTACCCCGAATCGGGTATCACCCGGTATCCGTTTCCGGGACACCGCGGGTCCGGTCGCTGTACCCGTGTGGGATTGCCATAATCTGGCTTCCGTAAGTCATTGATAAGTCAAAAATGACAATCGACAAAAAGAAGGCATTCTCTGGGCATTTTTTGACCGTTTTAGTGCCATTCTTGTCGATTTCGGATGTTTTTTGGCGTTTCCTTGCACCTTGAGAAGATTGTCTTCAAAATCAAGTGTTGCCAGCGGAGGGAAACTAATTTTGAACGGCAGGCACCCCAAGTCCGACTAAAGCTCTGCCACCCCAACCCAACCAAGGCGCCGTTTTGGACCTCAAGCAGATCAAGCAGATCATCGACCTAATGAAGCGCTCCGAACTCACCGAGTTTGCGGTGGAGGAAGAGGGCTTCAAGCTGAAGATCCGCCGGGACATCAACGGTACTCCCGTTCTGACGACGAACGGAGGGTCGGCTGCGCCGTTCCAGGTCGTGCGGGACGCCGGTGCCGCCTCATCGGGCGTTCAATCCGGAGCCGCGAACTCCGCCGGGGTCGGGCCGGCCGGCGGGGAGAAAGAGGAGGCGGGGATCACTTTCGTGAAGGCGCCGATGGTGGGCACCTTCTATCGGGCTCCATCACCCGAGAGTCCCCCGTTTATCGAAGTCGACACGAAGGTCGCCGACAACACGGTCGTCTGCATCATCGAAGCCATGAAGATCATGAATGAGATTCAGGCTGAGACGAAAGGCATTGTGATCGAGGTTCTTGTCGAGAACGGCCAGCCGGTGGAGTACGGCCAGCGTCTGTTCAAGATCAAGCAAGGCTAGGCGGCCGGCCGCCGGCCCCGGAATTACGGTTCATTTTGCCGGCTTCAGCGCCGTTCGGGAGGTGTCCGGGCGGTTTTTTGTTCATGATCCAAAAGATCCTCATCGCTAACCGCGGCGAAATCGCCCTCCGCATCGTGCGTGCGTGCCGTGAGCTCGGCATCAAGACGCTAGCCGTGTATTCCGAGGCCGACGTGCAGTCGCTCCACGTCCAGCTGGCCGACGAAGCCATCTGCATTGGCGGGCCTCGCAGCGCCGACAGCTATCTGCGCGCCGACCGCATCATCAGCGCCGCGGAGATCGCCGACGTCGAGGCGATCCATCCCGGCTATGGGTTCCTTTCCGAGAACAGCAAGTTCGCCGAGCAATGCGAGTCCTGCAATATCAAGTTCATCGGTCCCAAGTCCAAATCCATCAAGATGATGGGTGACAAGGCGGTGGCTCGGGAGACTGTGCGCAAGGCCGGCGTGGCGATTGTCCCCGGGTCCGACGGTCCAGTTGAGGGCGAGGGAGAGGCGATGAAGGTCGCCCGCAAGATCGGTTACCCGATCATCATCAAGGCCGTTGCGGGCGGGGGCGGACGCGGCATGCGGATCGCCCACAACGACGTGTCCTTCGCCAAGGAATATCACACGGCCCGCTCCGAGGCGGAGAAGGCCTTCGGCGACGGTTCGGTCTACATCGAGAAATACATCCAGAACCCCCGGCACATCGAGTTCCAGATCATGGCCGACAGCCACGGCAAGATACTGCACCTGGGCGAGCGCGATTGCTCGGTGCAGCGCCGGCACCAAAAGCTCATCGAGGAGACCCCCTCGCCCTTCCTCACTTCGGACCTCCGCAAACGCATGGGCAAGGCGGCGATTCGCGCCGCGGAGGCCGCGGAATACGAGAGCGCCGGGACGGTCGAGTTCATCGTCGATGCCAAGGGTGATTTCTATTTCATCGAGATGAACACCCGCATCCAGGTCGAGCATCCCGTCACGGAAGAGGTGACCGGCATCGACCTGATCAAGGAGCAGATCCGGATCGCCGCCGGCGAGAAGCTCACCTTCGACCAAAAGGACATCGAGTTTCGCGGGCATGCCATCGAGTGCCGCATCAACGCCGAGGATCCGGCGCGCAATTTCACCCCGTCCCCCGGGACCATCGGCCTCTATTACGCGCCGGGCGGTCACGGAGTGCGGGTCGATTCGCACGTGTACAGCGGCTACACGATCCCTTCCTACTACGATTCCCTGATCGGCAAGGTCATCGCCCACGGCGAAAACCGTAAGATGGCGCTGGAACGCATGTACCGGGCGCTCAGCGAATACCTCATTCGCGGCATCAAGACGACGATCCCGCTGCACAAGGCGATCCTGAGCGATCCGGCCTTCATCACGGGCAAGGCCACGACCGGCTACCTCGAGGAATTCCTCAGCCGCACGCCGCTGGACCTGTTCTGACCGCCGCGCCAGCCGGCCCCGCCCATCGCGGGCGTCAGCTCCCGCCGATCGGGGCCAGACTCAGGCGTGCAATCGCGACCGGCAGGAGGGCGTGCTCCGCGGCGTGGATCTTCGATTCAAACGTTTCGAGCGTGTCGTCCGCCTCAACCCGGACCGCCGTCTGGTCGATGATCGGGCCCCCGTCGACATCCGCGGTAACATAGTGGACGGTGCAGCCGGTCACCTTCACCCCCCGGCGCCATGCCTGCCCGATGGCGTCGAGTCCCGGGAAGCTGGGCAGCAGGCTCGGATGCAGGTTGATGATCATCCTCGGGAAAGCCTCGAGCCAGCGGGCCTTGAGGACGCGCATGAACCCCGCAAGCACGACGAGCCCGGGCTCGCACGCCTGCACCGCCTCGACCCAGCGCGCCTCGCCGGCCTCGTCGAACTTGGTCTTGAACGGCCCCGGGTCGAGGAAACCGGCCGGCACTCCAAACCGGGGCCCCAGCTCGAGGATGCGGGCGTCCGGCCGGTCGGAGAAGATCTGCACGACGCGGGCCGGGCCGAGGGCGCCCGCCCGTTGGGCGTTGAGAATCGCCTCGGCGTTGCTGCCCCGACCGGATCCCAGGATGACCACGCGCATGGAGAAGATCCCACTCAGCCGCATTCTCCGCAGGTGGCAATGCGGAACTGGCCCGCGGCGGCCCCGGCGTGCCGCCCTAGAAGAACTTCTTGGCTTTCTCGAAGAAGCTCCGGCCCATCGGTTCGTTGGCATCGCCCGAGGCGATCGCGAAATCCTCCAGCTTGCGGCGCTGCTCGGCGGTCAGATGCGTCGGCACCTCGACCTGCACCCGCACCAACTGGTCGCCGGGATGGCCGGAGCGCAGCCCCGGCAGGCCGCGCCCCTTGAGCCGGAAGGTCGTGCCCGACTGGGTGCCGACCGGAATCTTCAGCGACGCCTTGCCGGAGAGCGTCGGCACCTCGATCGTTCCGCCGAGGGCCGCCAGGGTGAACTTGATCGGGATCTCGCAGAAAAGGTCGTCACCCTGCCTCTCGAAGATCTCATGGTCCCGGACGTGAATGACGATGTAGAGATCGCCGGACTGGCCGCCGAGCACCCCCGCCTCGCCGTTGCCCGCCGAACGAAGCTTGGAGCCGGTGTCGACGCCCGGGGGGATGCGCACGTTGAGCTTGGCCGTCTGGTTGACCCTCCCCTCGCCCCGGCAGTCGTGGCAGGGCTTGTCGATGCGCGTTCCCGTGCCGTGGCAGGACGGGCAGATCTGCCGCACCGTGAAAAATCCCCGCGAGGTCGTCACCTGGCCGGCCCCGCGGCAGGTCGGGCAGGTCACGCGCTTCGATCCCGGCTCGGCGCCGGATCCGCCGCAGCGTTCGCACCTCGCCAGCTTGCGGAATGAGACCTCCTTCTCCACTCCGCGCGCCGCATCCTCGAGCCCGATCTCGATGTCGTACCGCAGGTCCGCGCCGTCCCGCGCGCCGTCGCCACCGCCGCCCCCGCCGAAGAACTCCTCGAAAATGCTGCCCGAGCCGCCGCCGCCGAACACTTCGCGGAAAAGGTCGAACGGATCGTGGAAGCCTCCCGTCGGGCCGCCCGGACCCTGGGGGCCCGCCCCCTGGGAGAACGCCGCATGACCGTAGCGATCGTAGGCGGCGCGCTTGTCGGCGTCCTGCAGCACCTCGTAGGCCTCGGAGATCTTCTTGAACATCTCCTCCGCCTGCTTGTTGCCGGGATTCTTGTCCGGATGATACTGGACCGCCTTCTTGCGGTAGGCCTTCTTGATCTCCTCCGCCGAGGCACCCCGGTTCACGCCGAGCAGCTCGTAGTAGTCTTCCTTCGCCATGGATGGGTAGATCGGTGTCGCAACGACCGGCCGGCGTCAATCCGCGCGCCGGCGGGCGTCGCCGGCCGGAGCGGTCATTTCGCCTCCTTCGCCGGGCCGCTGGAAACGATCACGCTCGCGGGCCGCAGCAGGCGTCCGTGCAGCTGGTAGCCAACGCGGACCACCTGGATCACGTGCTCCTCGGGCACCGTTGCGCTCGGCTGGTGGGACAGCGCCTCGTGCCGGTGCGGGTCGAAGCGCTCCCCGGCCGCGCTCACCTCGGTCAGCCCGTTGCGGGTGAGCACGCCCTTGAGCTGGTCGACCACGATCGCGACTCCGTCGGCAATGGTCTTCGTCTCGGCCTGGGGCCGCGCGGCCGTCAGGCCGAGCTGGAGGCTGTCCAGGACCGGGAGCAGATGCTGCACGAGGTTCGCGACCGCCGCCTGGCGCACCTCCTCCTTCTCCCGGATCATCCGACGGCGATAGTTCTCCAGGTCCGCCGCGGCGCGCAGATAGCGGTCGTAGTTCGCCGCCGCCTCCTGCCGCGCCGCCGCCAGCTGCTCGTCGACCGTCGGCGGCGCCGACATGGGCGGCGGTCCGGCGGTTTCGGGCGGCGCGTCCGCCGGAGGGACCGGGTTGGCCGTGGTGTGCTTGGGCTTGGGTGGAATCATGGGAAACGCGCAGTAAACTAGTTCTTCCCGCCTTTCTCAAGCGATTCGAGGAAGCCCCGCACCGCGTCGCCGGTCCGGCGGCCGGTCTCCCGGAGCGCCTCGCCGGCCGACCGCAGCATCGTGTCGGTCTCCGGCGTGATGTAGCCGAGGGCCACGGCAATCGGGGACAGCACCTGCGCCAGCGGTGCGATCAGCTGCTCGGTGCTCGTCACATTCGTGTACACGTGGTGGAAACGGAGGTTCACCTCGTTGACGGCCGGCCGGCGCTTCGAGTAGTCGGCGACGATCACACGGTCGCAGGTCACCGTGAGGCGTTTGATCAGGAACTCCCGCGGAGGGCGCGCCGGACCGCCGGAGGCGCCCGCCGGCCCCGCCGCCGGGGGCGGGCCGGCCTGCCCGCCGGGGGAGGCCGCCGGGGTCGCCGATCCCTCCAGCCCCTGGCGGAATTGCGTCACGTTGAGCCGGCCGCGCTCGTCGCGGACGAGCGTGATCGCGGCCACGTCGATCGTCGCGTCGTCCACCACGACTCGCGAGGCAAACAGCGAGAACAGCCGCGCGCGCGCCCGGAATTCGCGCACCTCGAAGAAATCCTTCCGGGGAAAGGCCGGCGGATTCGTGATCACCAGCCCCCGCAGCGCGACGCTGGCGGTGAAGGGGTTCACGTAGAGGGACCGGATTTCGACGCCGAACCCGGTGCGGTTGCGCACGTACCTCGTGACGACCTGGGGCAACAGCAGCATCCACGCCAGCGCCAGGCAGGCGAAGATCGCGCCGAGGATCAACAACAGGCGCAGCCGGATGCCACCATCGGGACGGGTGATGCGGGTCGGCTCCATGATGCGTTCAGGCGAATTGGTCGGTCACCAGCACGAGGCTCGCCTCGGTCGCGGTCAGCGCACAGGCCCCGGCAAACGGCAGCAGGACGTTGTCCCCGCGGGCGAGCGCCACTCCCCCCGCGGCGTCACGCAGGCCGCCGGTGACCACGTGCACGAGGCGCGGCTGTTCGCGCGCGGCAAAGGCCAGCTGCGCGCCGCACGCCAGCGGCACGCGGCGGATGCGGAACTCGGCGCACGCGACCAGCACGCCGGGCGCCGCCGCCGCCCGCAGCGGCTGCGGCTCGGGTTGATCCCAGAGAATCGACTCCAGCGCCTCGCGCCGGTGCAGCTGCCGGGGCTTGCCATCAAGGCCGACCCGCCCCCAGTCATAGACGCGATAGGTGGTGTCGGAATTCTGCTGGATCTCGAGGATCAGGTTGCCGGCGTCGATGGCATGGACCGTCCCGCTCCGCACGAGGATCGAATCGCCCGCCGCGATCGGAAACCGGTGGACACAGGTCTCCAGCGTGCCGCCGTCAAGCGCCTGGGCAAACCGCTCGCGCGTCACGCCCCGCCGCAGACCGACGATCAGGGACGCCCCGGGCGCGGCCGCCGCGATGAACCAGTTCTCCGTCTTCGGCTCCCCACCCAGGGCCTCCGCCTTCCCGGCCGGAGGATGCACCTGGAGGCTGAGGCGTTCGCGGCAATCGAGCCATTTGACCAGGATCGGAAAGGGCTTCGCCTCCGGCCAGCCGGGGCCCATCACCTCGCCGCCGCGGCCCGCCAGGATCTCCCGCAGGGTCCGGCCGGCCAGTTCGCCGCCGCGCACGACCGACTGCGCCTCCGGACGGTCGACGATCTCCCAGCTTTCGCCAATCACTTGACCGACCGGAAGCCGGCGGCCGAAGGCGGCACCAATTTCACGGCCGCCCCAGACTCGCTGCTGGTAGAGCGGCTCGAATCGCAAGATTTCCATAATGCGCTGCTTATGAGTTTATCGTGAAAATGGATTCCGGCTATTTACCTTGACCGGGGGACCCGGCAGACTGGACTTCACACCGGCGCTTCCCGTCTAGACAAATGCGCAAGTCGGAGACTTCAAACTCAAAGAACGCCTCGGCGTTTGAAGGGCCGCGTTATCGGCCCAAATGGCTGGCGGCCTGCCTCTGCTTCGGGCTTGGCGCCTGGATTGCCGTGTCGCTGCTCGATTTCGACCCGCGCCAGAGCCACCAGTATCAGGTGGGGGGACAGAGCGCGTGGGACGGGATTAATTGGGTGATTCACGATCTGGCCAAGCCCCAGCCGAACCTGGGCGGGCCTTGGGGCGCGGGCCTGTCGTGGTGGCTCCTCTACTACACGGGCGTGAGCACCTGGCTGGTGCCGATCTTCTTCCTCTGGTTGTCGTGGGTCGCGGTGCGCAATGCCCGCCGCCTGGTCGCCACGCGGTTTTTCGCGATGATCCTGTGCATCGCGACGGAATCCGGGCTCTGGTCGATGATCGAGAGCTTCAGGTACAGCGACTATTTCACCGCCGGCCTCGGCGGCGCGGTCGGCAACCTGCTCTACCGCCAGCTGCTCAAGGACACGGTCGGCGTCGTCGGCGCCGGCCTGGTGCTCGGCACCGTTTTCGCCCTGACCCTGACCTTCATCTTCACCCGCGACATCGCGACGGAGTTCGAGCGCATGCTCGGCGCCCTCAACGGCTGGCGCTCCGGCCGCGCCCGCCGCGCCGCCGAGCGCGCCGAACGGAAGCACAAGGACAAGGACACCCGGCAGAAGACGCGTGCCGCCCAGATGGCCGCGGTGAGCATGACCGCCCCGACGGCCACCAAGCCGCTGGTCATCGCCAAGACCAAGGAGGACATTGCGCGGGAGGCCGCGGAGGCGAAGATCGTGGGCGCGCCGGCTTCGTCCGGCTCGACCGCTCCCCCCGGCTCCACCCCGCCGGTCTCCCTGACCCCCGCGCCGCGCCGGGTCGCCACCAAGGCCCCCCTGCCCGAACCCGAGATGCCCGAGGAGCCGGCGCCGGCTTCCACGAATTCGACGCCCTCGGTGGGCAAGCTCAACATCGTCAGGCCCGAGGAGCCGCGGAAGGCCAGGTCCACCGCCGCGCGGTCGGACGACAAGTACCAACTGCCGCTCACGCTCCTGCGCGAACCGGTCAGGCAGGACGTGGCCTCCAGCGAGGACGAGCACCGGCAAAACGCCGAGAACCTCCTGCGCATCCTGGCGGAGTTCGGCGTCGAGGTGACCCTGGGCGAGATCCACGTCGGCCCGGTCATCACGCGCTACGAGGTTGTCCCGGCCGCCGGTGTGCGCGTCGAGAAGATCGCCGGTCTCGACAAGAACATCGCCCTCGGCATGCGGGCCCAGTCGGTCCGCATCATGGCGCCCATTCCGGGCAAGGCCGCCGTCGGCGTCGAGGTGCCCAATCAGAAACGGATGGAGGTCGGCCTGCGCGAGATCATCGAGTCGGAGGACTGGGCGGGCGCCAAGGCGGACCTCCCCATCGCCCTCGGCAAGGACGTGAGCGGCAAGCCGCTTGTTTCCGACCTCGCCAAGATGCCCCACCTGCTGATCGCCGGCGCCACCGGCTCGGGCAAGTCCGTCTGCATCAATGCGCTCATTTCCTCCATCGTCTATCACGCCAGCCCGCGCGAGGTGCGCCTGATAATGATCGATCCGAAGATCGTCGAGCTGAAGATCTTCAACGACCTGCCGCACATGCTCATCCCCGTGGTCACCGAGGCGAAGAAGGTGCCCGCCGCGCTGAAATGGCTGCTCAAGGAAATGGAGATGCGCTACCAGATCTTCGCCAAGGCCGGGGTGCGCAACATCAGCGCGTTCAACAGCCGGAAGCGCACCGCCAAGGAGACCGCCGCCGGTGAAGATGCCCAGGCCACGCTCGAGGGCGTCGCGCCGGCCGGCGAGATCGAAGTGCCCGATCACCTGTACTACATCATCGTGATCATCGACGAGCTGGCCGATCTCATGATGGTGGCCCCGGCCGAGATCGAGACTTCGGTCGCGCGCCTCGCCCAGCTCGCCCGCGCCACCGGTATCCACATCATCATCGCCACCCAGCGTCCGTCGGTGAACGTGATCACCGGCATCATCAAGGCCAACCTGCCCTCGCGCATCGCGTTCCAGGTCGCCTCGCAGGTCGACTCCCGCACGATCATCGACACCAAGGGCGCCGAGACCCTCATCGGCCGGGGCGACATGCTGTTCTCCCCTCCCGGCTCGGCCAAGCTCGTGCGCGCGCAGGGCGCGCTCGTGTCCGACGAGGAGATCGCCAAGATCATCGAGTACCTCAAGCGCTACGGCCCGCCCGCGTTCGCCCAGGACGTCCAGGCGCACATCGACCGCGCCGCGTCCGAGGATGACGAGGACGAGGCCGGCGGCGGGGAGGATGACGCGGAGATGGGCGACGACGAGGAGCTTTACCGCCAGGCCGTCGAGGTCCTCAAGGCCTCCCGCCGCGCCTCCACCTCGATGTTGCAGCGCCGCCTCCGCATCGGCTACAACCGCGCCGCGCGCATCATGGAGCTGATGGAGGAAAAGGGACTGGTCGGCCCGGAGAACGGCGCCCAGCCCCGCGAGATCCTGGTCGATCTCGACAAGATTTAGCCCCGCGCCGGCGTTCGCCCTCCGCGCGGCCGATTGCGGATGCCTGCGGTGTTTGCCGGCCGAATCCGTCGGTTCGCGATTCCGTTCGCCGGATGCCATCGGCTCCACGGGCGCGGGCCGTTGACCCGCGGCGCGGAGGCCGCGGCCTCCGACGGGGCGCCGGTGCAAAATCCGCCTTCCCATCTTCGGCAATTTCGCCTAACTGACCAATATGCAGACCATCGGCGAGCGACTTGAGGAAGCCCGCAAGCGCAAGGGGATCTCCATCCGCGAAGCGGCGGAAGCGACGAAGATTCGCAGCGAGTATCTGCACAAGCTGGAGGGCAACAGCTTTGACCTGAATCTCCCGGACATCTACATCCGCGGCTTCCTGCACAATTACGCGGCCTACCTGAAGCTCAACCCCGACAAGCTGCTGGCCGACTACAAGACGCTCGCGCCGGCCGAGGGCCGCGCCGCCCGCCGCGAGAACCGCGAGAACTACGGGCGGATGGACCTTGGCCAGGCGGCGAGCCCGGCCGCCGAGGCGGCGCCGGCCCCGCCCGATGGGGAATCCCCGGCCCCCGCCCCGCCCCCCCCGCCGGCGCCCGTGCGCCGGAGTTTCACTCCCTCCGGGGGCGGCGCCTCGCCCATCGACCCCGCGCTGCTCATCAAGGGCGGCGTCGTGATCGTGCTGGCCGTCCTGCTGGTGGTCGCCGTCGTCCTCGGCATCCGCGCGCTCTCGGGCGGATCGGCCCGGGCGCCCGGGGAAATCAGGGCCATGGCCGAGCAGACGATCACGCTCACGGCCCGCGACGCGGTGCGGATCAAGCTGGTGCAGGAGCTGGACGGAGCCGAGATCTTCCAGGGCACCCTGATGAAGGGTGAGTCGCGGACCTTCCCGAAGCGCGGCTCGCTGCTGCTGACCGCCACCGCGCAGCAGAGCGTCGACATCGAGATCAACGGCAAGCGCCAGCCCAACCCCTACACGGGCTACATGCGCGTCCAGATCCCCTGACCGGGGGTTGCCGGAGGGCGCAGCCCCGGGGGCGCGTCCATGATCTCGCGCAGCAGCACGGCCTGCCGCAGTCCGGCGGGCTGGCGCAGCAGCGCGAGCAGCCCGCTGGCCGGCGTCGAAACCGGAGTCGCGCCGGGCGCCGCCAGGGCCGGCGCGCCGAAGGCGGAGGCAACCGCGGTCCGTTCCAGCTCGCGCAACCGCTCCATCATCCGCAGCTGGCGGTCCGCCTCAACGGAATCGAATGGCGCAGGGGCGGGCGCCAGCGGCACCAGCACCGGCGGAGCGACCACGACCGGACGCAGCTCCTCGACCATCGGCGGCGCCTCCGGGAACGGCCGTTCCTCCTCCTCGGTCAGGGGCGGGGGCACGGGCGCCAGGCCGCGCCGCTCCAGAATCCGGCGGCGGATCTCCTCCTGGATGCGGCGCGTGCGGTTGGCCTCGTCCTGATCTGCCGCCGGCGGCGGCTCCGCGCCCGTCTGCGCGCGGGACTGCCGAATCCTCTGCAGCACCGCCGCGACCGCGACCGCCACCAGGATGATGATCTGCAGATTGTCGAGTACCCAGTCCATGGTCAGCCGGCTCGTTCAGGGTGTCCGCCGCAGGAGCCTCACTTCTTCCCGGCCTCCGGGCCCGCGATCGTGGTGCGCATTTCCGTGTCGGCCTGGATGTTCTGCATGCGGTAGTAGTCCATCACGCCGAGGTGTCCGCTGCGGAACGCGTCGGCCATGGCCAGCGGCACCTGGGCCTGGGCCTCGACCACCTTGGCCTGCATCTCCTGCACCCGGGCCTTCATCTCCTGCTCGAGCGCCACGGCGGCCGCGCGGCGGATCTCCGCCTGCGCCTGCGCCATGTTCTTGTTGGCCTCGGCCTGCGCGACCTGCAGCTTCGCGCCGATGTTCTCGCCCACATCGACGTCCGCAATGTCGATCGAAAGGATCTCGAACGCCGTGCCGGCATCGAGGCCGCGCGCCAGCACCGTCTTGGAAATGCTGTCCGGGCTCTCCAGCACGTGCTTGTAGGATTCCGACGAACCGATCGTGGTCACGATGCCCTCGCCCACGCGGGCGATGATTGTGTTCTCCTTGGCGCCGCCGACGAAGCGGTCGAGGTTGGTGCGCACGGTCACCCGGGCCTTCACCTTCACCTGGATGCCGTCCTTGGCCACGCCGTCGATGGTCGTGCGGCCGCCCTCGGGATTCGGGCAGTCGATCACCTTGGGGTCGACCGAGGTGCGCACGGCCTCCTCGACGGATTTTCCCGAGCCCTTCGTCGCCAGGTCGATCGCGCAGGTCCGGCGCCAATCCAGCACGATGCCGGCCTTCTGCGCGGCGATGAGGGCGTGCACGCAGGCGATGACGTTGCCGCCCGCCAGGTACTGGGCCTCGACCTCGTCGATGGTGACATGGATGCCCGCCTTGGTCGCCCGTATCCGGGCATCCACGACAAGGCCGTAGGGCACCTGGCGCAGGCGCATCGCCACGAGGTTGATCATGCCGACGTAGGCGCCGGCCAGCCACGCGCGCAGAAACACGCTGAAGAACGAAAAGACGATCCCCGCAAGGATCAGGAGGGCGATGCCGCCGACGACGAGAAGAACGTAGCCTATGTTGCTCATGGTTTGGAGACGGTTAAGCGAAAATTGTCCACGGCGACGACCCTGAGCGTGGTGCCGCGGGCCACGTGGCCGGCCTGGGAGAACGCCGCGTAGCGCCGGCCGTCGAGCAGCACGTAGCCCGAGGGCGCCAGCGTGGTCGCCGCCTCGCAGGTCCTGCCCACGACGGCCCCGGCCTCCGCCACCGGCGGCTGGCTGACGGCGCCGATCGCGTCGTGCAGGAAAAAGCGTTTCCCCAGCCGCGTCTTCGGCAGCAGGCCGAACTCGACGTAGAGCGCGAGGCCGAGGATCGCCAACCCCGCCACGACCGCCACGCTGCCGCCGCCGGCGCCGTAGTCCTGGAACGCCAGGATGCAGCCGCCGAGCATCGCCAGCCCGCCGAGGATCCCGAGGATCGAGGTGGGGGTGAATACCTCGAACACCAGCAGCACCGTGCCGAGCAGGAAGAGCAGGAGAATCGCAGTCATGTCGAGACCCTCTCCACTTTCAGGCCGAAATCCGTCCGGTCCACGACCACCACGGTCGCGCCCGCCTCCACCGTCCCCAGTTCCACCTGCGCCTGGTAGCGGCGGCCGTCGATCTCCACCTCGCCCGCCGGCCGCAGCGGCGTGGTGACCACGCCCTCCCGCCCGACCAGCGCGGCGGCGTCCGCCTCCGCCTCGGCTTCCGGCGCCGAGCCGGCCACCTGGGCCGCGGACCCCAGGGCGGTCTGCAGCACCATCCGGTCCCACAGCCAGCCCTTCGGCAGGAAACGCGCGAGCAGGACCGCCAGCACCAGCGCCACCACCAGGCCGAGGCCGAGATTGACGAGCGGCACCAGGAAGAGGTCGCCCGAGGTCGCGATCGTGGGCGGCTCGTTGGGCCAGATGTCCGCCATCGACCAGACCAGGGAGCCAAGCATCAGGGCGACCCCGCTCACGGCGAGCACGGCGATGCCAGGAAAGAAGAACACCTCCAGCGCCAGCAGCAGCATCCCGAGGCCGAAGAGGATCATGGGCTCATGCCCCGAAAGGCCCGCCACGTAGTTGCTCAGGAACACGACCGCGAGCAGCGCGATGCCCGCGATGCCGAAGAACCCGAAGCCCGGCGTCTTGAACTCGATGATCAGGAGCAGCACGCCGAGGCCCATCAGCAGCGGCTTGATGGCGCTGAGATACCGGGCCAGCTGCTCGGACCAGGTGACCCGCAGCCGGACGATCTCGAAGTTGCCCGCGCCATATTTCTGCCTCAGCAGGTCGTCAATATCCCTGGCGAGGCCCGCCCCGAGCAGCGCTTCCGGCGGATCGCCAAACTTCTTGAGCGCCTCGTGTGCGGTCAGCGAGAGCAGCTCCCCCTTGGGCTTGATGACCGTGTCGCCGATCTTCAGCTCGTAATCCTTGTCGATCATCGCCGAGATCACCTGGCCCCGGTAGCCCCGACCCTCCGAAATCGCCCGGACGCGCGCCTTGAGATAGCTGACGATCTTCAGCTTCATCGTTTCGTCGATGTCCTGGCCGGTCGCCGACACGGGGGCCGCCGCCCCGATCACGCCGTCGGGCGAAAACCAGATCTCCTGGGTGGTCGCCGAGATGAAAGCCCCAGCCGAGACCGCCTCGTCGTCGACAAACGTGATCGTCTGGCCCGGGAACTTCGCCAAATCGGCCATGATCTCGAAGGTGACGTCCAGCGCGCCGCCCGGAGTCTTCATGTCGAGCACCACCGCCCCGGCGTGGTTCGCGATCGCCTCCTTGAGGCCCCGGCGCAGGATATAGAGCACCGGCTGCGCGATCTCGTCCTGCACCGGCAGGACGTAGACGATGATCCGGCCCGCCGGCTTCACGGCGGGTGCCGCTGCCGGGAGGGCGGCCGGCGCGGGTGCGGCCGACTCAGCCGGCGCGGCCGGCGGGGGCGCGGAGGGACGCTCGGCGCCGCTCACGGCGGCCGACACGGCCAGGAGGCCGCCGGCCCAGAATTGGAGAAATCTTCGCGACATGAGCTCTTGGTGACTCTGGCCCGCCGCGGAGGCCGACGCAAGCGCCCGATGGTGCCGGGCGTTACACGGCGGGCCCGTCTTTCTCATCGCCGGCCGAAACCGAACGCCGGGGACGCGGTCCCCGCGGCGTGTCCGTCCCGGCCGGTCCCGATCCGGGCCCCGATTTCCGGCGAAAAAGTCTTTGTCGACACCGGCGGCATCCGCTACACCTTTGCCGCGCATGGAAAAAGTCCCCTATCTGGGCCAGACCCTGACCCGCTGGCAGGTGGGCCCCTCCACCTTTCTGGCGCTGCCCGAAAAGGGCGCGCGCCTCATGAACTGGCATCTCACCCTCGCCGACGGTTCGGTGCGCGATGTCATCTACTGGCCCGAGGAACTGTCGCTCGACAACATCGGCAAGGTCCGCGGCGGCAACCCCATCCTCTTCCCGTTCTGCGGCCGGACCTTTGACCACGGCGACATCAATTTCTGGCGCGATGAAGACGACGTGCGCCGGCCGATGCCAATCCACGGTCTCGCCCGGCAGGGCGATTTTCGGGTGACCCGCCTCGACGAGCGCGGATTCACCGCGCTGTTCCAGCCCGACGCCGAGGCGCGCGCGTCCTATCCCTACGATTACGAGTTCACGGTGAGCTATCGCTTCGAACCGCTGGCGCTTTTCGTGGAGCTCAGTCTGCGCAACCTCGACAAGAAGCCCATCCCGTGGAGCGCCGGCCACCATTTCTACTTCACCGTGCCGTGGACCGAGGGCCGCACGCGCGCCGACTACGTCGTCGCCATCCCGGCCCGGGCCACCGTCCGCCAGGACTTCGAGCACGGCCAGCTCCACATCGGTCCGCGGCTCGGCGCCGAGGAGTCGCTGGCGAACAAGGACCTGATCGATGTCCTCCACACCTCGCTCAAGAGCAATGTCGTGCTGATCGGCGAGCGCGGCTCCGAAAGCCGGATCCGCCTGCGCGTCGGTCCCGATCGCGTTCCGCCCAAGTCGGCGGTGGTCGTCACCTGGTCGCCCGACGAAAACGCGCCGTTCTACTGCGTCGAGCCGTGGATGGGCCCCGCCAACGCCCCCGAACACAAGACCGGGCTCTATTCCGTCGCGCCCAGCGCAACCCAGACGTTCCTGGTGGAGGTCGATCTTAAGTAGCCGGGCCGGGAGCGCCTCCGATCATGCCTGCTCTGCCGTCCATCGTCGCGATCCTCGACGTCGGTTCTACCGAGATCTTGGTCATCATGCTCGTGGTCCTGCTGCTGTTCGGGAGCAAACGGATGCCGGATCTTGCGCGCACCTTCGGCAAGTCGCTGCGCGAACTGAAGAAGGCCACCAGCGGGCTGGAAGCGGAACTGAAACGGGCGATGGAAGAACCTCCGCCGCCGCCCAAGGCCGCGCCGCGTGCGGCGCCGGATACCCTGCCGTCCGGCGGCCAGCCGTCATCCGGCACCCAGTCCCCCGGCTCACCGCCGCCTGACGAGCCGCCCGAGGGGTTTCATTATCCCTAGGGACCGCAGAGATGGAGCGGCTCGGACTCAAGACGCTCCGATTGCATCGTCGCCAATGCGTTCCGTTGCCGCCCCGCCATCCCCCGTGGCCGCCGAACCCGAACCCGTCCGAATCCCCATCAGCGGCGAACTGGACCTGCACACGTTCCAGCCGAACGACGTCCCGCGTCTGGTCGAGGGCTACCTGGCCGCCTGCCGGGAGCGGGGCCTGCGCGAAGTCCGAATCGTCCATGGAAAAGGCACCGGCACGCTGCGGGAGACCGTCCACGCCATCCTGCGGCGGTCTCCGCTCGTGGAGTCGTTCCGCCTTGGCGACGAAACCACCGGAAGCTGGGGCGCCACGCTGGCCAGGTTGAAGCCCCCGCCACCGGGGCGGTAGAGGCCGCCATCCTCGATCCGCCCCCGGTCCCCCTCTGTCCTTCGCGTTATTTGAGTCCATTCATCCAAAAAGAAAGAGGCCGGAGCCCCGTGGCTCCGGCCTCATAGTTAGCTGACTGGACGTACCGGTGACTTAGCGGTCGCCCTGACCCCGCAATTTCTTGCGGTAGTCAAAGGCAACCACGGCCACCAGCGCGGCTACCGCGCCAAACCCAATGACGGCGTAGAGCTTGTAGACATCTTCCACCCTCGCTTGGGTAAGGCCGAGAAATGCCGCGACCGCGAGCACGACGCCCGCCGGCACGAGTTTCATCAGTCTATCTTGGTTCATGGTTTACTTTCTGTTTCAGGTTAATGGTCCCTTTCGGAACCGCTCCCAGTATACCTCAGGCTTGCAATTAAGATAGCCACATACTTCTATTGATATCATAGGACCATCCTATGGAACTAGCACAACTCCGTTATTTTACGGCAGTTGCAGATGCAGGAAACTTCACTCGGGCAGCCGAGCAGTGTCATGTGTCGCAACCGTCTATGAGCCAGCAGATTATGCACTTGGAGCGGGAGCTCGGCCACAAACTGTTCCATCGGTTGGGGCGAAGAGCTGTCCTCACCGAAGCCGGGCAAGTCTTCTTGGAGCGGGTGCGGCACATCCTTCTAAAGATCGACGACGCCTCAAAGGAATTGAAGGACAGCCCGACTCTCGAGCGGCGAATCAAGATCGGGGCCGTCCCAACGCTCGCCCCGTACCTGCTTCCCCCGGTCCTGGAGCGGTGCCGCACCCTCTACCCGAACCTGCAGGTGCATACCCACGAGGATTTCCGCCCTGACCTGGTGCGGGGCGTTATCGAGGGCGATCTCGATCTCGTGATCGTGCCGCAGCCCGTCAAGGACCTGCGCGTCTCGCTCGAAGTCCTGTTCAGCGAGCCCCTCCTGCTGGCGGTCAGCCGCGATCACCCCCTCGCCACCAAGCCGGAGATCGCCGCCGCCGATCTGGCGGACGAGAGCTTCGTGCTCCTGGGCCACACCAGTTCGCTCCTGGCGGAGACCGAGCGGTTCTGCGGCGAGAACGATTTCGCCCCGCGTCTCGGACACCGATGCTCCCAGGTCGCGACGGTCAAGGCGCTGGTGGCCCTCGGCGCGGGCATCGCCATCCTGCCGCGCGTGGCCTGCAATCCGCGCGACCGGTTCACCCTCGTCTACCGCGAACTGTCCGGCCGCGCGCCGACGCGCGAAGTGGTCATCGTGCGCCACCTGCAGCGCTATCAGACGCAGGGCTCCGAACTCTTCCTCAAGGTCCTGCGCGGGATGGTTGCCGAACTGACCGCCGCCGGTGAAATCAAGGGCTCGATCGCGCCGCACCCTTCGCCCCCGCCTGCGCCGCCGGGGTCCGCGGCGCTGCCTGCGGTCAGTCCGGATACCTGAACTCCTGCTGCCCTGCCTCCGCAGGCGTGGGCGGGGCTCCCGCCGGGCCGATGTCCGGTTTCACGCGACGCGGGGGTCGCGCCCCAGACGCCCGGCATCAATCCGGCAGCGGATGCCCCCGCGTCTCCGGCGCGAACGCCACGATCGCGAGCCCCGCGAGGTAGACGATCCCCACGGCGCTCGCGGCCAGGCCGAAGCTGCCGAACGCGGACACGAGTGCGCCGGTCACGAACGGCCCCGCGGCCGCCAGCACCCAGCCGGCATTGAAGCAGAAACCCGCGCCCGTCGCCCGGATCCGCGTGGGATAGAGCTCCGGCAGGTAGATCGGGAACCCCCCGAAGATGCCGTTGTTGAAAAAGCCGAGCAGCGGGAGCAGCCACAGCACCTGGCCGTACGAATGCGGCGCGAGGAAGGTGAGCCGGAGCATCACCAGGCT
>CAZKDK010000011.1:0-25999 GCA_964551145.1 uncultured Opitutaceae bacterium | reverse complement strand
TTCCTCGGCTTCGAGCAGATCTTCAAGAATTCGCTCACGACCCTGCCGATGGGCGGCGCCAAGGGCGGCTCGGACTTCGATCCGAAGGGCAAGTCGGACGCGGAGGTGATGCGTTTCTGCCAGAGCTTCATGACCGAGCTCGCGCGCCACATCGGCGCCGACACCGACGTCCCGGCCGGCGACATCGGCGTGGGCGGCCGCGAGATCGGCTTCCTCTTCGGCCAGTACAAGCGGCTGCGGAACGAGTTCACCGGCGTGCTCACCGGCAAGGGCATCAAGTGGGGCGGCTCGCTCGTCCGGCCCGAGGCCACCGGCTACGGCTCGGTCTATTTCGCCGAGGAGATGCTCAAGACCCGCGGCGAGACGGTCCGCGGCAAGGTCTGCGCCGTGTCCGGCTCGGGCAACGTCGCGCAGTACACCATCGAGAAGCTGCTGCTGCTCGGGGCCAAGCCCGTGACGCTCTCGGATTCGGACGGCTACATTTACGACTCGAACGGATTCACCGCCGAGAAGCTCGCGTACGTCCTCGAGCTGAAGAACGTCCGCCGCGGACGGATCCGCGAATATGCGGAGAAGTTCGGGGCGCGCTATGTCGAGGGCCAGCGGCCCTGGGCCGTTCCCTGCGACTGCGCCTTCCCGAGCGCGACGCAGAACGAGATCAGCGGCGAGGACGCGAAGATCCTGCTGACGAACGGGTGCAAGCTCGTGTGCGAGGGCGCCAACATGCCGTCCACGCCCGAGGCGATCGACGCCTTCCTCCACGCCGGCATCCTGTACGGCCCGGGCAAGGCGGCCAACGCCGGCGGCGTCGCCACCTCCGGCCTCGAGATGTCGCAAAACTCGATGCGCCTGGGCTGGAATCGCGAGGAGGTCGACCAGCGGCTGCACCGCATCATGGTCGACATCCACCGCAACTGCCGCGCCACGGCCGAGGAATACGGCGCTCCGGGCAACTACGTGCTCGGCGCCAACATCGCCGGATTCGTCAAGGTGGCCGACTCGATGCTCGACCAGGGGCTGATCTGAAGTTCATTTTGCGCAGGGGCCGCCCCGGGAAACCGGGGTGGCCCTTTGTTTTGGCGCGCGGTCTCCTGCGCCACCCTTTGATCCGCGGTCCGATCCCCGATGGGGCGGGCTTTATGCCCGCCAATTCCGCAATCCGGGAATCCCGGATCCGGCGGGGATAAACCCCGCCCCACCGTTCTTCCGCCGCCGGTTCGCATTGACGTTCGCGGCGGACAGCGGTGCGCTCGCCTCTGATCATGCCCGCCCCGTCCTCGAGCTTCACGACCGGCCTGCCCGGACTGGACCGGGTGCTGCACGGCATCGAGCCCGGCGACAACATCGTCTGGGAGGTCGAGGCCATCACGGAGTACCAGGAACTGGTGGCTCCCTACGCCGTGGCGGCCCGGGCGGCCGGCCGCGTGCTCATCTATTTCCGTTTTGCCGACCACCCCTCGCTGCTGCCGGCGGGAACCGACGCGGAGATCCACCGGATCGACCCGGCCGGCGGGTTCGAGTATTTCGTGCGCAGCGTCCACGCCGTGATCGAGCGCGCCGGGCGCGGCGCGATCTACATCTTCGACTGCCTTTCCGCGCTGGCGGACACGTGGGGCTCGGACCAGAGCCTGGGCAATTTCTTCATGCTGACCTGCCCGCGGCTGCTCGATCTCGAGACCGTCACCTATTTCGGCCTCTATCGCGACCGCCATTCCCTCTACGCGCTGGAGCCGATCCGGAGCACGACGCAATTCATGCTCGACGTCTTCCGGTTCGACGGCCGCCTCTACCTGCGCCCCCTCAAGGTGCAGCACCGCTCGCGGGAGGCCATGAACACCATCCACGCCCGGAACCGGGACAGCTTCCTGCCGGTGAAGGACAGCGCGGTGCTGGCGCAGATCCTCTCGCGCACCCAGTGGCCGCGTCTCCAGAGCGACCGCCGGATCGGATACTGGCGGCGGCTCTTTCACGAGGCGCAGGCGGTGGCGCAGGACTGCCGCGAGGGACGCAGCCCGCCGGAGCGGCGCGAGGCCATGCTGCGGCAGGTGCGCTGGGCCCTGCGCGTGCACCGTTCGGGCATCGCGCCGCTCGTCGAGCGGTACCTCACGCTCGAGGATTTCCTCGCCGTCCGCGACCGCATGATCGGGATTGGCTCGGTCGGCGGCAAGACGCTCGGCATGCTGGTCGCCCGCGCCATCCTGCGCGAGCGCGACCCCGAGCTCGCCGGCCGCCTCGAGGCCCACGACTCGTTCTTCGTCGGGGCCGAGGTGTTCATCTCCTTCCTGGTCCAGAACGGCGTCTGGTGGCTGCGCGAGCAGCAGAAGGCCCCGGCGACGTTCCTCCAGGGCCTGGAGGAGGGCCGCAAGCTCATCCTCAACGGGGAGTTCCCCGACGGCATCCTCGAACAGTTCCAGGGCATGCTCGATTACTTCGGCGAGTCGCCCTACATCGTGCGCTCCAGCTCCATCCTCGAGGACGCGCGCGGCAACGCCTTCTCGGGCAAATACGAGAGCGTCTTCGTCGTGAACCGCGGCTCGCGCGAGAAACGCATGGCCGCGCTGCTCGACGCGGTCCGCCGCGTCTACGCCAGCGTGCTCGACGAGGACACCCTGCTCTATCGCAAGCGCCGCGGACTGCTCGAGAGCGAGGAGCGCATGGCCCTGCTCGTCATGCGCGTGTCGGGCGCCCCCCAGGGGCGTTACTACTACCCGCAGGCGGCCGGCGTGGGGCTGTCCTACAATCCCTACGTCTGGCACCCCGACATCGATCCCCGGGCCGGCGTCGTGCGCCTCGTGTTCGGGCTGGGCACGCGGGCGGTGGACCGGTGCGACGACGACTACACCCGGCTGGTTGCGCTCAACGCCCCCACCCGCCGGCCCGAGGCGAATTTCGAGGACGCCCGCGAACACTGCCAGCGGCGGATGGACTGCCTGGACCTGCGCAAGGGCGAGTTCGTCTCGCTGCCGTTCCCGGAGGTCCTGGCCGAGAAGCCGGATTTTCCCCTCGACCACTACCTGACGGAAACCGCCGAGGGTTATCCCTGGATCACCTTCGACCGGCTGCTCACCGAAACGCCGGTGGCGGCGGATCTGCGGCGGATGCTCGCGCTCCTCGAGGAGGAGTACGAACACCCGGTGGACATCGAGTTTACGGTCAACTTCCTCCCCGACGGCACCTACCGGATCCACCTGCTGCAATGCCGCACCTTCCAGTTCCGGCGCGAAATGGCCGGCATGGCCGCGACGGTGGCGGGCACGCAGACCCGGCTCCTGACCGCGCACGGCGCGGTCATCGGGGTCAGCCGGGAGCAGCGGCTCACCCGCATCATCTACATCGTCACCGAGGCCTACGCGGCGCTGTCGGAGCGCGACCGCTACGCGGTGGCGCGCCTGATCGGCCGCCTCAACCAGCAGCATCCGGTCGACGACCGCGGTCTCATGCTCATCGGCCCCGGCCGCTGGGGCACGCACAGCCCGTCACTCGGAATTCCGGTCTCGTTCGCCGAAATCAGCCGGGCCTCCGTGGTGTGCGAGGTCGTCGCGATGCACGAACGCCTCATCCCGGACGTTTCGCTGGGCACGCATTTCTTCAACGACCTGGTCGAGCACGACATGCTCTACGTCGCCTACTTTCCGAGCAAGAGCGGCAACCAGCTCGACACGGAGTGGTTCCGCACGGCCCCGAACCGCCTGCTGGAACTGGAGCCCGCGTCGGGCGCCCTGGCCGCGGTCGTGCACGTGATCGACTGCGATGCCACCGGCGGCCGCATCTGGCTGCGCGCCGACGCGACCGCCCAGGAGGCCCTGGTCTTCCGCACGGAATGACCGCGCGCCGGTCGACCGCCCGGCGTCACGCGCCGACGTCCACCAACTCTTCCTCCTCGACCTCGGCTTCGGCGGCGGTGTGGGCGGAGGCCGGCCGCTTCGGCCGGATCTTCCGGTACACGTCCTGCGGCGCCCTTTTGGCGCCGGCCACCGTCAGGAGGCGGTCGACGGTGATGCCGAACAGCCGCTCGTTCTCCGCGAGATAGGGCTCGATCAGCCGCCAGTCCGCCTTGCGCATGGGCGCGAACTCGCCGCCGTTGAGCTGCTCATCCACGAGCTGCCGGCGCGGATCGCGCACGTAGATCGCCCCGCCGGAGGCCAGGGAGAAGATGTTGGATCCCGGGTACGGCGAATCCAGCTCCCGGATGGAGCCGTCGTCGTCGCTGAAGCCGAGGCCGTTCAGCACGACGAATCCGCCGCCGTTGAGGGGATCGCCGGCCATGAAGGACTCGGCCAGGTAGTCCAGCGCGGTGCCATTGATGACCACGCGCGGCTTCCCGACCGCATTGATCAGGGGCCGGCCGGCGGCGTTGCCCAGGATGAAGGCCGATCCGCCCTTGGCTCCGTACATGAAGGTCTGGCCGACGTCGCCGAAGACCACCAGCTTGCCCTCCTTCATGATCTGGCCGAGCTGGTCCTGGGCATTCCCGTGCACGGCGATCTCCAGGCCGTCGATCCCCGATGCCAGGTAGTCGCCGGACGACCCGTAGACCTCGATCCGCACGCCCGCGGTCGCCGGGCCGCAGCCGCAGCCCGTGAACCGCTGGCCGCGGCAGCGGAACACGATGATCCGCTTCCAGCCCAGCCGGACCGCCCGGACGATCGAGACCGCATCGCACCGGTCGCCCTCCGGATCGAAACCCGCCGCGTCGATGACGAGCGTGCGCTCGTCCGGGGCGGGCGCGCGCAGTTCTCCGCGGGTGGCGAAGTCGATCAGCCGGTCGCGGGCCGGCGCGCCCGATGCGATCCGCGGCGTCGCCGCAAGGATCTCGTCGAGGCCCTTCCGCACGACCTGCAGCACGGCGCTCCGCTTCAGCGCGCCCGTGTCATAGCGCCGGTCGTTCAGCAGGGTCAGGGCCGCGATGGCCGCCGGCCGGCGGGTTTCCTCCGCCAGGGTCAGGTCTCTGACGGTCTCGATGGCGAGGCGCAGGCGGTTCGCGTTCATGCCCCGGATCTCGTGCCGGAGGCGATCGTAGATCCGCTGTGCCACGGCGGTTTCATCCCGGTCCGCGAACAGGCCGCGCAGCTGTTCAACCGCGCCCGCGCCGTCCGCGGTGATTTCGATCGGGGCCCGCGGGTCGATCGAGATCTTGCCGCGGGGCGTCACGATCGTCTTGCCGAACTTGTCCGTGCAGACGAGGCGTTTCCCGCCCGATCCGTCGTCCGCATCGCGCAGGTTGAAGATGAAGGCGCCGCCGTCGGTGTGGCTGCCGCCGCGGGCGTTCCAGTACTTGTCGGCGACGGGCCCGAAGCGCGCATCCTCGCGGGCGAGCGAGCTGAGGGTCGCGTCGATGGCCTGCTTCTCGGAACAGATGAGACCGATCTGCACCTCGCCCTCCTGCAGGGCGAAGACCTGCGGGCGCAGCATCGCGGTGTCGGTGATGCCGATGAGCTGGAACTGGCGGGCCCTCCAGTCGTTCCGCGCGATGATGAAGAACCACGGCCCGTCGGGCGAGGCCGGGACGTGATGGGTCTGGATCGCCTTGTAGAGCTCCCGCTTGGCGGCCGGCAGCAGGTCGAAGTCCATCTCCGACGTCGGCGCCAGGGCCTCGATCAGATGCTCGAGGGGATACCGGTACACCCGGCTCCACAGGTCGAGGAGCAGGGCCGCCTCCTCCGTGTCCGTCAGAAACAACGGGTGGTAGTTCCGCTGCTGGAGGTACTCGCGGACCGCCTGGTAGTTGGCGAAATCGCCGTTGTGCACGAGCGCCTCGTGCAGCGCGCTGAACGGATGGCAGCCGCCGGGGTGCCAGACGCGTCCACGCGTCGGATACCGCTGGTGGGCGAGCCACGCGTGCGCCTTGAAGTCGTCCAGCTGGTAGTAGCGGACCACGTTCTCCGCGTACCCGACGATCTTCAGGATCATCATGTTCCGGCCGTGGGACATGACGAAGGCCCGCTTCTCGCCGAGCGACGCGTAGTAGCGGGAGTTGATCTGGAAGCTGTTCTGATAGACGAATTCGTCCTCCGCGTCCCGCCGTTCCAGCGACGCCAGGTCGTGCTCCGCGATGTACCGGTCCAGCACGTCGTCCTTCACGCGCACGAAATAGCGCATGATGTCGGCGGGCCGGACCTCGAGGCCCAGGCTGCGGTGGTCGCCGATCGTCGGCAGTTTCCCGGCCTGGTCGATGCGGAAGAAGGGGCGGATGTACCGGCTCTCGATCTCGCCGGCCACGCTCGCGTCCAGGAGGGCGATGTGGACCAGGTAGTCGTCGTCCAGGACCTGCCGGGAGACCCCGAGCGCCTCCGGGACGAACCCGACCGCGCCGATGCCGCCGCCCTTGCCGTTGCCGCGGTTGTGCATCTGCACCGAGGGTTCGAAGATGTTCTTCCCGCTCACCGGAATCGAGCTGATGAAGCCCGTGACGCCGCAGCCGCCCTCGGCCTCGGGCTCGGGGGACAGCGGCGGCAGCGCGCGGCAGAGCGCCGTGCGCGACTCGAGGATCTTCCGGGCGTTATCCATGGGCGCAGGCTCCTTCCGGCCGGCTGTAGTCGACGTGCTCCAGCAGGTCGGTCCGGCCGACCAGCTCGCGCACGCTCCTCAGGCCGCAACGCTGGAGAATCTCGACCAGCTGGACGTTCCAGGCGTGGTAGAGATTGGTCAGGCGCTGCGTGGCCCATTCGTCGGTGAACAGGTCCGCCAGCTCGGAGTCGGTCGAGGCGATGCCCCGGGCGCAGCCGCGGCCGGACTCGCAGTTCCCGCACCGGACGCACTCGAGCGAGACCATCTCGGCGGTGCCGATGACCGCGCCGTCGGCCCCGAGGCAGATCGCCTTGGCGAGGTCGTGGGCCGTCCGGATTCCGCCGGAGGCGATCAGCGTCATGGCGTCCCGGGCCCCCTCCTCCTTGAGGAACCGGTGGACCTTGGTGATCGCGTACTCGATCGGCATGGCGATGTTCTTCTTGGCGATGTCGGGGGCCGCGCCGGTGCCGCCGTAGCCGCCGTCGATGTGGATGATGTGGGCCCCGGCGTAGTAGGAGCCGACCGCCACCATGTCCACGTCGTTGGGCGTCGAGACCTTGACCGAGACCAGGGCGCGCGGATTCATCTCCTTGATCCAGTCGATGTGCTTCTTGTGGTCCTCGATCGAATACACGGAGTGGAAGGGAAACGGCGAAAACAACGGGGTCCCCTGCACGGCCTCGCGCATCCGGGCGACGGCCGCCGTGTTCTTCTCGCCGAGCAGGTGCCCGCCGAGGCCGGGCTTCGCGCCCTGGGCGTACTTGAACTCGACGATCTTGACCCGCTGGATCGTCTCCTCGCGCACGCCGAAGAGTCCGGTCGCCACCTGGGTGATCACGTGCTCGTCGTACGGCTGCAGCGCCTCCGGATAGCCGCCTTCGCCCGTGCAGGTGAACGTGTCCCAGCGGGCGGCGTTCCGGGCCCGCGCGATCATGGTGGGCAGGCTGACCGATCCGAAGGACATCCCGCCGCCGTAGACGGGCGTGGCGATGACGATGTCCTCGCGGCCGTCCCGGCGCCGGTTCAGGGGAATCGCGGTCGAGATCTCCGACTTTTCCACCCGGTCGGGATGGGCGGGGAACCGGAAGCGCAGTTTGTCGAAACCGCCGCCCGAGTTGCCGACATTGTACTCGAGATCGGTCCGCTGCGGCGGATAGCCGGTCTCGGCCATGATCCAGGTTCCCGTGATCATGTCCGGGGTCCAGCGGGGATCGCCCAGCGTCTCGTACATCGGATGCGGCGCGAGGCTGAGGGCGTGGCGCGGGCACCGGGCCACGCAGCAGGATGCGCTGCCCTGGCAGGCGAAGCCGATGCACCGGTAGTCGATGGGGAGCCGGTTCCGGTTGTGTCCGTCGACCCTTTCATGGACCCCGTAGCGGCAGGTCCGCGCGCAGGTGCCGCAGTTGATGCAGGCATCGGACCGGATGACCTTGTACTTCGGCACCTGGTGCTTGAACCGCGACGGCATTGCCCTGACCGTGACCGTGGATGGGATCATACGCGCGCTGCTTCCGGCGGCCGGAACAGTCTCCCGAAGGTTTCCTGATCGATCTCCTCAAAGAAGATGGCGCGGCCGGATTCCCCGCGCAGCCGGCGGGCCTCGCGGATGCCCATCGCCCCCATCACCTCGAGCAGCTGGGAGTGCCACGCCCCCATCAGATTGACGATGCGCTGGACGAGGATCTCCCCGGCGGCGGTCTCGAGTTCCCGGGGGAGCACGAGGGATCGCGCCGGTTCCTCGTGCAGGCGCGCCCCGAGCGCGATGAGCAGCGGCAGGTCGATCGCCGTCAGATCCGCGCCGCACAGCATCGCCTTCGGCACATGCTCCGCCATGGCGATGCCGCCCGAGGCGATCAGGGTGACCTCGTCGCGGATCCGCTCGGCCACCAGTTTCAGGTGCACCGCCCGGATGATGTCCTTGATCAGCCGGGGCGACGATGGGGAGGGGCTGTTGATCTCCCGGCCCCGGTAGTCGGCGACGATGTGGATGATCTCCGCGCCGCCGCGGGCGAGCTCGGCCACGGTCTCCTCGACCCCCGCGGTCGCCGGCACGCGCACGATGGTCAGCGCGCGGCCCATGGCCTTGATCCTCGCCTGCAGGGCCGGCCAATGGGCCGGCGACCCGCGCGCGAAATCGACCGCCACGATGCGGGCCTTCGCAAGCACGGGCTGCTCCAGGTCGATCTCTTCGGGCTTCAGGCAGGGAATCAGGTGATCGAGGAAGGGCATCAACTCCGCGGTGACCTGGGAAGCCGGCAGGACCAGGCAGGTGCCCAGTTCCGCCGCCGCCTTCATCATGGCCCCCCGCACCTTCGCGCTCAGGCCGGGCTCCGGCAGGTCGAAGATCACCGGCAGCGGCAGATCGACGGTCGGCGGAATCCGCGACCGCAGCTGCCCGTTGCCGTCAAATTCCAGATGGTCCAGCTTCCGGCCCAGCTCGACGGAGGTGCTGATGTATTCCCGGCCGTGAATGCCGTCCCGCGTCGGCCGGACGATCTCGGACATGTCCGTCCACATGCTGTCGAAGCCCGTCCCGGTGAACGGTCCGCGGTAGCCGGCGCCGGTCACCGGCACCCGGCCGTCCTCCGCCTGCTTCCACAGCGTGAGGAGCATGTCCGGCCGCCAATAGGCGCCGCCGGCGCTGAGAAAGTCCGGGTTCAGGGATTTCTCCAGCGCCCCGCGCGGACACTCCTGGAGGCAACGGAAACAGTTCCGGCAGACCGCGGTGTTCGGATCGGCCATCCGGCGCGGATCATCCGGGCGGCGTTTGTGCGCCTCATAGATGCACACCTTGCTGCACTTGCCGCAATTGATGCAGTTCTCCCGCCGGACGATCTGGAACTTGAAGATGTAGCCCGAATCCAGGGGGGTCGCCCTGACGTGAACGTGGTATTTCTTTGGCATGGTCCTTGTCCGCCCGTTTCCGGCTCAGGAATGGCCCCGTGGCTCAGTTGTTCCTTTCCACCATCTGCCAGTAGGCCTGGCTGTCATCGACCGCCTTGAGAAAATCGGGAATCTGCGCCTGCGGCCGGCCGAATCTGCCCTCCACCCTCTGCTCCAGGGCATCCCAGAGTTTCATCAGCTCGAGGTTGACCTGGCAGATCTCCTCGCAGGCGCGGCAATGCATGCACAGGAAGGCGCTGGCCGCCTCCTCCGCCGTCACCGGCCGGCCGTGCACCAGCTTCTTGGCCAGCGCGAGCTTGCCCTTCGCCGTCACCGCCTCGTTCTGGGTGACCAGATACGCCGGGCACACGGCCAGGCAGTTGCCGCACTGCGCGCAGGCGTGGATGCTGAGCTCGAAGTCGAGCTGGTCCACCTTCCGGATCCGGCCCAGGAACAGCGTGGCCGCCCGGCCGATGACCGGCGACAGCAGTGCCAGCAGGTTCATGGAGAAGCCGAAGACCACGGGGTGAAACACCACCTTCGAGGCCAGGCCCGCGCGGACCCCGAAATATTTCCCCGGATTCAGGATGTTGTGCGGATCCGTCCGGGCCTTGGTGTCCATCAGGTCGCGCAGCCGCTCGCGGCCGTGACGGTAATTGACGAACGCGGCGTTCCAAAGCCCGAGACCGTAGGGTTCCGCTCCGCGCCTGACCGCGACGTGGGTGAGCAGGGTCGCCAGGGGCAGGTCGACGTAGTACCGCAGCCTCCGCGAATCGCAGAGGAACGTCGCCATCACCAGCGCCCGGCGTTCGTCGACGATGTAGGCGTCGATGCACACGTCCACGCCGAACCGCCGGCCCAGCTTCTTCGCCTGGGCGATGAACGCGGCGGTATCGGCGATCGGGATGACGACCTCGCTCGCCAGGAGCGTCGGCCCCAGGCGCTTGGCCTTCATGCCGAACAGGCGCTCGTTCCACAGGCAGCCGGCCGCGGGCCGCGATGCCTCCTCGACGTCGCGCCGGCCGGCCAGGAAGCGCACGAACCGGTCGTCATCCTCGACGGAATCGAATTCCACCAGCACGCCGGCGGACTTCTTGAAGAGCGCGCTGCGCATCGTCTCGTTCGTGTCGCCGAGATGATTTTCATCCAGGAACCGGATGACGGTGGGATCGATCTCGCGGGAGCCCTTGAGCTGCACCAGGCGTTCGATGAAGGCGAACGCGGCGGAGTCGTCCGGAAAATAGAGCAGATGGGGGAAGGATCCCGGCGGGACGTCCCTCAGTCGGAGAGTGATCCCGGCCACGATGCCGAACTGACCCTCGGTTCCGATGAAGTAGTCGAATTCGGGGTCGCCGCGGCTGAGCCGCCTCACCTCCCCGGATGCGGTCACGACCGTCAGCGCAACGATCTGCTCCGCCAGCGGGCCGTACTTGAAGCTGTTGATGCCGCAGCCGCCCGTGGAGACCCAGCCGCCGACCGTCGAAAACTTGCTCGAGGGGTAGGTGCGCAGGCACAGGCCCTGTTTCCTCGCGACGAGGTCGATGTCGCTCCAGCGCGCGCCCGCTTCCACGGTCGCGGTCTTCTGCCGGGGATCGAGGGCGATGGCGCGGCACGGGGACAGATCGATCACGATGCCGGCCCTGGCGGGAATCACGCCGCCAAACCCCCACGACGCAGCGCCGCGGGGAACCACCGGAATCCGGTGTTCATTGGCAAACGCGAGTACCCGTCCGATCTCCGCGGCGTCCCGCGGCTGGACCACCAGATCGGGCTGGGTCCGGAAAAAGGTCTTCGTCACGACCGGCGGGACCTCGCCGATGTCGTGGCTGTACAGCTCGCGCTCCGCCGCGCGTTCGAAACACCGGATGCCGCCTGCGACTTTCCTGAACTCCGCCGCGACATTCATGGCCGGTCCGGCGTCAGACGACAGGCGGAAAATGCGCGGTTCAGGGTGATGCTCATGCGGCGGTATCGGGGCAGGGGCGTCGGACGGTCGGACCGCCCGTGGGGTGAGCCGACTTTTCTGCACGGGACGCGGTTTTTGTGCAATGCCGGGCGAAACCTTATTGGCAATTGGCTTTGCCCCTATGAGCCCTCCTTCTTTCGGACCTTCCCGCGAATAATGCGTCATCTCTCCCGGCCGCGGCGGCGCAATCGCGGGCAGGCAGGCCGCCACGATCAGGGTCGGACCTCCGGAACGCGGGTTCCTGACCGGCCTTACGGCAGGTCGGTGGCGCCCATCTAGCAGCGATCACCCGCCTTCGCCGAGGCTTCGGCGGGCAGGCACTCGCAGGCGGCCCGCAAGGGAGCACTAGGGGAGGTCCGTCGTCCCCATCAGATACCTATCGCATTCCCGGGCGGCACCACGCCCCTCATTGATCGCCCAAACCACCAGACTCTGGCCTCTCCGGCAATCGCCGGCCGCGAAGACGCCGGGCAGGTTGGTCGCGTACCGCTCAAACTCGGCCCTGACGTTGCTGCGGGGATCGGTGTCGATCTTGAGTTCCTTGAGCAACGGCTGCTCGGGCCCGAGAAAACCCATGGCGAGGAGCACGAGCTGCGCGGGGCGGGTCGCCTCCGTGCCGGGCTGTTCCTTCGGCACGAACTGGCCCTTGTCGTTCTTCTCCCACTTGATCTGGACGGTCACGAGCTCCTTCACGCGGCCCTCCTTGTCGCCGATGAATTTCTTGACCGTGGTGAGATAGACGCGCGGGTCGGCGCCGAACTTCGCCGCGGCCTCCTCCTGGCCGTAGTCCATGCGGTAGATCTTGGGCCACTCGGGCCAGGGATTGTCCGCCGCGCGGTCCATGGGCGGCTTCGGCAGGATCTCGATCTGCACCAGGCTGCGGACCCCGTGGCGCATGGCGGTGCCGACGCAATCGGTCCCGGTGTCGCCGCCGCCGATCACGACCACGTCCTTGCCCCGGGCGTGAACCGGCGAATGCTCGGCCCCGCCGTTGAGGAGCGCCCGCGTGTTGGCGGTGAGATAGTCGACGGCGAAATGCACGCCCTGGAGGCCGCGGCCCTCGACCGGCAGGTCGCGCGCCTGGGTCGCGCCGGTGCACAGCACGGTGGCGTCGTACTCCTTGGGGAAGATCTGCGGCTCGACGTTCTCGCCGACGTTCGCGTTGCAGATGAACTTGATGCCCTCCTGCTGCATGACGTCGAGCCGGCGCAGGAGCACCTCCTTCTTGGCCAGCTTCATGTTCGGGATGCCGTACATGAGCAGTCCGCCCGGCCGGTCGGCGCGCTCGAAGACCGTGACCCAGTGGCCGGCGGTGTTGAGCTGCGCCGCGGCGGCGAGGCCCGCCGGACCCGAGCCGATGACCGCGACCTTCTTGCCCGTGCGCACCTTCGGCGCCTGGGGCAACACCCAGCCCTCCTGCCAGCCCCGCTCGATGATCGAGTACTCGATGTTCTTGATGGTGACGGGCGGGTCGGAGATGCCGAGCACGCAGGATCCCTCGCACGGCGCGGGACAGACGCGGCCCGTGAACTCGGGAAAATTGTTCGTCTTGAGGAGCCGAGTCAGCGCCTCGCGCCACAGGCCGCGGTAGATCAGATCGTTCCACTCCGGGATGAGGTTGTGGATCGGGCAGCCCGAGGCCATGCCGCTCACCAGCTTCCCCGTGTGGCAGAAGGGAACCCCGCAATCCATGCAGCGCGCGCCCTGGTTGCGGAGCTTCTTCTCCTCCATGCGGTGGTGGAACTCCTTCCAGTCACCCACCCGCTCCGTCGGCGTGCGGTCGACGGGCAGCTCCCGCAGATACTCGATGAATCCAGTTGGTTTGCCCATGGGAAGATTTTCGATCTTCGAGTTACGATTTTCGATTTGCGCGGGCGCCGAGGCGTAACTCGTCAACCATAAATCGTAAATTGGCTCAGTTTCCCCCCACGCGCGCGAGGTCCCGCGCGTTTTCCTCGAACGCGGCCATGACGGCCTCATCGCCGGTCAGGCCCTGCTCGCTGACCCGGGCCATGCAGTCCAGCACCCGCCGGTAGTCCTTGGGCATGACCTTCACAATATGCGGCAGCAGGTCGGGCCAGGCGGCCAGCACCTGCCGGCCCCGCCGGCTCTGGGTGTGGGCGACGTGCTTTTCGATCATGGCGCGCACGTCCGCCGCCTCTTCCGGCGTCTCGATCTTCTCGAGGTTGACCATCTGCAGGTTCACGTGGCGCGCGAACTCGCCCCGCTCGTCGAGCACGTAGGCGATGCCGCCCGACATGCCCGCCGCGAAATTGCGCCCGGTCGGGCCGAGCACCACGACGCGCCCGCCGGTCATGTATTCGCAGCCGTGGTCGCCGACCGCCTCCACCACCGCGTTGAGGCCGGAGTTGCGCACGCAGAACCGCTCGCCGGCCATTCCGCCGATATAGGCCTCGCCGCCCGTCGCCCCGTAGAACGCCACGTTGCCGGTGATGATGTTCTCCTCGGGCACGAACGTCGACCCGGCCGGCGGGAAGACGATGATCTTGCCGCCCGAGAGTCCCTTGCCGAGATAGTCGTTGGTGTCGCCCTCCAGGATGAAGGTCATGCCCCGGGGCATGAATGCGCCGAAGCTCTGGCCGGCCGATCCCTTGAAATGGATCCGCACCGTGTCCTCCGGCAGGCCCCGCGGTCCCCATTTCCTCGTGATCGCGCTGCCGGTGATCGTTCCCACCACCCGGTGGATGTTGCGGATGGGCAGCTCGGCCACCACCGGCTCGCCGCGTTCCACGGCCGGCCGGCACAGGTCGGTCAGCACCGTCACGTCGAGCGACTTTTCGAGCCCGTGATCCTGCGGCACGCGGCAGAACCGCCCGATGTCCGGATCGACGTCCGGCTGGTAGAGGATGTTGCTGAAATCGAGGCCCCTGGCCTTCCAGTGCTCGATGGCCTTCCGGGGCTCGAGGCACTCGACGTGGCCGACCATCTCCTCGACTGTGCGGAAGCCGAGCTGCGCCATGATCTCGCGGACCTCCGTCGCGATGAAGCGCATGAAGTTGACGACGTCCTCCGGCTTGCCCGCGAACTTCGCGCGCAGCCGGGGATCCTGCGTGGCCACGCCGACCGGGCACGTGTTCAGGTGGCAGACCCGCATCATGATGCAGCCGCTGGCCACGAGCGCGGTGGTGGCAAAGCCGAACTCCTCCGCGCCGAGCAGCGCGGCCATGACGACGTCGCGCCCGGTCTTCAGCTGGCCGTCCGTCTCGACGGTGATGCGGTCGCGAAGATTGTTGAGCACCAGGGTCTGGTGCGTCTCGGCCAGGCCGAGCTCCCACGGCAGGCCGGCGTGCTTGATCGACGTGAGCGGCGAGGCTCCCGTGCCCCCGTCGTGGCCGGAGATGAGCACGACGTCGGCGTGCGCCTTGGCCACGCCGGCCGCGATGGTGCCGACCCCGACCTCGGCCACCAGCTTCACGCTGATGCGCGCCTCGCGGTTGGCATTCTTGAGGTCGTGGATGAGCTCGGCGAGATCCTCGATGGAATAGATGTCGTGGTGCGGCGGCGGGGAGATGAGGCCGACGCCCGCGGTGGTGTGGCGGGTCTTGGCGACCCACGGGTAGACCTTGGTGCCGGGCAGCTGGCCGCCCTCGCCGGGCTTGGCGCCCTGCGCCATCTTGATCTGGAGTTCCCGGGCGTTGACGAGGTATTCGCTCGTCACCCCGAAACGGCCGGAGGCGACCTGCTTGATCGCGGAATTCTTGGAGTCGCCGTTGGGCAGGCGCTGGTACCGCGCCGGATCCTCGCCGCCCTCGCCGGTGTTGCTCTTGCCGCCCAGGCGGTTCATCGCGATCGCGAGGTTCTCGTGCGCCTCCTGGCTGATCGAGCCGTAGGACATCGCTCCGGTCTTGAACCGCTTCACGATGGACTCCACCGGCTCGACCTCCGCGAGCGGAACCGGCTCGCCGGGCTTGAAGTCGAGCAGGCTGCGCAGCGTGCACAGGGCCTTGGACTGGTCGTTGATCAGCCGGGCGTAGTCCTGGTACACCGCGTAGCTGCCGGTGCGCACCGCCTTCTGCAGGCGGTGGATCGTCTCGGGATTGAACAGGTGGGCCTCGCCTTCGTCGCGCCACTGGTACTGGCCGCCGGCGGGCAGCATCTGGCCGTTCACCGGGCGCACGGGAAAGGCGTGGTGGTGACGCGCGAGCACCTCCTGCGCGATGATGTCGAGGCCGATGCCGCCGACCCGCGAGGGGGTCCAGGTGAAATAGCTGTCGATCACATCCTGCCGGATTCCCACGGCCTCGAAGACCTGGGCGCCGCGGTAGCTCTGGATGGAGGAGATGCCCATCTTCGACATCACCTTGATCACGCCGTCGGACGCCGCCTTCACGAAGTTCTTGCAGGCGGTCTTGTGGTCCACGTTCGGCAGCAGCCCGTCGCTGATCATCTCGTCGAGCGTCTCGAAGGCGAGGTACGGATTGACCGCGCTGCAGCCGTAGCCGATCAGCAGCGAGAACTGATGGACCTCGCGCGCCTCGCCCGTCTCCAGCACCATGCTGATGCGGGTGCGCAGCCCCTCGCGGATGAGGTAATGGTGCAGGCCGGCGACGGCGAGCAGCGCCGGCACCGGCGCGTAGTCCTGGGTTACGCCCCGGTCGCTCAGGACGATGAGCGTGACCTCCTCCTCCTCGATCATGCGCCGCGCCATCACGCACAATTCCTCCACCGACTTGGCAAGGCCCTTCTCGCCCCGCGTGACCCGGAAGAGGATGGGCAGCACGCCGACCTTGAAACCGGGCCGGTCGAGGCGCCGCAGCTTGGCGAACTCCTCGTTGGTCAGGATCGGCCATTCCAGCTCGACCCGGCGGCAGGCCGACGGCTGCGGGTTCAGCAGGTTCCCCTCGGAACCGAGCCGCGTCTCCGCCGAGATGATGAGCTTCTCGCGGATGCAGTCGATCGGCGGATTCGTGACCTGGGCGAAGAGCTCCTTGAAATAGTCGTAGAGGAGGCGGGGCTGGTTCGAGAGCACCGCGAGCGCGGCGTCGTTGCCCATCGACCCAACGGCCTCCACGCCGTCGCGCGCCATCGGGGCAAGGAGGATGCGCTGGTCCTCGTAGGTGTAGCCGAAGGCGATCTGCCGCTGGAGCAGGCTCCGCCCATCCGGCTCGGGCAGGGCCGGCGCCGCGGGCAGGTCATCGAGGTGCACCAGGTGTTCATTCAGCCAGAGGCGGTAGGGGCGCTCGGTGGCGATCTTGGCCTTGATCTCCTCGTCGGCCACGATGCGGCCCTCCTCCGTGTCGACGAGGAACATGCGGCCGGGCTGCAGCCGGCCCTTCTGGACCACCTGGTCCGGCGGAACGTCGAGCACGCCCACCTCCGACGCCATGATGACGCGCTGGTCCTTCGTCACGTAGTAGCGCGACGGACGCAGGCCGTTCCGGTCGAGCACGGCGCCGATCATCCGGCCGTCCGAGAACGCGATCGAGGCCGGCCCGTCCCATGGCTCCATCAGGCAGGAGTGGTATTGATAGAACGCCTTGCGATCGTCGTCCATGGTCTCGTGGTGGGACCAGGGCTCCGGTATGAGCATCATCATTGCGTGGGCCAGCGGCCGGCCGGCGAGCACGAGCATTTCCAGCGTGTTGTCGAACATCGCGGAGTCGCTGCCGTTCGGATCGATGACCGGGTGCACCTTCTTGATGTCGTCGCCGAACAGGTCCGACTCGAACAGCGCGCCGCGCGCGTGCATCCAGTTGATGTTGCCGCGCAGGGTGTTGATCTCGCCGTTGTGGGCCATGAACCGGTAGGGGTGGGCCCGCTCCCAGCTCGGAAACGTGTTGGTGCTGAAGCGCGAGTGCACGAGGGCCAGGGCGGTCTCCATCGCGGGGTCGCGCAGGTCCGGATAATACTCGGGCAGCTGCTCCGTCAGGAGCATGCCCTTGTACACGAAAGTCCGGAAGGAAAGGCTGGGAAGATACCAGTACTCGCCGCCGTCGAGACCGGCGGCGCGGATCTCGTTGTAGGCGCGCTTGCGGATCACATACAGCTTCCGCTCGAAAGCCATGTTGTCGGCCAGGGCCTTGTTGCGCCCGATGAAGACCTGGCGGATGAACGGCTCGCAGGAGCGCGCGGTGTCCCCCAGCGAGGAGCTGTTGCTGGGCACCGTGCGCCAGCCGAGGAAGGTCTGCCCTTCCGACTGGACAATCTGCTCGAAGCGCTCCTCCAGCCGCCGGCGGTGCGTCGGGTGGCGGGGCAGGAACACCAGCCCGCTGCCGTACTCGGCCGGTCCGGGCAGCGGGATGCGCAGCTTCCGGCAGACCTCGGCAAGGAAGGCGTGGGGCATCTGCAGCAGCACACCGGCGCCGTCCCCGGTGTTGGGCTCGCTGCCGCTGGCGCCGCGGTGATCGAGGTTCCGCAGCACCTGGAGCGCCTGCTGCAGGATGTCGTGCGATTTCCGGCCCAACACATCCGCGACGAAGCCCACGCCGCAGGCGTCGTGCTCGAACCAGGGATCATAGAGGCCCTGCTTGGGCGGCAGCCCCGGCCGCGGGGGCCGGACGCCGCGAGCGCTGTCACTTCGTCTCTTCATCTGGACGGATACCGCGTTTCGTTCGTGGCCGCGTCAATGGCGAATTCCGGCCAGGGCGGCGGGCGGGGGCCCGCCCCCGGGCGTGGCCCGCACGCGGACGCACCCGCCGGGGCGGCCAGGGTCAGTCGTGGTGCTGGTGGCATAAAAAGGGGCCGGTCGCTTGTCGCGTGAGCCGGCCCGGTGAAATGGAAGATGATTTTGGGTGCCGGGCTCGCTAGAAGAAGCGGATCGTTTTGGTGGCCGTCCTCGCGCTTTCCTCGCCGGCGCAGCCGACGTTGGTCGGCTCCTCGGCCCCGGCGTCGCTGGGTTCGACGAGATTGTTGGCGAGCAGGTAGTTCTCCAGCTCCTCGCCCGAGATGTCGGCCAGCATGACTCCGTCGATCTCGACGCAGGGGGACAGCGGCTGCCCCGACTTGCGCATCATCTCCTCGTGATTGGCCGGATCCCCGAGGACGTCGATGTCCTCGTAGTCGAGGCGATACTTGCGCATGATCGCGCGCACCCCGCGCGACCAGCCGCATTGAGGCTTCAGGTAGGCCTTGATCTTCATGCTGACACCATGTCGATGGACAAAAACGGCGCAACTTATAGGAACGGTTTTCCGGCAGGCAAGCGAAAGGTTTGGCGATTTTCACCGGTCATTCACCGACGGATACAGGCCGCGGGCCGCGGCCGCCGGGAGATTTGCCTAGCAGCGCCCCGGCCTTTCGTCTAGACCCCCGGCCGATGAAAGTCCTCGTGACCGGTGCGGCCGGATTCATCGGCTTCCATGTCTGCCAGCGGCTCGCATCCACCCCGGGGTGCGCGGTGCTCGGCGTCGACAACCTGAACGAGCACGCCTCGGGCGAGCTGAAACGCGCCCGCCTGGCCGAACTGGCGAAACGGGAGGGCTTTCGCTTCGTGCAGGCCGACTTCGCCGATGCGGCCGGGTTCAGCCGCCTGCACGGGGAGTTCCAGCCCGAGTACGTGGCGCACCTCGGCGCGCAGACCGGGGTCCGCTACAGCCTCGAGAATCCCGCCGCCTACGTGCACAGCAACCTCGTCGGGTTTGCCAGCGTGCTCGAGGCCGCGCGGCAGCGGCCGCCGCGACACCTGGTCTTCGCCTCCAGCAGCTCCGTCTACGGCGCCGGCGCCCGCGTGCCGTTTCGCGAGGATGACGACCGCGGCCTGCCCCTCTCGTTCTATGCGGCCACGAAGAAGGCCGACGAGGCCATGGCCTACAGCTACGCCCATGCGCACGGCCTGGCCGTCACGGGCCTGCGCTTTTTCACCGTCTACGGCCCCTGGGGCCGCCCGGACATGACGCCGATGCTCTTCGCGCGCGCCATCCTGGACGGCCAGCCCGTCCGGCTCTACAACCGCGGCCGCTACCAGCGCGACTTCACCTACGTCGACGACATCGTGGACGGGGTGCTCAAGGTCCTGCTGGCGCCCGCGACGACCACCCCGCCCTGGCGGATCCTCAACATCGGCCACAGCCGGCCGGTCGAGATGCTGCACTTCGTCCGCATGCTGGAGGCGCTGCTCGGTCGCCCCGCCAACGTCGAACTCCTGCCACCACTGGCGACCGAGATGCCGGAAACCTGCGCCGACCTCACGCGCATCCGCGCCGCCGTCGGCTACGAGCCCAGGATACCGCTGGAGGAGGGCCTGCCCCGGTTTGTCGACTGGTACCGGGCCTATCGAGGCCGGACCTGAGGCGGCGCCCCGGCCCCGACGTTTCTTTTCGTTTGCCCCGGCCCCGGCTTTGCCAAGAAAAGGCCCTGCGAACGGACGCTTGCCTCTTTCGCGGGGGCGCCGTTGATTTTCCACAACCATCACCGATTCCAAATCCTTAAAATCCCATGTCCAAAGCCCCTCCCGCCAAAGTCGCGAACGCGCCCGCTCCGTCGGGTCCAGCCGAACGGGCCGCTGATCCCGCCCGGGCCAAGAACATCGAGCTGGCGGTCTCGGCCATCACGAAGCAGTTCGGCGAGGGCTCGATCATGCGCTTGGGCAGCGCGACGCGCATGGTCGTCGACACCATCTCCACCGGATCCCTCGCCATCGACCTCGCCCTCGGCGTCGGCGGCCTGCCCCGGGGCCGCATCGTCGAGGTCTACGGCCCGGAGGCATCCGGGAAGACCACGTTTTGCCTGAGTGTGATCGCGGAAGCGCAACGCAAGGGCGGGCTGGCCGCATTCATCGACGTCGAGCACGCGCTCGACCCGAAGTACGCCCGCATCGTCGGCGTCAAGCTTGACGACCTGCTGGTTTCCCAGCCCGACAGCGGCGAGGATGCGCTCAACATCATGGAGACGCTGATCCGCTCCAACAGCATCGACGTCATCGTGCTGGACTCCGTCGCGGCCCTGGTGACCAAGGCCGAGCTCGACGGGCAGATGGGCGACGCCACGGTGGGCTCCCAGGCGCGCCTCATGAGCCAGGCCATGCGGCGGCTGACCGCCGTGGTCAGCAAGACGAAATGCGTGTGCATCTTCACCAACCAGATTCGCGAGAAGATCGGCGTGATGTTCGGCAACCCCGAAACCACCTCGGGCGGCCGCGCGCTCAAGTTCTTCGCGTCAATCCGCATTGACATCCGCCGCAAGGACCAGCTCAAGCTGCCGGACGGCCGGGTCATCGGCAATCGCACCAAGATCAAGGTGGTCAAGAATAAGGTCGCGCCGCCGTTCACCGAGTGCGAGTTCGACATCATGTACAACGAGGGCATCTCGCGGACCGGCTCGCTGATCGATCTCGGCGTCGAGCACAAGATCCTGGAGAAAAAGGGCGCCTGGATCGCCTACAACGGCGAATTGGTCGGCCAGGGGCGCGACGCCGCCAAGGACGCCCTGGCCAGCAACCCCGAACTTGCCGCCAAGATCTCCGCCGAAATCCTCGCCCACGTCACCGTGAAGGGCGGCACCGAGGTCACCCACGGCATCGCGGCGGAATGATCCGGGGCTGATACGGCCGCCGGAGCGGACCAGGCGCCGCCGCGCGCCGCGCGCGCTTTCGTTTTGCGTTCGACCGCGACCTCGTTTGGGTGGGCGCCATGGCGTCCGCTCCCGACACGATTGCCGCCCCGGCCACACCCGCCGGCACATCGGCCCTCGCCATCGTGCGCACCAGCGGCCCGCTGAGCGCGGACCTCGCGCACGCCATCTTCGGCGCCGCTCCCCTGCCCCGCCAGGCGCGCCACGGCGACTACGCCGACCGCACCGGTGCCCCGATCGACGACGTCCTGCACACGTTCTTCCAGGCCCCCAATTCCTACACCGGCGAGGACCTCCTCGAGATCAGCTGCCACGGCAACCCGTTCATCGTCCAGCGCATCCTCGAAGACCTCTACGCCCGCGGGTGCCGGCCCGCCGAACCGGGCGAATACACCCGGCGCGCCTTTCTCAACGGCCGCATGGACCTGAGCCAGGCCGAGGCCGTGGTCGACCTGATCCACGCGCACAGCGAACGCGCGCTGGCCGCCGCCAACCGGCAGCTGCGGGGCGCGCTGGGCGAACGCCTGCGGGAAATGACCGGGCGCTTGGTCGGACTGCTGGCCCGCATCGAGGCCACCATCGACTTTCCCGACGACGATCTGCCGCCCGAGCAGCGCGACGCCCTGCAGGCCGGCCTCGAGCAGCTCCTCGCCGACACCGGGCGCCTGCTCGCCACGAGCCGCTTCGGCGCGATCCTGCGCGACGGCGTCCGGACCGTCATCCTCGGCGAACCGAATTCCGGCAAGAGCAGCCTCCTCAACCGGCTGGTCGGTCGCGACCGGGCCCTGGTGAGCCCCGAGCCGGGCACGACGCGCGACTATCTCGAGGAACGCGTCACCATCGGGTCGCACTGTATCAGACTCATTGATACGGCCGGCCTCAACGCCTCCCCCACCCCGCTGGAGGAACTCGGCATGCGCAAGACGGCCGAGCGCGCCGCCGAGGCCGACCTGATCCTGCTGGTCGTTGACGCCACCCGGCCGGCGCCGTCGCTGCCGGCCGGAATCCGCGAACGGCTGACGGCGGCCAACACCCTGGTCGTCACCAACAAGATCGATCTCCGCCCGGACGGTCCCCTGCCCCCGCCACCGGACAATCTTCCCGCCGTTCGGGTCTCGGCGCTCACCGGCGCCGGTTGCGATGAGCTGGTGACGGCGATCGTGCGGCATGCGGAGTCGTTCCGCGGCCAGCCGGACGAAGACCTGCTGGCAGTCAACGCCCGGCACGCCCACGCCCTGGCCCAGGCTATCGATTCCTTCAAGGCGGCGATCGCAGGCATTGCAGCGACCGCCCCGGCTGAGTTGCTGGCGAGCGACCTCCGGAGCGCGCTGGATTCTCTTGGGGAGATTTCAGGTCGGATCGACAATGAGCAGGTGCTCGATCGCCTTTTCGCCACGTTTTGTATTGGAAAGTAGACGTCGATTATCAGGATCCTCCAACTCTGGCTGGAATTTCGCATCTCGTTGATGTTATATAAGTTAGAATTCGATGTGATAGTCTGCGGAGCCGGCCATGCAGGGGTCGAGGCGGCTCTCGCCGCGTCTCGCATGGGTGCCTCCACCCTTCTCGTCACGGGCAACATAGACACGATTGCCCAGATGAGCTGCAATCCGGCAATTGGCGGCCAGGCCAAGGGTCAGATCGTCCGCGAAATCGATGCCTTGGGAGGCGAGATGGCGATCAATACAGACGTAACGGCCATCCAATTCCGGCTACTCAACGAATCGAAGGGTCCGGCAGTCCAGTCTCCAAGGGCTCAATGCGACAAGAAGGCATACCAGTTCCGCCTAAAGCATACGCTTGAATTGCAGCGGAACCTGCAACTCTTCCAAGCCACGGTCACGGAATTGGTGGTCGAAGATGGATCCGCCGTCGGCTGCAGAACAAATCTTGGAATTGAGTTTAGGGGCCGAACGATCGTTGTCACAACCGGGACATTCCTGCGAGGCCTGATGCACATCGGCCAGAACAAGAATGAAGGCGGACGTCTCGGCGATTTCAGCGCGAAGACGCTCTCGGGAAGTCTGGTAAGCGCCGGCATCGAACTTCAACGCTTGAAGACCGGAACGCCTCCAAGAGTGCTGGGCCGTAGCCTGGACTTCACCCGGATGGAGGAGCAGCAAGGTGACAAACCGCCAACGCTGTTCGCATTTCACGACACGCGCGATCCGGAGGATTTGTTCCATGTGGAACAAACTGGCGAACGTCGCATCGGCTGGCAACCCGGCACGGATCAGGTATCCTGTTGGATCACATATACAACCGATAAAACGGCGGAGATAGTCCGGGCTAATCTTTCAAAATCAGCGCTTTACGGCGGCGAGATAACCGGTATTGGCCCGAGGTATTGTCCGAGCATCGAAGACAAGTTCGTCCGTTTCGCGGACAAGCCGCGCCATATTCTATTTCTCGAGCCAGAGGGACGGAACACCAACGAATACTACATTAACGGTCTTTCCACGAGCATGCCGCTCGATGTGCAACTCGACATGGTCCACAGTATCCCAGGACTCGAGCAAGCGGTTCTGCTGCGGCCCGCATACGCCGTCGAGTACGACTTTGCTCCGCCGACCCAGCTGCTTCCTTCACTGGAGTCGAAGAAAGTAGGGCGCCTTTTCTTCGCCGGCCAGATCAACGGCACGTCCGGCTACGAGGAGGCCGCGGGGCAGGGGATTGTCGCGGGCATCAATGCGGTCCATCGGTGCAGAAACGAGCCGCCGCTGGTCATCGGCCGGCATGAGGGGTACATTGGCGTCCTCATCGACGACTTGGTCACAAAAGGAACCTCCGAGCCTTACCGGATGTTCACGAGCCGCGCGGAATACCGTCTCTTGTTCAATCACGCCAGTGCCGAGCTGCGGATGCTGCCCCATAGTTCAAATCTTAACATCTTAACCACCAGTCGCTTGCGTCGTATTGAATCAAAGAAAGAACGTATCGAGGAATGGGTCTCCCGGCTCGACCCGACTGCGGTTGGTCCGGCGGGCTGGGGGGACCGGCTGAGGCGCGGCGCCTCGCTGCAAACGCTGCCGCCTGACTTTCTGGCTGAGGCGGAGCCGGTCCGGCAGGAGGTTCTCTATCGCATCCGCTATCGCGGGTACCTGGAACGCGAGCTCCGCCAGATCGAGCGCCTGCGCGATGTGGAGTGTATCCGAATTCCTGATTCGATCGACTACCGGTCGATCGCCGGCCTGCGTCGCGAAAGCGCGCTCAAGCTGGGCCAGATCCGGCCCGCCACGCTCGGCCAGGCTGCGCGCATCAGCGGCGTCAATCCCGCCGACATCAGCATCCTGATGGTCCTGATCAAGTCCGGGCGGTGGGTCGCGCCGTCCCCCGAGGCTTCGTCCGCGCCCCCGGGGCGCCCCGCGTGAGCCCCGTGGCCCGTGTGACAAATGGGTGACATCCGGGAATTCACTAGCCTAGACATCCCTGAAGTTCATATTCTTCCCGCCATGTCGGAGCAGCGGCCCCGCAAAATCCTTGTCATCGACGATGAGCCGGACGTCACCGATCTCGTCGCCTACCATCTTCGGGCCATCGGTTGCCAGGTCGAGACCGTCACGAACGCCAGCAGCAGCATCGGTGTCGCTCGATCGCTGCTGCCGGACCTGGTGATTCTGGACATCATGATGCCTGATCTCAACGGCACCCAGATCTGTCGCATCCTGCGGGCGGACCCCAAGCTCAAGAACGTGCCGATCGTTTTCCTGACTGCCAAAGCCGAGGAGAGCGACCGCATCGCGGGTTTCGAGGTCGGTTGCGACGACTATATTTGTAAACCGTTTAGTATGAAGGAATTGGTGTTGCGGGTTCAATCCATCCTTCGCCGGGCGGCTGACGGGGCCCCCGAACAAACCCGCCGCCTGCAAATCGGCCGGATTGTCGTGGACATCGACCGGCACGAAGCGACGGTCCACGACCGGCCGCTTGAGCTGACCGCGACCGAATTCAAGTTGCTCCGATTGCTGATGGAGCGCCGGGGCCGGGTGCAGACGCGGGAGCATCTCCTCATCAACGTCTGGAACTACGAGACTGAGATCGAGACGCGCACCGTCGATACCCACATCCGCCGCCTGCGCGAGAAGCTGGGAAGCGAGGCGGATCGGATCGAGACGATCCGCGGGGTGGGCTACCGCATGTCGGAACGCAAGGCCGAAGCATGCTCCCCCTGATCATCGCCGCCCTTGGCGCCGGCCTGATCCTCGCCCTTGTGTTCATTCAGGCCCGGCGGCGGGCGGTCCGGCGCCTCGCTCAGGCGATCACGGCAAGACGCCCGGTTCCCGCCGGCAGCCGTCCCGGCACCGACTGGCCCGGCCTCTGCGCCGCCGTCAACGCGATGATCGCCGAGGTCGCGCAACTCCAGCAGGACAGGTCCGGCCAGATCGCCCAGCTCGAGGCCACGCTGGGCAGTCTGCAGGAAGCCGTGCTCATGGTCGACGCCGGCAACCGCATCCTGCTGGCCAATCCGGCGCTCCAGACCATTTTCCCCCGCGCGCGGGATATCATCAACCAGCGGCTGGAAGTCGTCCTCCATAGTGTTGCTTTTCTCGATTACGTCGATGCCGTGCGTGCGGGCCGGGCCAAGCCGCAGCACGAGCTCGAATTTGTCGACGGCACGCGTTCCACCTGGCTCGAGGTCACGGCCGCCCTGGTCAATCCGCTCGATGGTGGCCCCGGATCCTGGGCCCTGTTCGTGCTGCACGATATCACGAGGCAGCGAGAGCTCGAGGGTATCCGCAAGGAATTCGTCGCCAACGTCTCCCATGAGCTGCGCACGCCGCTCAGCATCATCAAGGGTTGCATCGAAACACTCGTCGACGGCCACCGCACCATGCCGGTCGAGGACCGGGATCGCTTTCTCCAGACCATCGAGCGCCACACGGAGCGGCTCAACTCGCTCCTCGAGGATCTTCTGGTCCTTTCCCGGCTCGAATCGGCCACCCCCGGACTGCAGCGCGAACCGGTCCGGCTCGGCGACCTGATCACCGATGTGGTGGACGATCTGCGCGGGCGTCCCCAGGCCGGCGAGCGCTCCCTCACCGTCACAATCGACCCGGCGGTCGGCGACGTCGTCGCCGACCCGCTCAAGATCTCGCAGGTGTGCGCCAATCTCCT
>CAZKDK010000010.1:19939-26281 GCA_964551145.1 uncultured Opitutaceae bacterium | reverse complement strand
CGTAAAGCTTGTCGTGCTATGGTTTGGCAGCTGGAAGAATGGCGTGTCCCAATATGCACCGGCTTGGGTGCGGCGGGATACGGTACGTTTCGCTCGCGCGCAGGATGTGAATGGGCGCCCCATGTCCGCACTCTCCACGTTCGGGCGGCAGTAGCGCGACGCGGACAAGGCCGCCTTCACCGCCATGATGAAACATCTGCGAGAGATCGACGGGCAGGAAAACACGGTGATCATGGTCCAGGTTGAGAACGAGGTGGGCCTTTTCGAATCACGTGACCATAGCCCCGAAGCAAACAGCGCATTTGCCGACCAGGTTCCCCAGGCACTGATTGACTATCTGATCGCGAACCAAGGCCATCTGACGCCGCATCTTGAGGCACTCTGGCAACGGAACGGGCGCAAGGAGCGAGGCTCCTGGGCGGAAGTCTTCGGCACCACAAAGGATGGCGACGAGGTTTTCATGGCGTGGCGTTACGCCTCATACATCGGTGACATCGCGGCCTCCGGAAAGGCAGCCTACGATCTCCCCCTCTATGTGAATGCATGGCTGGCGGGCGGCGAACCCGGGAAGTTTCCCTCCGGCGGCCCTAACCACCGGGTCATCGATGTCTGGAAAGTCGCCGCGCCTGCGATTTCGATCTGTGCGCCGGATCTGTACGCGAACAACTTCAAGGAGGTTGTTGCCACCTACCACCGGCCCGACAATCCGCTCTTCATTCCGGAGACCCACGCCGACGTCTGGTACAAGCCCTCAGCTATCGAGCTGCACCAAGCCGCGCGCAATGTATTCTGGGCGGTCGCCCATCACGATGCGATCTGCTTTGCGCCGTTCGGCCTGGAGGGCCAGGCGGTGGACGGTCCCATCGCGGCGAGTCTCAAACTCGTTTCGGACCTCAGCCCCCTGATCCTCCAGTTCCAAGGGACTGGCCGGATGGAAGGCATCCTGCAGACCGAAGAGCCCAAAGGCGCTGCGCAGCAATTGGAGGGAGTCAAGGAAACCTCCGGGACACAGTCCAACTGCGACATCGCTCTGGGTGGGTACGTGGCTCACGTCATCTACAGCACCGCTTCGCCGGACGACCGCGCTTACGGACTCATCATCAACACCGCACCGGATGAGTTCCTCATCGCGGGTGATGGCCTGGCCGTGACCTTTTCCTCCGCGACGAAACGTGAGGCTGGGTTCGCCGAGATCTGGGAACAGGTCTTCATCAACGGCACTTGGGTTAACGGTCGGCGCCTGAACGGCGACCAGACCAACCAGGGCAGCGCCGTACAACTGCCCTTCTGGCGCTGGGACAACTTCGATTCCGCCATCGGCCCGCGCGTGGTGAAAGTGAAACTCTTCTCGTACGACTGAAGGACGCCCGTATCCAAAGAAAGTCACAAGACGTCGGGGCTTATAAACGGGATAGGCTAGAAATGCCTTGCCTGCTCCCGACGTAGCGTCCGCTTAGGAAGCCAGTCTCGCCGAAAGTAGCAGCCGACTTCAGGAGGCTGGGGCAGACTCGGGCAGTGGGCGATGTAGGGCGGGGTCGCCGAACCCCGCCTCGTTGTTTTGGCGGCTGCTTTCTTCGGCAAACGCTGACTGCTGAGCCCGACCAGCGGTCGGGCCTACAACGACCCCCGCGGTTGTGCGGCGGAGCCCGGGCGCGGCGGCTGCGATCAAGGTGAGGAGTCTCAGTGCCAGAGGCGGGAGACCATCGCGTACACGATCAGCGCCAGGAGCACGAGGCCGAGGCCGAAGAACATGAAGCCGAACGAGCGCGCGATCTTCTTCGTGCCCTCCCAATCGTCTTTCACGAGGAAATCCTTGAGCCGGCCGGCGGCGACCAGGCGGTCGTACCAGCGGCGGCGTTCGTGCAGCATCTCCGTCTTCGAGATGCGGCCCGAGAAGATCACCGTGTCCATCGGGAATTTCTCGATGCGGAAATGCGTGTTGAAGAAATGGAAGGTGAAGATGAAACCGGCGGCGAGCAGCGCTTCGTCGGAGTGCACCAGCAACGCGATGTTGATGGCCCAGCCCGGCAGGAAGAGCGTGAAGAACTTCGGGAACCACATGATCAGGCCCGACACGCCGATCGCGAAGATGCCCCAGAACACGGCGAAGTAGTCGAAGCGCTCCCAGTAGGTCCAGCGGTCGAATTGCGGGCGCGGGCCCTTGCCGAAGAACCATTTTTGGTGGGCGACGAAATCGCGCCAGTCCTGGAACGAGGGCACCATCGAGTCCGGCCCGAACACCGCGGCCCAGGCCCGGCTCAGCGCGACCCGGCCGGTCGCCGGATCCCGCAGCGACCGCCGTCGGCGCCACAGGGATCCGGCGAGGGCGGCTAGGTGTAGGCCAAAGTAGGCAAACGTTATCAGCGCGCCGAAATGGTGGAGTGAGCGGGCCACCTCGGCGCCGCCGAGCAGGCTGAAGATGGTCCGGGCCCAGGCCGTGTAGTAGAATTTCAGCGGCATGCCGGTGATGACGAGCAGGAGGAAACTCGTCACGACCAGGAGGTGCAGGAAGCGTTCGAACGGCGTGAAACGGGTGTAGTACTCGGTGTCGGCGTGGGCCTGTCCCTTCGCTTCGTTGAACGCCTTCGAGTCGTGCAGGAAAAGGTAGATCGAACGGAAAAGCCAGAAGAGCGTATGCACGCCGAAAACGGCGAACACGCCGATCAGCAACGACGTCATGAACAGGAACACCTTGTGGAGCAGCGGATAGTTGGCCCCGTCGAGCGGGTTGGCGTGCGGCTGGTACGCGGTGAATTTCGGCCCGACGCCGGCGTGGCACTGGCGGCAGGTCTCGAGGATGCGGCCCTTCGACAGGCGCGAGCGCGGATCGCTGACCGGGAACACGTCGTGGTGTCCGTGGCAGTCGTAGCAGGCGGCGACGGCGGACGCGACGTTGGGGCGCCCCAGCGCCATGGCCTTGCCGTGATAGGTTTCGTTGTAGTGCGCGAGCCGGTCCTTGTGGCACCGCCCGCACCGCTGGTCGCTCACCGCCTTGAAGTTCGCCCCTGAAGGCGCCTCGATCTGGTGCGCCGTGTGGCAGTCGGTGCAAACCGGCCCCCGCGGGTCCCCCTTCACCAGCAACTGGCCGTGGACGCTCTGGTTGTAGAGTTTCTCGATCCCGACGTGACAGGCGCCGCAGGTCTTCGCGACATTGGCGTGAGAGGTGCGCGAATCGCGGTCGATGCTCCGCTTGATGTCGTGCACGCCGTGGCAGTCGTTGCAGGACGGTGCCACCACCAAGCCCATCTGCGCCAGCGCCCTCCCGTGGATGCTGTCGCGGAACTGGCCTGCGACCTCCGGGAAGCGGATGCGGTACTCGGTCGTTAGGCCCGGGTTGTCGTGGCACGCGCCGCAGGTCTGCGGCAGATTGAACTTGGACACCGGCGAATCGAGCTGCTTCACCGGCGGCATCTCGTGCGTGCCATGGCAGCTCGCGCACGTCGCGGCGCCCGACGCGCCCAGGCTGTGGCTCATCCCGTGGATGCTCGCCGCGTAGGCCCTGGCCTCGTCCGCGTGGCAGGTCGCGCACTGCGGCGGCGGCAGCTTCGCCGGGTGGGGCGTCTCCTTGATCCCCGCGTGGCAGTCGACGCAGTTGAGCCTCCCGTGCACCGACTTTGCAAACGCCGCCGGGCGCACGCCGGTGAACTTCTCCGGCCCGCCCTTTTCCTTCGGCAGCGGCTCCGCCTCATGGCAGTCCAGGCATTCGCTGTTCGGAATGATCGCGGGTGCAGCAACTGCCGGCGCGGCCGCCCGCGCCGCGCTCCCGGCCAGCAGCGCGGCCGCCAGGCAGAGGGCCGGCAGCCTGCGGCCAAAACGAAGATGCGCCATCGCGCCCGGGCTCGTCGGTGCCATGCAGGGTAGGCCGGCAGCATAGCGCCGGCACCGGCGGCCCACACCGCATCGGTTGACGGATACTAGTCATAATTTGTTTTCGCAGGGATATCGCAAGAAACGCCCATCATCGGTCAAAGCATGCGGTGTCCGCCCGCGCGGTGCGCGGTACGATCCCGGGTCAGTCCATCCCCACCATGGCTCCCGGCCCGACCCCATTGCTCCGGCCGCAGATTCTCCGCTGCATCCGGCGGGGCCTGCGGCTCGGCCTGATCGCGGCCGGCGGGATCCTGGCTGCCAGCCTGCGCGGCGCCGGGGCGCCGGCGCCCGCCGCGCCGTCCAGCGCCGCCTGCCTGGAATGCCACGAGGACCGCACGCTCACGATGAAACGGGCGGGACGGGTCGTGTCGCTCTACGTCGACCGGGCGGCCTCGGATCAATCTGTCCACCGGGCGCTGGACTGCATCGACTGCCACGAGGGGTTCGACCCCGAGGCCATCCCGCACCGGCGGCCGGTGGTCCCCGTCGATTGCGCTTCCTGCCACGAGGATGCGGGCCGCAAGCACTCCTTCCATCCGCGCCTGGCGGGCCGCGCCGCGCCGGCGGGTGACGACACCGCCTGCGCCGGGTGCCACGGCACCCACGCCATCGTCACGGTCAAATCGCCCGAGGCTCCCTTCGCCCGGACCCGCCAGGCCGCCGCCTGCGGCCGGTGCCACCAGACCGCGCAGGGGCAGTTCGCCGGCTCGGCCCACGGCCGTGCTCTGGCGGCCGGCTCGACCGAGGCGCCCGCCTGCCTCGATTGCCATCGTCAGCCGGTCGCCCGGACCGGACCGGGCACGGCCCCGCTCGAGCTCAAGCTCGTCCAGATCTCCCTGTGCGAATCGTGCCATCTGCAACGGGAGGCCGTCAGCGGCCGCACGATGCTGGGCACGAAGTTCGTGTCTTCGTTCGAGCAGAGCGTGCACGGCGCGGCGCTTCGGCGCGGCGCGGCCGGGGCGGCCAATTGCGTGGACTGCCACGGCAGCCACGAGATGAACCAAGCCAGCGTGGCCGGATCGCGGGTGAGCAAGGCCCGCCAGCCCCAGACCTGCGCGCCCTGCCATCGCACCCAGACGGCCGAATACAACGTCAGCGTCCACGCGGTCGCCCGGAGCAACGGCAATCTCGACTCGCCCGTCTGCACCGACTGCCATGGCGAACACGCGATCCTCGGGCACACCGACCCGGCGTCCCCGGTGTTCGCGCGCAACGTCGCCCAGGAGGTCTGCGCCTCGTGCCACGCCTCGCCGCGCCTGACCCGGAAGTACGGTCTGGCGGCCGACTCGTTCCAGACCTTCGCGGACAGCTATCACGGGCTGGCCGACCGCGGCGGCGCGGCGAAGGTCGTGAACTGCTCGAGCTGCCACAGCACACACGCGATCAAGGCGCCGTCCGATCCGACTTCGACCGTCAACCGGGCCAACCTCGTCGCGACCTGCGGCCAGTGCCATCCCGGGTCCAACCGGCGGTTCACGATCGGCCGGGTGCATACCAGCCCCGACCAGCGCGCCGGCAGCCCGGTGCTGTACTGGATCGGCAGCATCTACGTCTTGCTGATCGTCCTCGTGATCGGCGGCATGACCCTGCACAACCTCGCCGATTTCGTGCACAAGCTTCTGCGCAAGCTCGCCCTGCAAAAGGGCGAGATCCCCCCGGAACCGCCCCCGCACCGCCTCTACCTGCGCATGACGGCGCACGAACGCCTGCAGCATGCTGCGCTGGCGCTGAGCTTCATCCTCCTCGTGGTCACCGGCTTCATGCTGCGCTATCCCGAGGCCCGGTGGGTTGAGTTCATCCGCGACCTCAGCAGCGGCGCCTTTGCCGCCCGGAGCATCCTCCACCGCGTGGGCGGCGTCGTGCTGCTGGCCGCCGGCCTCTGGCACACCGGCTACCTCCTGTTTTCGCCGGCGGGCCGGCGCCTGTTCCGCGATCTTCTCCCCGCCTGGCGCGATCTCACCGACCCCTGGAAGGTGCTGCGCTACAACCTGGGACTGGCGCCGGCCAAGCCGCGGTTCGGCCGGTTCAGCTACATCGAGAAGGCCGAATACTGGGCCCTGATCTGGGGCTCCCTGCTCATGGGCGCGACCGGCGTGATCCTCTGGTTCGAGAACACGTCGATGGGGCTGCTCACCAAGCTCGGCTTCGACATCGCCCGCACCGTCCATTTCTACGAGGCCGTGCTCGCCACCCTGGCGATTCTCGTCTGGCACCTCTATTTCGTGATCTTCAATCCCGACGTCTACCCGATGAACCTCGCCTGGCTCACCGGCCGCATCTCCGAGCACGAGATGCGCGAGGACCATCCGCTCGAGCTTGAACGCCTGAAAGAGAAGGAGACGGAGACTCCGCCACCCCCCCCCGGCCCCCCCCCCCCCCCCCCCCCCCAAAACCGCCCCCAAAAAACCCCCCCCCCCCCGCCCCCCCAACCCCCCCCCCCCCCGCGAAAACACCAGCAAAAAACCAAAAAAA
>CAZKDK010000010.1:0-19929 GCA_964551145.1 uncultured Opitutaceae bacterium | reverse complement strand
CCCGCCGACCCGCCCCCGCCCTGACCGGCACCCGAAACCGCCACCCCGCGCGGCCGCCCATGCCGCGCCCCAACCCGGGAAATCCGCATGCAATCCACCATCAAGATCCACCTCGACCCCGAGGAGTACGCCCCGATCGACCGGCTCGCCCGGGAAATGAACGTCACGCCCGAAACCATCGCCTATGCCGGCCTCCACACCCTCATGCAGCATGCCCGGGAGGCCGGTGTCCGCCATCAGATCGTCAGTCTGCAGATCGGCCGCCCGGAGGGCCTCCCGGCCTGGGCCGACGACGCCCGCAGCGTCCACATCTACGAGAGCAAGCAGGACGACTGACCGGGGCCGCCGCGGTCTCCGGGCTTGAAGCGGCGCGCGTTCGCCGCACGCTTCCCCGTCCGACCATGGCCGGCCCGCCGCACAGTTTTTTTGATTTCACCCGCGCGGAACTCGCCGCCCTGATCGCGTCGTGGGGTTTCAAGCCGGTGCACGCAGACCGGGTGTGGAGCGCGGTGTACCTCGGCGGCGCGGCGGATTTCGAGCGCGTGGCCGGACTGCCCGCGCGGCTGCGGTCGCGGCTTGCCGCGGAGCTCGCGCCGGTCCTGCCGGTTCTGGCGCACGAGACGCGCAGCGCCGACGGCTTCACGCGCAAGTTTCTTCTCGCCCTTGCCGACGGCCGGCGCATCGAGCTGGTGCTGATGCGTTTCACCGGACGCATGACGGCCTGCATCAGCAGCCAGGTGGGCTGCGCGATGGGCTGCGTGTTCTGCGCCACCGGCCAGATGGGTTTCACCCGCCATCTCGCCGCCGGCGAAATCGTGGCGCAGGTGGTCCTCGCGGCGCGGTTGCTGCGACGACCGGCCGACCACCGCCTCCGCAACGTCGTCCTCATGGGCATGGGCGAGCCGCTGCACAACTACGATGCCGTCATGCGGGCCGTGGACATCCTGCGCGACCCCAATGGTCCGGCCATCGGGGCCCGGCAGATCACCCTGAGCACGGTGGGTGTCATTCCCGGCATCGTGCGCCTGGCCGACGAGGCGCGCCCGGTGCAGCTTGCGGTCAGCCTGCACGCCGCCACGCAGGCGGAACGCGCCGCCCTCGTGCCGGTGGCGGCGCGCTGGCCGCTCGACGCCCTGATCGACGCCTGCCGCTACTACGCCGAAAAACGTCAGCGCCGCGTCTTTTTCGAGTGGGCGCTGATCGCCGGTCGCAACGACACCCCGGCCCAGGCCCACGCGCTGGGGCGGCTGCTGCGCAGCCTGCCCGCCCAGGTGAACCTTATTCCGCTCAACCTGACCGCAGGCTATGACGGGACGCCTGCGGACCGCACGGCCGCCCGGCAATTTCAGGACATCCTCGCCGGCCACGGCCTGCCCAGCACGGTGCGGCAGCGCCGCGGCCTCGACATCGCCGCCGGCTGCGGGCAACTGGCGACCGCGGTGCGGTAAACTCCAAATCCCAAGGTCCAAATCCCAAAGGAACCAGAACGGAGCGATCGCTGGCTGAATCCTTTGGAGTTTGGCTACTGGCGTTTGGAGCTTCTGCCGGTCAGCTCCCGCAGCGCGTCAGCAGCGATCCACCGGGCGGACTTCGAATCGACCTGACGGATCTCTTTCGCTGCCGCGATCGCGGCGCGGCGCAGCCGGAGATTGCGCTTGCCGATCTGCCGCAGCGCCCAGTTGACGGCCTTGCGGACGAAATTGCGGTCATCCGTCGCCTCGCGCCGGATCACCGGCAGAAAATCGAGGAACACCTCGTCCGGGAGCTCTTTGCGGTGGACAGCCAGTCCCGCCATGAGCACGAAACCGCAACGCTTCACGAATTCCGAGCGCCGCCGGCTCCAGGCGTGCGCCTTCTCGATGGCAAAGGGCGTGCGGTCGAACAGGACGCAGCAGCAGGCGTCCGTGGCGGCCCAGTTGTCGCACTCGCGCGCCCACTGCTCCATCTGGCTGCGCGTCACGCGGCGGGGATCGTCGGCCAGCGTGGCGATGATGCGCGCCTCGTGCACCGCGGTCGCCCACAGCGCGAGCGCCAGGTCGTGATCGCGGCGGTGCTGCCGGGCGATCGCCCGCAGGACCGGCGCCCGGATGCCGAGCAGCTCTCCCCGGGGCGCGATGCCGAAGCGGCGCTGGCCGGCGGCGTCGCGCGGACTGCCCAGCGTCCGCAAATGGGCCACCAGATCGGCCGCGGAGGTCATGGCCGGCCTCGGCGGGCGCGCACGGCTCCGGCCAGGTCCGCGAGCACCGGCACCGTGTCGTCGAATGACAGGCATGGATCGGTCACGCTGCGACCGTAGACGAGCGGCTGCGCGCGGTAATCCTGCGCTCCCGCGACCAGATTGCTTTCGATCATCACCCCGCAGATCGTGCGGTCGCCCGCGGCGATCCGGGAGGCGAGGTCGGCCGCGACCGCCGGCTGGCGCGCGGGGTCCTTGCCGCTGTTGCCATGGCTGCAGTCGACCATGAGGCGCGGCGGCAAGCCGGCCGCCCGGAGCAGATCGACCGCGGCGCGCACGTCCGCCGTCGCGAAGTTGGGACCGCGCAGCCCTCCGCGCAGGACCAGATGGCCGCACTCGTTGCCCGTCGTGCCCAGCACGGCCGGCGCCCCGTCCTTGGTGAGCGACGGAAACCAGTGGGGATGTCGCGCCGCGCGGATGGCGTCGACCGCGGTCTGGATGTCGCCGTCGGTCCGGTTCTTGAAGCCCACCGGCATGGACAGCCCGGACGCCAGCTCGCGATGGACCTGGCTCTCCACGGTGCGCGCTCCGATCCCGGCCCAGCTGACGAGGTCCGCGTAGTATTGCCCGAGGGTCGTGTCGAGGAACTCGGTGCCGACCGGCAGCCGCAGGGCGGCGAGATCGGACATCAGCGACCGCGCCAGCCGGAGCCCCTGGTTGATCTGAAAGCTGTCGTCGAGGCCCGGGTCGTTGATGAGGCCCTTCCAGCCCACGACCGTGCGCGGCTTCTCGAAATAGACGCGCATGACCACGAACAGCTCGCCGGCGTGGGCCGCGGCCGCGCGCTGCAGGCGTCCGGCATAGTCGCGCGCCGCGGCCGGATCGTGGATCGAGCAGGGGCCGACCACCGCCAGGAGCCGGTCATCGCGGCCCAGGATGATGTCCTCCACGGCGCGGCGGCTTTGGACGACGAAGCCGGCGCCCGCGTCGTCGAGCGGCAGCTCCGCGGCCAGCGCGGCGGGGGACACGAGCGGGCGGGTCGCGCGGATGCGCAGGTCGTCGACGGGCAGGCGGGACATGGTGTGGTGCGTGCGTCCGGGCGGCCGGGGGCGCGCGGGCACCCGGCGGCGCCGGCTGGCCTCAATGCCCCCAGACCTCCCGGCAGCTGGCGACGACGGGGGTGTCGGCCAGCGCGACAGGATCCGGCACGGCGGCGATGCCGGCCCGGCGGGCGCGGGCCAGCAGGCCGAGGGCAAGCAGCGAGCCGAATTCCGACCCGCCCGCCAGCGCGGCGACGCGCTCCGCCAGCGGCTCCGGCAGCACCAGCTGCGGCGCCGGCAGGACCTTTTTCTCGCCGAGGAAGAAGGTGAGATCCGCGGCGAGAGCCTCGACATAGTCGCGCAGTTCCTTCGGCGGCGCGTACACCAGGCCCCGGCCCGCGGGGTAGGGCGTGAACTCCATGAACGTTCGCAGCTGGCTCTGGAGCTGGCCGAGCGCCTGATCGGCGGTCGCCGGCGTCCACCGCGCCGTGAACGACTTGCGTTCGCGGAATTTCTTCACCTCCCAGAGGCGCAGGATCACTTCGTAGTCGCCGTGCTGCTGGCGCAGCGCGCCGGTGATTACATAGTCGATGGCGCCCTCGGACGAATCGATGAGCTGCCGGATGTGCTCGGGGGCCCATTCGGCGCCGAAATGACCGTAGCACTCCCGTCGCAGCGTGGCGACGGTGGCGATCGTGGCGTAGTTCGCGCTGAAACCCAGCATCTCCGCGAGCCACAGCGGAATTCCGCGGGAGAGGCGGCCCAGTTCGTCCTCGGGCTGCGCCTGGTACGCAGCCGGATCCTTGAGCCCGAGCACGGCGAGCTGGCCGAAGGCGACCCGCCGCAGGCGGCCCTCCTTGGCCGGCAGCAGGCCCGGTATGCTCTCCAACCCGTAGTACCAGATCGGCTTGCTGATGCTCACCAGCTCGATCCGGACCGGGCCGCCCGCGCCGCCCGGTTCCGCCGGCGGCGCCGGTTCGTCGGCCAGGAGCATCATGTCGGCGATGACGTTCGAAAAGCCGAGCAGCCGCTCCTGCAGCTCCGGCCGATTCAGGCCGAAGAGAAGGTCGAGCACGTGTTGCGCGGACTCCGGTTCCCTCACCGCCAGATAGGCCTGGAGCAGGTTGATGCCGGCAGCCGGCCCGTGCCGCTGGGCATCGTAGCGCGCCGCGATCAGCTCGATGATCTGGCTGGCATGGCCGGTCACCCCCAGGTCGCCGGAAGCGGTCGCCAGCACATCCGCGCGATCAGGGGCCTGGGCGAGCACCTCCTCATAGATGGCCATCGCGCCGGCCACGTTCTTCAACCCCAATTCCTCCCGCGCCTGTTTGAGCCGGGCCAGGACGCCCGCTCCCATCGCCGCGGGCACAGGGACCCCGGACGGCTCGGCCGTTGCCGGGGGCTGGGCCGGCGGTCCGGCGGGTGCGGGTTCCGGCCGGGCTTCCGGAGCCGCCGGTGCGGCGGCCGCCTCCGGAGGAAGGCCGGCGGGTTCGGACGGGAAGAACGGGTCGGAAGATCCCATGGGGCCACAAGGAAAATCACCCGCGCCCCGCACGCGAAACAAAAACTCGCGCCTCCGTCCACCCCGCCGTCCGCCCCGGGAAGCGGCCGGCCCCCTCGGGACCAGGCGCCCGGCACCGCGGCGCCGGTTGCCGGAAACGCCACTGCCGCCGCCGGGGTCGGCCGGCGTTTACCAATTGACCCGGCGGGAACGACGGTTACGTAGCTGCGTTCCCCGGCGCCGATCCGGCGGCGGGGCCCGGCAGTGAACCGCGTCTGCATCAAAACCTACGGTTGCCAGATGAACGAGCGCGACAGCGAGGCGGTCGCGGCGATGCTGCGCGCCCGGGGCTACCGCCTGGTGGCGGACGAGGCCCAGTGCGACATCCTGCTGATCAATACCTGTAGCGTGCGCGACCTCGCCGAGCAGAAGGCCATCGGCAAGGCGGGCCGCCTGGCCGGGCGCAAGCGGCACGAGCCGCGCTTCGTCCTCGGCATCCTCGGCTGCATGGCCCAGAACCGCGGCGCCTCCCTCCTCGACCAGTTGCCCGACGTCGATCTCATCGTCGGCACGCAGAAGTTCCACCACGTGCCGGACTACCTGGACAACCTCCGCGCGGTGCGGGACGCCGGCCTGCCCGTGAGCGACACGATCGTCGACGTCGGCGAGGAACCGGACGCGCAGAACACCATCCGCGATCACGTCCTGCCGGATCGGCCGGTGACCGCCTTCGTTTCGATCCAGCAGGGCTGCGACATGAACTGCACCTTCTGCATCGTGCCGAAGGTCCGGGGCGACGAGCGCTCGCGTCCGCCGGAGGCAATCGTCGCCGAGTGCCGCGAACTGGCGGAGAGGGGCGTGCGCGAGATCACGCTGCTCGGCCAGATCGTCACCAGCTACGGCCGCCGGCCGGCGGGCCCGCCCCGGCCGGACGCCGGCGGCGTTTCGCCCTTCGTGCGCCTGCTGGAGCGCATCCAGGAGATCGACGGGATCGCGCGCATCCGCTTCACCTCCCCGCACCCCCGCGGGTTCAAGGAGGACCTGGTGGCAGCCTACGGGCGGCTGCCCAAGCTTTGCGAGTACGTCCATCTGCCGCTGCAGTCGGGCAGCGACCGGATCCTGCGCGCCATGAACCGGCCCTACAGCCGCGCGCGGTACCTGGAGATCGTGGCCGCGCTGCGGGCCGTGCGCCCCGCCATGGTCTTCTCGACGGACATCATCGTGGGCTTCCCAGGCGAGACGGAGGACGATTTCGCGGAGACGTGCGCCGCGTTCGCGGCCGTGGACTACGACATGGCCTACATCTTCAAGTATTCGATCCGCACGGGCACGCCCGCGGCGACCCTGCCCGGCCAGGTGCCCGAGGAGATCAAGGAGCACCGCAACCAGGTGCTCCTGCGCCTGCTCGAGGCGAACTCCCTCCGGCGCAACCAGGCGCTGATCGGCACGACGCAGGAAGTCCTCGTCGAGGGGCCCGACCGCAAGGGGCTGCGCTACACGGGGCGCACGCGCGGCAACCGCACGGTCCACTTCGCCGGCTCAGAGCGGCTGATCGGCGAGCTCGTGCCCATCCGCATCGTCCGGGCCTCCGCCAGCGTGCTCTACGGAGAGACGGAAGGATGAGAATAGGGGATTGAATCGCGCCAACTCTTGGATCTTTCTCTTTCTCTTAAATCTTTCTCTATTCTGTAATACCCCATGCACGCCGTCTTCGACCACGAAAAGCTCAAGGTCTATCGAGATGCCCTCCGTTTCGTGGGATGGGTTGATCCGATTCTGGAACGGTTGCCGTCAAAGATCGCCGCCAAGGACCAGCTCGATCAGGCTTCGACGAGTGTTGTCCTCAACCGCGCCGAGGGAAACGGCAAGCGCTCTCATGCCGATCGTTGCCGCTTCTTCGACATCGCCCGCGGTTCCGGCGTCGAATGCGCCGCTTGTCTCGACGTTTTGCTGGTCAATAGACGAGTCGGCCAAGCCGAGGCCGCAACGGGAAAGACCATGCTCCTGGAAATTGTCGCCATGACGGCAGGACTAATCGCCCATTTCTCGAACAGGATGCGGGAGGGTGCTGTGGCAGGAACCTGACAAATTGAGATTGAAGAGAAAGAGTAAGAGAAAGATCAACGATCTTGCCCCCATGTCCCTTTTCCTCGTCACGCTGCTGACCGGCCTGGTCCTGATCGTCCTCGGGGTGCTGTTCCTGCTGCACCGCCCGGCGATGATCGCGATCCTCCGGGCGCTGCCCCGGTCGCCGGTGGCGACCCTGGTGTTCTTCGGCGGAGGTCTCCTGTGGTTTCTCGTGCGCGTTGCCAACATGGGCGACGCCGACCGCATCATCGGAGGCTCGAACGTGCCCTGGGTCATCGCTTTCGCCGCCCTGGGCATCCTGTCGGTCAAATACGTGCCCGATTTTCTCGCCGTGCGAGGGTTGAGCATCCTCATCCTGCTGGTGGCGACGCCGGTGCTCGCCGCCAGCTTCATGGATTTTCGGCCGCAGGTCTATCCGCTGAACGTGCTGGCCTACGTGGCCGTCGGGGTGGCCCTTTACCTCGCCGTGGTCCCGTACCGCCTGCGGGATTTCCTGCAGTGGCTGCTGGCGGTTCCCGCGCGGGCGCGCGGTTTCGGTGCGGGATTGCTCCTTTACGGAATTCTGCTCAACGTGATGGCGTTGACGCATTGACGGGACCCCGTCCATGAACCCGCCGCCCAAGGAAATCCGCGGTCTGCTGCTGCTGATCGCCGGGCCCACCGGCACCGGCAAGACGACCCTCTGCCAGCGGCTTGTCGCCGAGCATCCCGAGGTCCAGCGGATCGTCACCTGCACCACGCGCGCTCCGCGCGAGAACGAGCGCCCCGGCGTGGATTATCACTTCCTGACCGACGCCGAGTTCGACGCCGCCCTCGCCGATGATGAGTTTCTGGAATGGGCTCAGGTCCATTCCTCCCGTTACGGCACGAAACGGAGCGCCGTGTTCAACAGGCTCGCCCATCACATCGACCTGGTCATCAATGTCGACGTGCAGGGCGCACGCGCGTTCCGCAAGACGCTCGAGAGCGAGTCGGCCATGCGCGGCCGCCTCGTGTCGATCTTCATCATGCCGCCCGACATGAAGACGATCCATGACCGGCTGATCGGCCGCGGCAAGGAAACGACCGCGCAGATCGAGCGGCGCATGAAGACCGCAGTCTACGAGATCGAGCAATGGACGCAGCAGGACTACTGCATCGTCACCGGCACCCGGGATGAGGACTACGCCCGCCTCGAGGGCATCTGGCGCGCCGAAAAATGTCGCGTCGCGCGCCTCCGACAGGAGGCGATGCTGCAGGACGCGTGGATGCGGAGCGAGACGCAGCTGCCCTTCAATCAATGAGCGCGCCAGCGGCGCGAAAGCGGTAGGTCCGGCCTTCCCGGCTCACCGAGAGCAGACCGCGCCGGACCAGCCCGAAAAGATCGTCCCGTGCGGTCTGGTGTGTCACCCCGTGGCTGCGCTGATGGCCCGCGATGACGTAGATCTCCTCCGGCCGCCGGAGCGCGTGCGCCGCCAGCGCCTGCTGCCGGGGATTGAGCTCGGCAAATGCCCGCACTTTCCGCCCGGCCTGGCGCAGCTCCTCCGCCGTGCGACGCACGTCGTCGAGCAGCGCGCGTTCCGCGGCATCCATGGCCTCGGCCTGGCGGAGGATGAAGTGGGTGAGATCGTTGTCGTCGTTTTCGGCCCGGGCAAAGGACTCCGCGTAGCGGTCGGGCGCCCGGGCCAGCGCCGCGGACACCGCCAGCAGGCCGAAGCCCGAGTAGCCCTGGTGCAGCATGGCCCACCGCAACAGGGTCCGGGCCATCCGGCCGTTGCCGTCGACGAACGGACGGTCGTGGGCCACCCAGAAATGAAGAACCGCCGCCCGCACGAACGGGTGGATGAAGCTCCCCGGGCTCCGGCCGTTGGCAAACGCGCACATCAGTCCCAGGCGATCCGCCAACTCCCCGGCCGGCGGGGAAATGTGCCGCACCGTTCCGTCGGCGCCGACCCGGTCCGCAGCTTCGCCGTCGCGTCGGAGCCGCCCGGCCGCGCCCGGCGGAGCCGGCAGCCCGTCCAGCATGACGCGGTGAAGCTCCACGATCATGTCGCGATCGAGGTTTCGTCCGTGCCAGGCATCGGCCCGTTGCATGACCTGGTGAAGATTCGCGATCATCCGCTCGCCATCGTCCTGCGGCCTGCGGCCCGCGCGCAGCAGCTCCTCCGCGCGTCCATCCGGGGTATCGGCGCCAGCCAGCCGGGCCGAAGCGATCGCCTCGCGCACCAGCGCCTTCGCGGCCAGCGGCCGCAGGAGGCCGGACTCAATCCCCGGGGCATCGCGCTTCAGGTCGACGTGGTGCAGCGAAGCCAACAATGAATCCGGAACACAGAACGTGAACGACCGCCCCCGCCCGTCGGCAAGCGGCAGGCGCTGCATCCGTGGTGACCGCGCGAGCTTCAGCGCCGCCCACCATACCTCGTGGCTGACCCCGGCCGGCGCAACCTGCTGCCCCAAGTCGTCCCAGTGAAGATAGGGATCCAAAGGGCCAAGCTGCTCATAAGCTTCAAGCAATGCAGCCCATTGCTGGGGAATCACGTCGGCAATCGTCGGCGGAGCTGGTTCTGACCGATTATCCAAATTGGCCAAATATTAGCACATCAACTGAACGGTCAAATACTAATTTTTGCCGAATTTGGACTCATGTGGCCACACTTCCGTCCGACGATCTCGCCTTTGATGGCGGGAAAAATCTGGGTAGCCGCCGGGCAGGCCCGGCGGCTTTGCCTGATGCAGCTTGCGTCAGTTGGTCGCGATCTGCGGGCGGATCTTCTCGGGCCAGTCGAGGTGGAAGAATCGGCCCCGGGGTTGGTCGACGCGCTCGTAAGTGTGGGCGCCGAAATAGTCGCGTTGGGCCTGCAGGAGGTTGGCCGGGAGGCGAGCGGCCCGATAGCCGTCGTAGTACGCGAGCGCCGAGCTGAACGTCGGCGTCGGGACGCCCTGCTGGGCGCCCAGGGCCACGACCCGCCGCCAGTTTTGCTGCGCTCCTTTCACCGTCCGGTTGAAATACGGGTCAAGCAGCAGGTTGGCCAGGCCGGGGTCGCGGCCAAAGGCCTCGGTTATCTTCTGCAGAAATGCGGCCCGGATGATGCACCCGCCGCGCCAGATCTGGGCGATGGCGCCGAAGTTGAGCTGCCATCCATACTCGCGCTGCGCTTCCCGCATGAGCTGGAAGCCCTGCGCGTAGGAACAGATCTTCGAGCAATAAAGCGCGTCATGGATCGCCTGGATCAGGGCTTTTTTCGAGCCGGCGATTTTCTTCCTGGGCGGCCCCTTGAGGATGCGGGAGGCGGCCACGCGCTCCTCCTTCACTGCGGAAAGGCAGCGGGCGAAGACAGCCTCGGCCACGGTCGGAGCCGGGACCCCCATGTCGAGCGCGTTGACGCTGGTCCACTTGCCGGTGCCCTTTTGCCCCGCGGCGTCGAGAACGACGTCGACCAGGGCCTTTCTCTTGGTGACGGGATCCTTCTGGCCGAGGATGTCGGCCGTGATTTCCACCAGATAGGAGTCGAGCGTGCCTTTCTTCCAGTCGGCGAACACGGCGGCAATCTCAGTGGCGCCAAGTCCGAGGAGCCTGCGCAGGAGGTCATAGGCCTCGCAGATCATCTGCATGTCCCCGTATTCGATGCCATTGTGGACCATCTTGACGTAATGGCCGGCCCCGTTCGGCCCGATGTACGTGGCGCAGGGCACGCCGCCAGAGACCGGCCGGCCTGGTTCCGCCCCATCCAGCGGGCGGCCGGTCTTGGCATCCACCTTGGCTGCGATGGCATTCCAGATGGGCTCCAGCTCCCGATACGCCGTTGGGTCGCCGCCGGGCATCAGCGAAGGACCGAATCTCGCGCCGACCTCGCCCCCGGACACGCCGGAGCCGATGAACCGCAGCCCCTTCTCGCGGAGCGCCTTCTCGCGGCAGATGGTGTCCGTCCACTTTGCGTTGCCGCCGTCGACAATGATATCCCCCGGTGCCAGCAGCGGCACGAGGCTGTCGATCACCGCATCGGTCGCGGCACCGGCCTGCACCAGGATGACGATCCGCCGCGGCTTGGCCAGCGACTGGACGAATTCCTCCAAGGTGGCGGTTCCGACGAGGCCGCCGGGCGTGTTTGGGTTGTCGGCAACGAACCGGGTCATCTTCTCAGTGGTCCGGTTGTAGACCGAGATTTGGAAGCCGTGATCGGCGATGTTGAGGGCGAGGTTCTGCCCCATCACCGCCAGGCCGATCAGGCCGGCATCAGAGAGTTTGTTGGACATAGGCAAACAGACCTTGGGTCTCCGGTTGGTTCAAGCGCCCCCTGGGATTTCCCGATCCGACGCGCGCCGGGGTCGCTCCTGCGCGCGGGATGCCCTGTCGTCAGTATTTCGGCCGCTGGGGGAAGAAGGGGGCGATGGCGTCGATCAACGGGCTCATGAACTTGGGCTCATTGCGCTCATAAACCCAGGTGAGCCCCACGACCATCACCGTCACCAGAATGATCGCAAACAACAGGAACCTGTTGATGCGGGAGGCGACCTTGATGAGGGTGACCACCACCACCAGAACCAGCAGGCCCAGCCCGAGATTGATCAGATTCTCGCGAGGGACCCGATGCAGCTTCTCCACCAGACTGACGGCAAAGCTCAGCATGACGCGGCAGGCTAGCGGGCTGACCTCCAAACACGAGCCGATTGTGCGCCCGCCCGCGGCCGGCCCGCCTGCGTCCGGCCTCGCTCCGCGATGGGCCGCCGGATGCGGACAAGCGCCGGTCAGGCGGACGGCACGATCCACCCCGCGGCGCCATCGGCATAGTGCTCCTTCTTCCAGATCGGAACGCGCCGCTTCAACTCGTCGACGATGAAACGGCACGCGTCGAAGGCGCTGCCGCGATGCGCGGCCGCCACGCCGACCCACACGGCGATCTCGCCGGCCTGGAGGTGCCCCACGCGGTGCACGCACAGCGCCGCGCCGAGGCCAAACCGTTCGCGCGCCTCGGCCATGATGAGCGCCCCCTCCTTCTCCGCCAGGCCGCCATAGGCTTCGTATTCGAGCGCGCGGACCTCCCGGTCCTCGTTGCGGCTGCGCACGCGGCCCTCGAAGGTGACGAATCCGCCGGCGCCGGGGGCGGGCAGCTCGCGTCGGAGGGCGTCCGGGTCGATGGGTGTGGGCGAAATGCGGAACATGGCGTCGTGCCGGGCCTAACCGCCCGCGAACGGCGGGACGAATGCCACGCGGACGCCGTCCGCCAGCGGTGCGTCCCACGCGGCGAAACGGTCGTCGATCGCCACCCTCACCTGGGCGCCCGCGAGGGAGAATCCGTGCCGGCGCCGCAGTTCCTCGTACAGGGCCGCCGGGCTCGCGGCGGCCGTCGCCACCGTCTCCTCGCTGCAGCGCGCCTGCTCGCGCAACATCGCGAAATACTGCACCTGCACGTGCTTCATCGCGACAATGCCTTTCCCGTGGTTCGGCCGGTCCCGAAACGGCTTGGCGCCGGCGTGCTCATGGGACCGCCCGGTAGGCTTTCTTCCCGCCCGTCTTCTCGCGGAGCCTGACCTCGCGGATCACGATGCCGGGCGACACCGCCTTGGTCATGTCATAGATGGTGAGGGCGGCCACGCTCGCGCCGGTCAGCGCCTCCATCTCCACTCCGGTCCGGGCGTGCGTCCGCACCCGGCAGTGCACGATGACCTCGCGACCGTCCGCGGCCGGCTCGATCTCGACCTGGCAGTCCTCCACCGGCAGCGGATGACACAGCGGGATCAGCTCGCTCGTACGCTTGGCGCCCATCACCCCCGCCACGATGGCCGTCGCAAACACCGGGCCTTTCTTCGTCACGAGTTCCCCGTGCGCCAGTTGGGCGGCCAGCTCGGGCGGCAGCGTCAGGACCGCCGTCGCGTGCGCCGTGCGCCGGGTCACCCGCTTGGCGCCGACGTCCACCATGGCCGGCCGGTTCCTTGCGTCCACGTGGGACAACATCGCGGGTACTGTCGCGCAAAGCCGCCGCAGCGCAACGGGAATTCACCCGCAGGGCGGGGGGATCACACCCAGGGCCAGAACCGCGGCGCGGCCCCCGCGGGCAGTTCGCCGGCCGCGGGCGGCAGTTCCACGAATCCGTCGGTCCCGGTCAGGCCGGCGAAGTCCCCCGACGTGTTCAGGGGCGCCGGCGCGGCCTGCGGCTCGCCGCGCGGGCCCTGCGTGATCCGGACCGGCAGGAAGCGCGTGAACTCCGCCAGGGACGCCACTGGCTTCTGGAGAATCGCGGTGCGCGGCGGCGGCGCGATCAGGCCGCTCATCCGTCCGAGGGCCGGGAGCACGTAGCGTTGCAGGCAGATGTACGACGACGCCGGGTTGCCCGGCAGGGCGAACACGGGCGCGCCCCGCGTGCTCATCCCGAACCAGAATGGCTTGCCGGGCCGCTGCGCCACTCCCTGGAACACCTTCTCGACGCGAAGCTCGTCGAGCACCTGGGGCAGATAGTCGAACTTGCCCTTCGAGACGCCGCCGGTCAGCAGCACCGCGTCGTATTCGGCCAGAATATGCCAGAGCAGGTGCTCGATTTCATTCCGCATGTCGCGCAGATGGAATCGTTCGACGCGCGGATAGCCGGCGGCCACCAGGCCGGCGCGAAGGGCATAATCGTTGGAGCGGCGGATCTGGTGCGGCGCCACCGACGAGGCGACATCCACGAGCTCGTCCCCGGTCGCCACGACCGCCACGGTCGGCAGGAGGGTCACCGCCAGGTGTGCGTATCCACAGGCGGCCGCCACGGCGATTTCCCGGCCGCCCAGCCGGATACCCGGCCCGACGATCACGGATCCGGCCGCGTGGTCGGACCCCCGCCGGTGAACCGCCTGGCCCGGCGTGACGGCCGGGGTCGTGACCGTCATCGTCTCCTGGTCCCGCGTGGCATCCTCGTAGGGCACGACGGTGTCGGCCCCCTCCGGCAGCACGGCGCCCGTCATCACCTCGATGCACGTGCGGCCCGGCGGCAGGACGTGCGGCCGGACGCCCGCCGCCTGCAGCCCCGCCACGCGAAAGCGGCGGCCCCCTTTCCGCCAGGTCTCGTGCCGCAGGGCAAAGCCGTCCAACGCCACCCGGTCGAAGGGCGGCAGATCGCGGTCGGCCGCCAGCGCCTGCCGCAACACCCGGCCGTGGGCCTGGACCAGGGGGCAGTCCTCGGCCGGAAGGAGCGCGACGGCCGCAAGCACGCGTTCTTCGGCCTCGGCAACGGAAAGCATGTCGCGCACAGTAGCACACCCGTGGCGGAGGGCACGGAGGAAATGGGCCGGCCGCGGGCCGCCGGGCCGTTTCCGCCGCCCGCTTTGCGCTTTGGCCCCTTTGCACTAACCTCGTGCTGTTTATGTCCGACCTGCGCGACCAATTCGAGCGCCCGCTGCGCGATCTGCGCGTCTCGGTGACCGATCGCTGCAACTTCCGCTGTCCCTATTGCATGCCCGCGGAGGCGTTTGGGCCGGGATACCTGTTTCTCCGGAACGGGCAGTTCATGTCGTTCGCGGAGTTCGACCGCATGCTGCGGCAGTTCGTCCGCCTGGGGGTCGAAAAAGTGCGCATCACCGGCGGAGAGCCGCTCCTGCGCCCGGACGTGGCGGAGCTGGTGCGGCTGCTCAAACAGGATCTGCGCGTGCCCGACGTCGCGCTCACGACCAACGGCTGGCTCCTGGCACGCGTGGCACCGGACCTGCGGGCGGCGGGGCTCGACCGCCTGAACGTCAGCCTCGACAGCCTGCGGCCCGCGACGTTCGCCCGGCTGACCGGCGGCCGGGGCGCCTCGGTCGAACGCGTGCTCGACGGCATCGCGGCCGCCCGCGCGCTCGGCCTGCCGGTCAAGATCAACATGGTGGTGCAGCGCGGGATCAACGACGACGACGTGATCCCGATGGCCGAATGGGCGCGTGCCCAGGGTCACCCGCTGCGCTTCATCGAGTTCATGGACGTGGGCAACCACAACGGCTGGTCGCTGGAGCGGGTCGTGCCGGCCGGCGAAATCCTGGAGCGCCTCGCCGCGCGCTGGCCGCTCGAGGCCTGCGGCCCCGCCTACCGCGGGGAGGTGGCGGTGCGCCACCGCTACCGCGACGGCGGCGGCGAGATCGGGCTGATCAGCAGCGTGACCGGGCCCTTTTGCCGCGATTGCCACCGCGCGCGCCTGTCCGCCGACGGCAAGCTCTACACCTGCCTGTTTGCCGCGAGCGGCTGGGACCTGTTGGGCGCGCTCCGCGCCGGCGCGAGCGACGAGGAGCTGGGCGCCTTCCTCGAGCGGGTCTGGCGGGGGCGGCTCGACCGGTATTCCGACGAGCGCGCCGAACTGCTCGCCCGTCATGAGACGCGCCGGAAGATCGAGATGAGCTACATCGGCGGCTGAGCCGCCGGGCGCCTCACTGGTAGCGGGTGGGGCGGCCGAAGTAGTCGAGCATCCAGACCTCGCGCCACACGCGGAACCGGCCCTCGTACGTCATCTTGCCGTACTCCTCGCGCTGGTCCCGCGGCAGCAGGAAGCCCAGCTCCGTGTTGAGCCGTTCCAGCTCGAACTGCTGCCGGTTGAGATCCTCCAGCGGTTCCAGGTCCCACGGCAGAAAGTCGCCGCCGCCGGCGGCCAGGCGCCGCTGATGCCGCGCCAGCAGGCGGGGCAGGCTCCGGCTCCACGGTTTCCTCTCGACCAGCCAGTTTTCCGGATAAAAGCCGCCAAAGGGCAGGTAGAGGTTGTCCGTGACGTAGCGCAGCCCGTCGTGCAGGCGCGTGGCCAGGGTGTAGCACACCGCGATGGCGCCGTTGGCCTGCGGCACAAATGTCACCTGGATCCGGATACGGGCGGCCTGGTCCTGATAGACCGAGACCCGCAGGCAGACGCCGCCGCCGAGCTCGGCCTTCAACGCCTCCACCTGGGTGAACCGGCCCGCCCGCAGCCATTCGCGGACCTTGAGCAGCCGGGGATGCGTGGGCCACTCCTCGCCGCTGTCGTTGACCACATAGTGCGGGAACAGCGGCAGCGGGCTCTGGCTGAGCGCCGAGATGGCCAGCCAGTTGTAGATCGTCTCGAGCAGGAACCAGAGGAGGAACAGGCCCATGGCCAGCACCCAGAACGGCCGGCTGCTCCAGCCCAGCTGGGCGGACAGGAACGCGCCCACGAAGGCAAACAGGAGCCAGCGCAGCCAGCGCACGAAGATCGCGAGCACGGGCGACGCCAGCCGCTGGTTCAGCGAGAAGAGCACCAGCGAGAGGATGCCGGCGGCCAGCAGCAGATAGGCCGGATCGAAGTTCACAGCAGAAATCGTTGCGCCGGCAGCCGGTCCGGTCAACCGGACCGGAGCGACCGCGCCGTCCTCAGCTCAGCCGCACCGGCATGATCACGCAGATGAAGCTCTCCAGCGTCTTGAACACGCCCGGGCTGACCTCGTCCTTCAACTCGAAGAACACCTCGTCCTTCGTCAGCGCCCGCAGCGGATCCATGATGAACTGCGGATTGAACGCCACCTGCAGCTCCGGGCCGCTGTACGAGATCGCCATCGCCTCGTGCGATTCGCCGAAGTCCGGGCTCGAGGCGGTGATCTCCAGCAGGTTGCTGCTGAGCTTGATCCGGACCGAGTTTGCCTTCTCGCTGCAGACGAGCGCGGCGCGGTGCACGCACTGCAGCAGCAGCTCGCGCTCCAGCTTGATGCGCTGGTGGGTTTCTTTCGGGATCACCTGCTGGTAGTTCGGATAGTTCCCCTCCACCACCTTCGAGAAGAGATAGATGTTGTCGACCAGCCCGCTCGTGTCCTTGTCGGTCGCAATCTGGAACGACGCCCGCCGCTCGTTGAACGACACCTTGACCTTCGCGCCCTTGTCCAGCAGCCGCAGCAGTTCGCTGACCGTCTTGGCCGGCAGGATGATGCTGCCGGCGCTGGCCGCGGGAAACTCGAGCTCCTTGCTCACCAGCGCGAGGCGCCGGCCGTCGGTGGCCACCAGCGACAACTTCCCGTCGCGAAAATTGAAGTAGACGCCGTTGAGGATATACCGCGTCTCGTCCGCCGACTGGGCGTAGGCGACCGAGGTGAGCATGCCCATGAGCTCGCCCTGCTCGAGGGAGAACGACTTGTCGTCGCCGAACTCCGGCAACGGGGGGAACTCCTCCTTGCCGATTCCCATGATGCGGAACTGCGAACCCCCCGAGGTCAGCTTCACCTGGTGGTTCGGCGTCGAGTCGAGCGACACATCGATGTTCGGCAGTTCCCGCACGATCGTCGCGAGGCGCCTGACCGGCAGCGTGACCGAGCCCGTCTCCTTCACCTCCGCCTTGATCCGGCACCGGATGCCCAGGTCGAGATTGGTGGTGACCAGCGAAATGTGGTCCTTTTCCGCTTCGATCAGGACATTGCTCAGGATCGGCATCGTTGCCTTCGAGCCAACGACATTGAGTACCTGCTGCAGGCCATTGGTGAAATGGTCGCGGTTGATTTTGAACTTCATGTGGGGAGGGGGCGGTTGGACCGAAGCGCTGACTCACTAACAAAGGGTAATCAGAGATGGATTCAATAAGGAACTATTCATCATATTATGTCCGGTGAATTCGCCCAACAACAGGTCGAATCGGGCGCATTTATGCTCGTGGCTGTCGTCGTCGGAACGGTGTCCAGAATGCGGTGAAGAACGGAGCACAAGTACCGGGTTGTTCACGTCGTCGATGGATTGCCCGGGTTATTGGATCGATGCTGGTCGATTGTTCACGGCTTGTTTCCGCTGACGGCGCAGGCGCGAGATCAACTGGGCGCGGCGGAGATGATGGAGGATGCCGTAGAATATGTAGGCGAAGAACAGCGCCACCAGGGCGAGTTCCTGCAGCCAGAAAATGATGCCGACCACGACGATGATCGCGACGAAGGTCCGGAAGCGGGTCCTGGTCTGCCAGTCGACCTGTTTGAAGCTCGGGTAACGGATGGTGCTGACCATGAGCACCGCGACCAGAAGCAGGAGCAGGGGCAGGAGCAGGGCCAGCTTGTGCAACTCCCGGTTGCTCTCGGAGAGCTTCAGGACCAGCAGGACCAGCGATGCCACCATGCCAGCCGCCGCCGGGACCGGCAGGCCGACGAAATCCTTGTTACCTTCCTTCGGCGAGTGCAGCAGCGGGTTCGTGATGACATTGAAACGCGCGAGGCGCACGGCGGCGCACAACAGGTAGACAAAGCCGATGAACCAGCCGATCTGGCGGAACACGGGGTAACCCTGGGTCGGCGACAGAATCAGAAAGAACATCATCAGCGCCGGCGCGACGCCGAACGACACGACGTCGGCCAACGAGTCGAATTCCGCGCCGAACAGCGATTCGCGACCGCCGAGACGCGCAAGCCGGCCGTCGAGCGAATCGAAAATGACCGCGACCAGGATGAACCAGACGGCCTGCGTATAAAGTTCCGGCGAAGAGTGCGGGTAGGCGGTCGGAGCGATCTCGGCCAGCCGCGCCTGGATGCATTTGATCACCGCAACGAACCCGCAGAACAGGTTGCCGGCCGTCATCAGGTTCGGCAGGATGTAGATCCGGCTTGCCTGCTTGACGTTGTACGGGTTTTCGCGCGATTCGAGGTCGGGCATGGCGGAAGGAATGACGACGGACCCTGGACGAGGGACCGGGGTCGGAAAGGCTATTTCTTGGTCAGGCTCTCCAGGTATTTCCAGAACTTCGAGTGCTGCTCGAACAGCTGCTGCTCCGAGACGGGCAGCTTCGTCCGGAAAAGGAAATCCTCCAGCGAGTCCTTTTGCAGGATGTAATGCGTGTGCAGGGTGTCGCCGCGCAGCTCGAAATAGAAGCGGAAATCGCCCGAGCGCAGCCGGTAAAACTCCTTGCCCGCCCGCGAGAAGCGCCCGAGCGGCTCCTTGGGATCCGCGAGCTCGGCGGCGGTCAGCCGGCTGATCGGCTCGATGACCGCGAGCTGCGCCAGCTTGTCCAGCTTGTTCAGCTCGCGCATGCTCTGCTCGGAAAAAGTGACCTGGTACATGATAACGGGCGCCACGCCCACTTCGGGAGAGTGTGCCGACCAGACCCATCGGGGTCCACTCCGAATCAGCAAGACCGCAATCGCCGCGGGAGCGGACGTCCGCCGCGCGCGGGCGATTTGGGATGGCCGTCGGGGGCCGGACGGCGTAGAACGGGGCCGGCAGTCAAGCCAGCGTCATGCCCGTCTCCCTGCACGCCATTCGCGCGGCCGCCCGCCGCATCGCCGGCGGGCTCGTCGTGACTCCCTGCCCGGAGTCGATTCCCCTCAGTGAGATCACCGGGGTGCGGGTGTTCTGCAAGCTCGACAGCCTGCAGCGGACCGGTTCGTTCAAGGAGCGGGGGGCCCGCAACGCCCTGCTGCGCCTGCCGGCGGCCCGGAAGGAGCGGGGAGTGGTGGCGGCGTCGGCGGGCAATCACGCGCTCGGCCTGGCCTATCACGGCCGCCTCCTCGGCATTCCCGTCACCGTCGTCATGCCGGCCTACGCCCCGCTGATCAAGATCGCCACCTGCCGCCGGCTCGGCGCGCGCGTCCTCCTGCACGGCGCGGATTTCGCCGCGGCCCAGGCCGAGGTCGACCGGCTGGTCCTCGCCGAGGGTCTCACCCGCGTGCACGGTTTCGACGATCCCGACATCATCGCCGGCCAGGGGACGATGGGACTGGAGATCCTCCGCCAGGTGCCGGACGTCGACGCGATCGTCTGCCCGATCGGCGGCGCCGGCCTCATCGCCGGCATCGCCGTGGCCGTCAAGGCGCTGCGGCCGCGCGTGCGGATGATCGGCGTCGAGAGCGTGGCTACCTGCAGCTTCACCGCGGCGCTCCGGGCCGGCCGGCCCGTGACGATCCCCCGGCGGTCCACGCTGGCCGACGGCCTGGCCGTCCTCCGGGTGGGGGACAATTCCTTCCGGCTCGCGCGCCCGCGCGTCGATCGCGTGGTGACGGTCGCCGAGGACTGGATCGCGCTCGCGATCCTCCGGATGGTCGAGCTCGAGAAGATCGTGGTGGAGGGCGCGGCGGCCGCGCCGCTCGCCGCGCTCATGGCCGGCCGCCTGCCGGAATTGCGCGGCCGCAAGGTCGTGCTTGTCGTCGGTGGGGCCAACATCGACCCGCCGACGCTGGGCCGGGTGATCGAGACAGGCATGGTGGCCGACGGCCGCCTGACGCGTTTCACCGCCGTGATCAGC
>CAZKDK010000009.1:0-27705 GCA_964551145.1 uncultured Opitutaceae bacterium | reverse complement strand
CGACTTTGTGTTTCATGCAGGCGGCAGATGAGTCGTCATTATGGCTAGGCGGTGTATGGCTCTGTCCGGGCACCGGATTTATTGGCTCGGTGGCAGCCGACCATTTGGCTGCGGATCGAGTGAGTTGGGCGGTCGTCCCGGACCTGGGAGCACCGGCGATTATGAAAATGGGCAGCTTGAAGGTGTGAATGTCCGGCGGCGCCGACCTGAAGCCATTTGCGAGTTTGGCTAATTCCAACCCAGGACCGGACGGTGCTGGCGCGGCGCGTCAGTCTGGCCTGAATAGCCTGATTTGCTCTCTCCATTTGGGCGAGCGGTGCTGATGCCAGGAGAGGCGGGATCAACCGAGCCACGCCGAGAGATCCGCGCCGATGAGATCAGCGGTGCGCAGGATCTCGTCGCGGTAATAGTCGATGACCATCCGGCGATCTGCGGGTGGCATCGCAAAGCTGCGCTTCGGCCGGTTGTACAATTTCCGCAATGCATCGACTACCGGGGTTGGAAGCCATGAGCTGAGCGACACATTGCCAAGGATGCGCGGGCGCAGTCTTGCCAGGGTCGGGAAGCGTGGGAGCAACGTCTCGTTGTGCCGGTGGGACATATCGATCGGGTAGTTGGGATCCACGCCCAAAAACGCCAGGATGTCCCGCACGACTTCTCGGGCGTGGTCACGGTAGGATTCGTACAAGTAAATGCGCACTTGGTTCCGCGGAAAGATATCCAGGAACCGTCCCAGTTGGGTTGCATACAACCCACTGTCCAGCGGTATTGGATACCGGTTCATTCCCTTGCTGCGGTCGCGGTGCAAAGCCATCGCCTGGAGAACCCAGTCACGAAACGTCAGGTGTGGCTCGCGCCGGAGATTCAGCAGGTACAACGAATACAGCCGTTCAGTCGGGTCGCGGAGCACGAAGATGAGACGCACGTCCGGCAGTTTTGACCGGATAGCTGCGGCTGCACTCAGCGACCAGAGGTAGCTAACGCTTGCCTCGCCAATGGCGGTCTGATCACGGACCTCCCGGAACAATTGAACGTAGTCATCCCATTCCGTGATCAGGAAATGCGTCGGCCGCAGCTGGCTTCCCGCCAGGTAGGCGCGCAGAGCAGCGCGCTGGTGTTCCACCTTGGAGCGAAGGTCGGGCTGGGAGAGGATGTCGTCGGCCGCGAAGAAGGTCGGCTCCTTGATCGGGCTCAGGTAGACCTGCGGATGTTGGCGCAGGTAATGGTATAAGGCGGTCGTTCCGGACTTGGGTGCACCGGCGAGAATGAAATTCGGGAGCTTGAGAACGCGTGTGGGGAGCATTGCCGACAATGACGATATGCGGGACTGTGGATGAAGCAATCTCAGGGCGCCGGGAAGGCCGAGGATCGGTCGCTCTGCATCTTCATGATCCTTGTCTTGGATTGTCACACCAGGATTCCGCTCCGACCCCTCCAATTCCAGGAAGCCGTCCACCACAAGATGGGTTGTTTCCGTGCTTGAATTGATGAGGGCTGAGCCAGACCATAGGCCTGTTAATCCTGTTGCCGTGGGCGGCACTGTCTGGTCTGCCGACCCCGGCGCACTTTGTAGATGGAAAAAGTCTCGGTCATCATCCCCACTCGGAACCGGAAAGAGAGTCTTGGCCGAACCCTCGCTGCGCTTTCAAAACAAAAGGCAGCCATCCATGAGGTCATCATCATCGATGCGAGTGACCAGCCGGCCGATCCGTCCGAACTCAAGAACGAGTTCGCATTCAATGCGTGTTCTTTGTTCCAGGCCAAAGCCTCGGTGTGCGCCCAGCGCAATGAAGGCATTCGCCGGGCGACGGGGGATTATGTCCTTGTGCTCGACGACGACATGTCGGTGGGGGAAGACTATATTGCGCGCTGCCTCGCCTTTTTCGAGAGTCATCCCGCGGCCCTTGTCGTAAGCGGTTTGGTCGTTGATCAGGGGCGATCGGGAGGCTGGGAGTACAAGTGGCCGCCAATATCCTTCCTCCGACTCGTCTGGAACTTTGTGTTTCAGCTAAGCGTTTGGACCGATCCGGATGAAATCGAGAAGAACGTGTTCAATGCCCCTTTTCTCAGGCTGGTGCAGCGTTATTATCGGCGTCGAGGCAACGGCGTTTCCAAGGCCGGCTGGCCCGTCCTGACCGATTTCTCGCGGCCGTTTTTCCGCACCAGGGCTTATTACTTGAGCGCGGCGATGGGCAAAAGGGACTGGCTGCTGGCCAATCCATATACGGAAAAGCTCGATCAGCATGGGATTGGTGAGAACTACGGCATTTCCATTAAGCTGCGGCCCGAACAGGGGGTGTTCATCCTGGCGGACATTTGCGCTTATCACTACAAAAGCCCCGCCAACCGGCTGGCCGCCACCGAGGCCTATTACCGGAGAGTCCTGGCGCTTGACTACTTTTCCACCCTCCACGGCTCGGCTTCACGAGGTTGGCTGGTGTGGTCCTTGTTCGGCAACTTGCTGGAGGCGGGCATGCACCTGCAATGGGACCGAGTGGCCAAGAATTGCCGGTTGATCGGGGTGCTGGTGCTGAACCGTAATCCCCTGTTGCCGTGAGGCGCCGGAATGGGCCTGAGCCCCGGACTCCAGACAAGAACACTGCCTGGAAATGGACCTGGCTCGGATGGGTTCATCGTGTCGGGTGGTGTCCGTCAAGGGAGCTGTTGGCCAAATCATTCGGAACGCTGAACATCCGATCATCGGCGTCGTCTGACGAAGACTAGCTGTGTGTCGTTCTGCCCGTCCGGATCAACCGTTCGAACAAGGCCAGGTGGGCGGCTACCGAGTCCGCCCACCGGACCCCGGTCCGTTTGAAACGGGCCCGGCCTCCCTCAGCGATCCGGCGCGAAAGATCCGGCGTCTCGTGCAGCGCTCGCATCACGCGCACCAGCGGCTCGGGATCGTTTGGGGGGACGAGGAAGCCGTCCTCTCCATCGACGATGAAATCCGCGATCCCTTCCCCCGCCGTGCCGACGACCGGCACCCCCTGTGACATGGCCTCGAAATACACGGTCCCCAATGACTCGCGGATGCTCGGGAGCACGAATACATGGGACTCAGCGATCCGGGTGACGGTTTCACGGTGGGTGACCTGGCCGGTGAATTGGACGGCCTGGGCGGCGCCGAGCCGGGCCGCCAGTTCTGCCAGGCGGGGGCGTTCAGGTCCGTCGCCGATCACAACGAGGCGTGCCTCTGGAACTTCCCGACGGAACGCGACGAAGGCTTCGATGAGCACATGCACCTTCTTCCGCTCGACGAGACGGGCGGCCGTCGAAACGGTGAACGCTGCGCCCCGGCGCGGACGGAGATCGTCGTAGACGTCGATCGCGAGCGGAATGACGCAGGCTTGGTGCGGCCCTGCCGCCTCAAATCCGAGCCGCATCAGGAGCGGTGAGAGGTAGATGACGGTGTCCGCCCGCCGCAGCGTATCTACGATAGCGCGCCTATATGCGGCCGAGACTGGGGCAATGTCGAAGAGTTCGTCATCCAGCATGGAAACCACGAGCTTCGCTTTACCAGTCCGTCCGGCCATGCAACCGGGGAGACCGGCGGAATGGGCGTGGACGATATGTCCGCCGCCGACCGCGAAGGACGTGACGAAAGGTTGTAGCGCTTTCCAGTAAAGGTGACGTTGCAGCGCGACGGAGGCCGACATTCGCACAGCGGATCCGAGGGAGAGATACCGCGGGTGGGCGATCTCCACGCCGTGATCGATTTCGACCGCAGGGACAGCGCGGCGGAGACGCCACGCCGGACGTGGGATGCCAGGGGGCACCCACGCCAGAGGCACCACGGCGCGGACCTCGTGCCCTGCCGCTCTCAGCAGACGGAACTGCTCGTTGGAGGAGAGTCCGCGCATGGGAAGGGCAGGCGACGGGAACTGCGGAGAAACCACGAGAATCTTCATCGGGGGTGCAGGATTCACAGGCGCGATTCGAGGAGCGGCAGTCGGGCGGACCACGTGTGCTCCCTTAGCACCCGCGCCCGTGCGCGTCGTCCGATCTCACGACACTCGGAAGGGTGGCGGGCGAGGTCTTTCGCAAGGCGGCCTGCCTCCCATGGAGTCCGGAAGCTGATCACCTCCTTCCCGAGATCAAAGGCATCCGCGAGATCCGCGTGATGCTGGGCGAGGTAGCAGCATCCCATCCCCGGGAATTCCAGATCCCGGAGCTTCAAGTACCTGCGGCAGTTCGATCCCGCGCCACCCTCGTTGAGTCCTAGGACGACGGCGGACTTTCGCAGTTCCGCGAGCATGGTGTCGTAGTCGAGGTATCCGCCGGCTCGCGCGCCGATGAGCGTTCGAAAGGCGGCCCGGACGACCCGCTTGGCGACGGCCGATGGTGAACGGGCGCGCCAAGGCCTGGACTCCAGCGCCTCTCTCCATCCCCATCCGTGCACCTTCAGGTCCGCACCCGCGAGCCGGATGAGCGCGGCGGCCAGGATCCGGCTGCGACCGGCGGTTCCAATAAAAAGCAGGGCGTGGTCGGGCGCGGCGCACGACGCGTCCGGCAGCGCGTCCGGGTTGAGGGCATAGGGCGCGCGGAGGCAAGGCACCCCGAGCGCACGGTAGCGCGGCTCGGCCCCCGACTCGACAAACCAGTTCAAGGAGGTCCGCGCCGCGAGCGCGGCGACCCAGTCGAAGGCATAAAGGCTGTCGCAGAAAAAGTTGACCCAGGGAATGCCGGCCGCGCGCACCCGGTCCACGAGATCCAGCTCGACGTCGTGGGAGAAGCAGCAGGAAAGCACGGCTTGCGGCGGGCCTCCCTCGGCCGTGAGAATCTGCGAGAGCAGCATCTCGCTGACTTGGGCGCGCGCGCCGGCCGAGCGGGTTGCGTCGAAAGCCTGCGGCGGGCGCGCCCATCCGAAGTCAACGTCTCTCGGGAGAACAACCGTTACGCCGGCCTGCTTCAGCCCGTCGTAGAAATGTCGTCGCCACACCTCGGCATACCTCCATCCGGTCACGTGGCAGTCGGGAACAAGGGCGAAGACGCGGCGGAGTTTCATCGACGGTCACGACCCGGCAAGGATTGCAGCCAGCGACCGGATCTGCCGGCAGAGACGTGAATACCGGGTGGCCGAAGGATGTTGATCGCGAGACCCGCTACCAAACCAGATGAATCCATTGAGTGGCTCCGAACTTGTGCCTTGGCAATGCCGAAAGTCGCACTAAAGATCCGCTCCAGCGGGAGGTCAAATGACGCCAAGGAAGAGAATCTTTTTGTTGGGCGGGACAGGGTTTATCGGAACGGCGTTGACCCGGCAATTATCTGCCGACCGGCAGGTGAATGACCTCATGATGCTCATTCACCGAAGGGCGCAGCTACGGGATCTTGAGCAGGTCAACACGAACACCGGCAGCCTTGGCTCATTTGACCTGTCCCTGTTGGATCAGTTCAGGCCGGATACCATTGTGCATCTCGCCCGGAAGAGCGGCCGAGGGAGAATTGGAAGATTTCTGGCGGCATGGGGCGGGGCCCGGGCAAACAACCGGATAATTGACCACCTTGGCCGGATGCCATCAAAACCGCATACGATCTATGTGAGCGGCACGTTGGTTTACGGCGATTGCGGTGACGTCCCGGTCGATGAAGAGAGACCGATTCACCCCATTGCCTTTGCCCGGGAATATATCAAGGCGGAAGAACCGTGGATGGCCGCGCTGCGTGAAGGAGTGATTCCCGTCACGATTTTGCGGCCGCCCTGGATAATCGGGAGGGGTTCATGGTTCGCCGGTGTCTACCTGAACAGCATCAGAGATCACCGGGTGGTGCCTCTGTTTGGCGATGGGAGAAATCTGATGTCGTTGATTGACGTTGAAGACTGCGCGGGACTGATCGCCCATGCGGTAAGGAATTCCGAGCCCGGTCGATACTACAATCTTTTCGTCCCGGGCGCCTGTATTACCCAGCTCGAATTTGCCGAAAGGCTGGCAAGATACACGGGGGCTGAGATCAAGAAACTCAGCGTCTCGGCGATTGAGAGCCGGTATGGTCGGGCCCTGCGCGAGGCGTTCACCTTTTCCAATGTCGGTGCGACAAAACATCCGGAGTTCCTCTCGGGATACGACTGCAAATACCCTTCAATCGATGCAATGATCAGGAACAATCTGCCCGATGGATTGAGCGGGCGAACCTGAGACTGATTCGCAGCCCTCATCGAGGGCATACGCCAAGGCGCCATGCGGAAGCACGACGAAAGGCTCGATTGGCTTCCCGGCGTTTGCTTCCCGGAGTTTTCTGCTTAGGTGTGGCTATGGATTCCCAATCGAAGGGCGGGCAGAAAGGTAACAGTTCTGTTACTATTCCAATTTTGCCCGCGCTTCCGGCTGACGATGTTCATGCACCTAAGGCAAGTGAACGGGTTTGCCCGCACGATTACTCGCTTGATTTCACGTCTATCCGACAACGAGCGACTAGCTGTGCCAAGAATCTCCCGCCCTGATTTCCGTCGGCTTTTCCCGATAATCCAGTGCGTGTTTTCCCACAGTGGATTCAGTCGCCTGTCGGCCTCGCGGAGGCCGCAGTGTCCGTCAGGCATTCGCGCTTAGCCCAGCTCCTGCGGGGTGGTTTCATGGCAATTGCCGTGGCAACCGCCATGGATGCAAAGGGGATTTCTCCCGATGCCAAGCCGGAGACGGCGCTTAATGGAGGCGCCAGCTACGTCGGCGAGGCGGTGTGTATCGCGTGCCACACCACTCAGGACAACCAGTTCGCCCACACCCTGCATGCGAACGTCTTCCGGCTGAATCCGAAGGGCGAGAAGGTAAAGCTGACCTGCGAGGCCTGCCACGGCCCGGGCTCGAACCATCTCAAGGATCCGGCAAACCCCGCGAACCACGCCTCCCTGATCGGCTTCACGAAGGAGTGGGGCACGCCTGTTTCCCAACAGGTCAGGATGTGTCTGGTCTGCCATCGGGGGGGCCAACGCACGTTCTGGGCGGGCTCGCCCCATGCGATCAACGATCTCAGCTGCAGCGATTGCCACAACCCGATGGCGCGGTTCTCGGCGTCAGGACTGGTCCGGAAAGCGAGCATCAACGAGACCTGCCTCAGCTGCCATCGCCAGCAGCGTGCCGAGTTTTCCCGGCGGTCCCACATGCCGGTCCTCGAGGGCAAGCTGAGCTGCGTGGACTGCCATAATCCCCACGGCTCGACGACGCGGTCCCTGCTCAAGGCCGACTCGATCAACGAGACCTGCTACGAGTGTCACGCCGACAAGCGCGGCCCGTTCCTGTGGGAGCACGCGCCGGTGCGCGACAACTGCCTGAACTGCCACGAGCCGCACGGCTCGAACCACGAGAAGCTGTTGCAGGTGGCGCGCCCGTTCCTCTGCCAGCAGTGCCACGGGAACGCCGCTGGCCACCAGTCGAATCTCTACAACGCCGGCCAGCTGCTGGGCGGCGGCGCCACCGTGAGTTCCCGGGTCCTGGCAAATTCGTGCCAGAACTGCCACTCGCAGGTCCACGGCAGCAACGATCCCGCTGGGAACCGGTTCCAGCGCTGAGGCCGACCGTGATGCCCTGACTCGAGGCCGCCATGCAGACTGATCACCGGACCCTCCCGCCTGCGGCCGCCGCGCTGATCGGCTGCCTCCTGGCGCTGTCCCCCTCCCAGTCCCTGCTCGCCGATTCCGCCACGGGCACCGGGACGTCCCTGGGCGACTCGCTCAGCGCGTCCGCGCTGGCCAGCCGGCCGCTCGACCCCGACTGGCTGCAGGCCAAGCACACGCCGACGGGACAGATGTTTCAGTTTCCGCCCGCGCTGCCCAGCTGGGACCAGCTCGGGCAGGCGGCTTCCGGCTGGCAGATCTCGGGCCAGATCGAGTTCGGGGTCATCGGCGGCGGCGCCGGCAACCGGAACGCACAGTATCAGATGTACCAGGACCTCGCCAACGGGCCCATCCTGAACAGCTTTGACATCCAGCTGCGGGATCCCGCCGGGGCCGGGTTTGCAGAGGCGACCGGCGGCGGCGTGGGCCGACACGACCAGTACTACGGGCTGGAGTTCGGTCGTTACCATGCCTGGAAGATGAAGCTGTTCTTCAACGAGACGCCGCACCTGTACACCGACCAGTACAAGACCCTGTGGAGCGGAATCGGGACCGGCAACCTGACGCTCCTGCCCGGAATGACCCCGGGCGGGACCGGATCGATCGCCGCGGACAATGCCGCTGTCGCCGCCCGGGCGCTGAGCGGCCCGGACATCCTCCTGGGCGTCGTCCGCAAGAAGGCGGGCATCCGCTTCGACGTGGATCTCTCCAGCACGTGGAAGGGCTACGTCGGCTACACCCGCGAGGACCGCAAGGGCGCGCAGCCGTACGGCGCCGTGTGGGGAGACGTCAACACCGGCGGCACCGCCCCGATCGACGTCCCCGAGCCGATCGACGACACCACGCACCAGATTCTCGCCGGCATCACGCACACGGACGAACTCAACACGTTCAACCTGCGGCTGTCGGCCTCGTTCTATCGCAACCACATCGACACGCTCACGTTTCAGGAGCCGTACACGATCCCGTCCCGGCCCGGCGAGACCACCGTGCCGGCGACGGGCGCCTTCACCCAGGGGCGCATGGACCTCGCCCCGAACAACCGGGCGTACGACGCGCGCGCGGAATACACGCGCTCGCTGCCCAAGCTTCTTCGGGGTTCCTTCACGGCGGTCGTGTCGGCCGGCAAATGGCGCCAGAACGACGCGCTCATCCCCTATACGACGATTCCGAACATCGGGCTCGCGAACGTCCAAGTCCTGCCGGGCGGTGACTGGAGCACCACCAGCTCCCTCAGCCGCCCGACGGCCGATGCCGGCATGGACACCCGCCTCGCCGACCTGACGCTCTCACTCAATCCGACCATCGACTTCAATCTCAAGTTCAAGGCTCGGGCCTACGAGGTCAAAAACGACACCGATCCATTCCTCCTGGTGAATCCCAACGCGGTCTACCTCGACGCCGATCCCGCGACCCCCGGCAACCAGACCCGGGGCCTGACGATGAACGGCCTCACCGGGGTCTGGGGCCGGCTCGTGAACGACGGCACGGGCCAGAGCGTCCTCCTCGGCACCAGCGCCAGCCCCGCGGGCAACATTCCGATCAAGAGCGTGTATTACGGCAGCCGGCAGTACCGCTTCGGCACCACCGCAGATTACCGCTTGAGCAGAACCGCGTCCCTGAACGCGGACGTCGAACGGGAGATCACGGCGCGGGACAACCGGGTGCGCGATCGGACTTGGGAGGACAGGGCCAAGATCGGATTCGTGGACCGGGGCCTGGGCGGTGCGACCCTGCGGTTCTCCTACGAATTCGACCGCCGCCGCGGCAGCCAATACAACCTTTCGACCTATGACGCGGCGTTCAGCTCCGCCCTGTTCCCGATGCCGACGGCACCCGGTGCCAACGTGACGACGTGGGCGGTGCGCAACGACAGCGGCTTCGAGACGTTGGATCTGGCGGATCGCGACCAACACATTGCAAACCTCCGGGTTGACTGGATGGTGCTCCCGAACCTTGACGCCGGCGTGGCTGCGCAGGCGAGGGAGTCAAAGTTTCCCGATTCGATGTTGGGACGCACTCACCAGGGACAGCGTTCGGTCAATCTCGATCTCAACTACCAGCCGTCGCCGCACCGGACTTTCTACGGGTTCTATTCGTATCAGTTCGACACGTTCCGGCAGGATTCGATCAGCCAGACCTTCGCGCCCGTCACGATCGGCGAGGTGACTGCCTTGGGGACGATCACGCCGGACAACGCCATCGTGATCGCCTCGGCGCCCGGCGGGCTGGTGTTCCCGCTGGCCAATGAATGGACGGTCCATAGCCGGGATTTCGGTCAAGTGGCCGGCTTCGGGCTGAAGCAGGATATCGGCAAGACCAGCTTGAACATCAACTACACCTACTCGGAAGGCCGCACCCGCATCAGCTACGACTATACCGTGGGAGGCGCCATCAATGCGGCCAACGCCGTCTTCGCGGGGAACGGGATGCCCGACCTGACCTTCGCGGTGCACTACCTCGACGCGAGCCTGCGGTATCCACTCTCAAAGCGCCTCGCGCTGCGAATTCTCTATCGCTTCCAGCGGGAGACCATTCGCGACTGGCATTACCAGAACCTGGCCAGCACCCCGGTCGTCGGAAGCGCCAGCGCCCTGCCGACCGCCGTCCTGCTGGATGGCGGCCCCCAAGATTACCGGGTCCAGTGGTTCGGCGTCATGATTCAGATCCAGCTTTAGGGTCACCGTGTAGCGCCTGAAAGATCACCACCAATGTCTCCCGTCCGTGGTTCCCGTATCATGAAATCGAAATTCACTGCCTTGCTTCTCCTCGTGGCCGCCGCGTTTGTCGGATCGTTGGTGTTGCGAGCCGCCGATTCCACAGCAGCCCCGCGCGTCGTCAAGATCCGCGCCGGTGTCGACAACATCGTGAAGTTTGACGTCACGAGCATCTCGGCCGCACCCGGCGAATTGATCAAGGTTGTGCTGACCAATGCCGGTACCTTGCCCAAAAGCGTCATGGGCCACAACTGGATCTTGCTCACTGCGGGCAACGACCCGGTGGCATTCGCCGCCGCCGGCGCAGCTGAGGCCGACAACGGATACATTGCCGCCAGTCTCAAGGACAAGATCGTGGCTTTCATCGCGCTGCTCGGACCCGGTGAAACCGGGGAAGTCACTTTCAAGGCCCCGATGGAGCCTGGGGAATATCCTTTCCTTTGCTCCTTTCCAGGCCACTGCGTCATCGGAATGAAAGGCGTGTTCGTGGTGAAGAAATAGCGCACTCTCGCGGCGAGCCCGCCCTTGATTGGGGCCGGTGTATTAAGTGCCTTGTGGCTAGAAAGATGGACCAGTAACAGGTCTGTTACCAAAGTCCGCCTGCCTTTGCACCGGAATGCATCACCGTGTACAACCCTGGCCTTGCGCGACGACATCCTGAAGTTCCGCCTGAGGCCATGATTTGGTCCCCCTGAAACGCGGGAGCATCATGAACCCTCAAAGAAGCATCTGGTCTGACTTGCCCCTGACAACGGGCATCGCAGCCCTTGTCTGTTATGCCGGCGTCTTCAATGACGTGATCGGGATCGAGGAGTTGGCCTCAAGGCTCGGGGTGTCCGGGAAAGAGGAGTTCTATTCGGCGCTTAACAAGCTGCACTTGCAGGGAAGCCTAATTCTCAAGGACGGATTTGCCGGACTACCGGACTTGGAAGACAAAATAGCCATCAAGGCGTCCAAAATAGCAATGGCGCATCGTCTCATCGCTTCCCGTTTGGACTGTCTCAAGAAAATGGGAAGGAGTCCTCTGATAAAATTCGTCGGAATCTCGGGATCGCTGGCGGCCGGCAATCCGATCCGGGACCGGAACGATCACTTGGACCTTGACGTATTCTTGATAACCCGGAACCAATGCCTCTGGCTCTATAACATACTGCGTGGCATACGAAGCCGTTTCCCTCGGAGGAAACAGGAGCCGGAATTATGCATAAATTATGTCGTGGACGAATCGCACCTGATGATCAGTAACAGAAATGTTTTTACAGCCACTGAGATGCGCAATCTCATCCCTGTCGCCGGAATGGACGCCTACAAGAAACTCCTTCAGGTGAATCGCTGGGTGGATTTCTATTATCCCGGGCTGTCCGGTGCTTCCGTGACGGTTCCCGTGAGCCCGTTAGGCGACCTGGTCAATAAGTGTTTCTATGTAGTATATACTATATTAAGGAGCATCAGATGGTTGGACCTAGATCTCATCAGGAATATTTCCTTCAAGACCGATTTGCACAGTGGAATCAGTGTCCACGTGCTCAGGCCCCACAATGGGGGATATCAGGCGTTGGTGCAAAATAAGTTCAACCGCCTCGCCAAGAAATGGTTCCCTGAATTGTTGGGCGGCGGTCTGATGAGAAAGCTTTTTCCTGACGAGCTCAGCACGGAAATCAGGAGCGGAGAGATAGATGTAGCTACGGTCATGGTGCATGCGGGCTTAGGGCCCGATTACAGCAAATATGCATAGGGCGATCTATTACGATAAAGTGGCGGATTATTATGATCACGAAGCTTGCAGCTACGAGGAGCGCTACTGGAGCAATGCCATAGCCCAGCGGATAAGGCAGTCATTCCGGGAGGAAGTCAAAGCGCACGCCTTCAGCAATGTGCTCGAGATCGGTTGCGGGACCGGACTCGACGTTTCCCATTTCGCCTGCATCTACCCAGAAAGAAGAGTCTACGGGATCGATGTTGCACCGGCGATGGTGGCCAGTGCATCCAGGAAGGTTCAGGATCTGGGACTGGAGAATGTCAGGGTGACGGTCGGCACGCCTGAAGACCTGCAGTCACTGTTTCCGGAGGTGGAATTCGACCATATCTACGTGTTTTTCGGCGCCCTGAACACGGTACAGGATCTGCGTCGTGTGGCCGGAATCCTCAGAAAGCGAATGAAACGGGACGGGACCATGGTGCTCACCTTCGTGAACAAATGGTATCTGGTCGACATGCTTTTCGGCCTTCTCAAGTTCAAATTCCGAAGGGCGTTCAGGAGAATCAGGAAAATCTGGGGTGGTTACTCTGACCTTCATCATCTTGAAAGCAGGTGTTTCTCGCCGCGGGAAATTAGGAAGGCCTTTGGGAACCAATTCGAGATGACTCACAGGAGAGGGTATTCGATATTGTATCCTGCGTGGTACCGGGTGCACTGGGTTTCCCGGTTGGGCGGGAAGATCAGTGATATTCTCTGGAATGCCGACCGGATCCTCAACCACACGCCGGCATGGTGCCTGGGCGAATATGCGCTCTACTCGTTCAAGGTTAAGGAATGAACCTCGTGTAGTTCAGGGAGCGATTGCGGCGGAGACCGGCAGGAAGGCTCGAGCTGGTCGTCGCCTGGCGTTTCGCCCCAATTCGGGCCGCCGCGTTGACCCGGGCGGTCGGCGCTTCCCTGTCGCCGTTACGGCGCGGACCCGGGCGGCGGCCCCACGTACACGACCTTGATCTTCATCGTTCCGCCGCCCACGCGAACGGCGAGTTCGTCGGCGTTCCTTGGTTGCGATCCCACGCTCATGGCCCCGGAATCGCCGGGATCGACGACGGTGGTGCCCATCTCCGATGCGCCGAGCGACTTGCCGTTCTTGAATGGCAGCGTGGTGAAGCTGGCCTGATCGCGCCCGAGATTGGTGCCTTCAATGCGGATCCAACGGCCGGCCTGCGTGCGGACGCGGACGATCCCACCCTCCGCCAGCTTCTTTTCGAAAGGCGGTCTGAGCAAGGGTGCGCGCGCCACGTGGCCAACCCATTCCGGCTGCGACTCGGCTTCCGCCTCCGGGGCCCTCAGCTTGTAGCCTGCGGGCAACCGCCGCGAGGTCCAGTTATCCAGCGATGATCACGATTTTCCGGAGCCTCTCTCGAAGCTACGCACTGAGGGACGCTCCCGGCGGCCTAGCGATGATGCGGGGCGGACCGAACCATATGGCGAGGAGAAAACCGAAGAGCGTGTAGTATGGAACCATCTCCATGGTATGCACCCACCGTATGGCTGGCGGCATGAATTCGTTGTGGTGGAGCATGAGGGACAAGACTCCGATGACCGGATAGGCGGTGGCGAGAATTGCGATGGCGCTCTTGCGGCTCGGAATACTGCGAAGTACCAGCCAACCGCCGACGAGAAGTGTCGCCGCCTTGAGCACGACCGCGGCGGTGATTGTCCCAAGCTCAGGCATGTTCCTGCCCTGGTAGTAGACCTTGACCAAAGGGTAGATGATCATGCCGGCCGCAAGGTAGCAGAACGTGAATACCGCAACAGCCGCGACAAGCCTCCAGAGCAAACCCAAGATGGTCAGGTCGGCGCCCGGAGCCGACATTGCTGGTGGTGTTGCCTTGGAGCGCAGGAAAAGCGCTGTGATCGTAATGGCCGTGATCAGGGCGATTCCCAGTTGCCGCACCATCATCAACGGCGCCTCGCCCACCTTGATTACATCGAACAAGACGCCCTCCGGGATTGTGGCCAACGAGATGAGAACGAAGTAGAAACCTGCAAGCGTGGCCACCAGTTCCGCGCCCGAAGCCCGGGACCGCACCGCTATCCAGCATAGAACGGAGCAGACCAACAAAGCGGAGGCAGCCTCGCCCCAGGACGGCTGGCGGGCAGCTTCAAGCAGGAAAAGCGCGAGGGACGCGGCAAGCATGCGAAGAATGAATCTCATAGGACTTTTCGTTCAATTGATCGGACGAAGGGACCGAGCTGTGCATCGAAGGCTACCAAGGCGCTCTCCGTGGATGGGCCGGTAATGGCCCATAGGCAGCTCACGCCGAGTTGGATGCATTTGAAGGTGTGCACCAAGACCCTGACATCCACCGATGGCTCGATAAGCCCGCGTTCCTTGAGCCGACTAAAAAGTGTATGCAGCGGCGGATCGGCATACTCTTGCATCTTTACGATATGGGCACTCATTTGCGGCCCATGCCGGATGAGCGTGGAGAGAAACACCTGGACGAAGGCAAAGTTGGATTGCTTGAGACGAAGCTCGGAGCGCTCATACCGGCGAAGGATCGCCTCAAGAGATCCCTGGGCACCGGCGATCCGTGCCAACCGCACCTTCCCCCTGATCTCCAAGTCGAGCATGAAGGCAACGAGAAGGTCTTCCTTCGAGGCGAAATAGTTATAGAAGGTGCCTTTGCCGACGTCGGCGACCGCGGCAATCTGGTCGATGGTGGGCGCATTGAATCCCTGTTCGGAAAACATCCGGATGGCCGTATCGAAGATCGCCTGGCGAGTTGACTGCCGCTTGCGTTCGCGGCGCGAGAGGGTCGGCGCGATGGCGACGGCGGGTGTCGAGTCCGGCATGGCCGGGTTTCCTCTAGTGGATCGCCTCTTGGGTCCTATTGCCATATTGTGACCGTGGTCGTATATGACTTCGGTCATCTTTCGAGGCCAGTGTCAAGCTTCATGCACCCCGAACGATTTGAACGACACTGTCGCACGGCGGCGCCGACGCGGCCCACAGCGGCCTGCCGCCAGCCCTGTCGGCGGCACAGCGCAACGGAGTGGGTGGCGCGAGACTACCGGTCTTTCAGTAGAGGCGCTGCCGGATTTTCGGTAGGTCCGCGCAGTTGGCAGAACACCGGCGCACGCGGAAACTCGACGCATGAAATCATCGTGCGTTTCGCAGCTCGAGTTGTTGCCGACTGGATTTGAGTCGAATTTCGCTGGCGCTTGCGCCGAGGCGCCGACCGCGATCGCCCTTCCCGCGGTCGACGCCATCCGCCGCGAGGAGCGCAAAGCGGTCTCGCCGGCGGGTTCCAAACAACCGCGGCGTGCGGCCGTGGCCGCCGGCGAGATCAGCGGCCTGGAGGCATTGCTGACGTTCGCCGACGCTGCAATATCACTGGGAATTTCGCTCCGGCAATTCCGGAGGCTTGTCGACAGCGGAAAAATCGCTTTTGTGAAGGTCAGCGAGCGGGCGCCGCGGGTGCGGCCGCGGGAGCTGCAGCGGTTTCTCGACGCGTCCATCGTCAAATACTCTGAGGTGAAGTCATGATCGAATACGTCTTCAGGCCGTCTCGTTTGATCGCCGGGAAAAGGGTCGTTTCCCGGGTGTTCTCTGGCCGCTACGCGGTCGATAAGGGCGGAAGAGTGGTAACGGTGCGGCTGAATACTCCGGACCGGGAAACCGCGAAGAAACGGCTCCGCGACATCGTCGTCGAAAAACAGCGCGAACAGGAAGGCATCATCGCGCCGAGCGCGGTCCGTGTGACAGCGACGGCAGCCTTGTCCCGCCTCCTCGACGACTACGAAGCCGACCTGAGTGGCCGCAGCCTGGCCACAAAGCATGTTCACGATACGATGACGCGGCTGCGGCGGATGGTGGCCGAAAATGACTGGAAGCTGGTCAGCGATTTTCGCCCCGATTCGTTCGCGCAATGGCGGTCGGGACTCACCTGCTCCGCCAAAACGAAAAAGGAGTATCAGATTTCTGCCGGAGCGTTCCTCAATTGGCTGGTGAAGACGGAGCGTCTGCTTCGGAACCCGCTGGCGAAGCTCGACACGGTCGAGGTGCGCGGAAAGCAGGTCCGGACAAGCCGGGCATTTTCCGAGGACGAACTACGGCGCTTGCTCGCGGTCGCCGGGAAGCGGCGTCTCGCCTACCTCACCCTTCTCTACACCGGCCAGCGCAAATCCGAGGTCCGGGCGCTCGTGTGGGGCGATCTTCACCTGGACGGGCCGCAGCCTTACGCGCTCTTTCGTGAGACCACGACGAAGGACAAAGACAAGCGTGCGGTGCCGCTCCGGCAGGAGTTGGCGGAGGAACTGCGCCGGATCAAGCCGCGCGGCGTCCAGCCGACCGATCAGATTTTCTGGTTCCGCTGGCCCACCTACGACATCCTTCGCACCGACCTAAAGCGTGCCCGGATTGAGCGAAAGGACGCTCTCGGCCGCGTCGTCCATTTCCATTCGTTCCGGAAGACCTGGCAGACGCTGGGCGTGCGTTATGGCATTAACCAGCGTGCAGCTCAGGAAGTTTTGGGCCATTCGGACGCGAATTTGACCGCAAAAGTCTACACCGACGTGCCGGCACTCGCGTTGCATGATGAAGTGGCGAAACTTCCGTGGATTTCGGGCTCGGCCAATGACGCACAAATACGCGCACAAAAATCCGGAAATCCGGGTCATTCGGTGTCACTTGCCGACATTTTGCGTCAGCTTCAAACGCTCGCACAAGCGACTGGCACCGATGGGGTAAGTCACTTCCCGGCACCCTCCGGCACGCTGGGTCAGATCGACGAAATGGCTGCCCAGGCTGGGATCGAACCAGCGACCAAGTGATTAACAGTCACCTGCTCTACCGCTGAGCTACTGGGCAGTGGCGGGGGAAGGGGTCTAAAACAGAATCCGCCCGGCCAAAGTCAATCCCGTTATCGGTTCCGGGAGGCCCGGCCTCGGCCCCCGTGCGCCCGCACCGACCGGCGGGGCGAATGCCTTGACCGCCTCCCCGCGAGCCCGCAAAGCTCCCCTTGGTTTTCCACGCCCATGCCGAAACGAATCCTGATCAGCCTGTTGCTTTTGTCTCCACTCGGACTCCTCGCCGTGCCGGCGCCATCTCCGCGCGTGATCGACGCGAATCTCTCCCGGCCCCGGGGTCCGATGAGCCGGATGTACAACTTCTGCGTCGGCGCCGGGCGCGCCAACGAGGGCCTGCGGGCCGACTGGCAGCGGCAGCTCCGCCGGGCACGCACCGAATGCGGATTCCGCTACATCCGCTTCCACGGGCTCTTCTGCGACGACATGGGGGTGTACCAGGAGGACAAGCTGGGCCGCCCGATCTACAATTGGCAATATGTCGACGAACTCTTCGACTTCCTCGAGAGCATCGGCATGAAGCCGTTCGTGGAACTCGGCTTCATGCCGGCGGCGCTCGCCAGCGGCCCGCAGACGATCTTCTGGTACAAGGCGAACGTCACCCCGCCCAAGGACTACGCCAAATGGGAGGCGTTCATCGCCGCCTTCGCCCGCCACGTGACCGAGCGCTACGGGGCCAGGGAGGTGCGCACCTGGTATTTCGAGGTGTGGAACGAGCCCAACCTCTCCGGCTTCTGGATCGGCACCACGGGCGGCAAGAGCGACGCGGAATTCGCGCCGATCGCGCGCGCCGAATACTACAAGCTCTACGCGACCACTGCGCGGGCGGTGAAGTCCGTGGACGCCGCCTACCGGGTCGGTGGACCCGCCACCGCAGGGAGCGGCTGGATCGACGAGACCCTCGCGTATTGCGCCGCCAACGGCCTGCCGCTGGATTTCATCAGCACGCACAGCTACGCCACCTCGAGCGGCTATCTCGACGAGAACGGCAGCGCCGGCACCGTGTTTTCCCCCGACCGCAACGCCATTACCGGCGAGGTGACGAGCGTCCGCGCCCGGATGGACCGCTCGCCCTTTGCCCGGTCGGAGCTCCACTACACCGAGTGGAGCAGTTCCTACACGCCCTTCGATCCGATCCACGACAGCTATCACAGCGCGGCCTTCATCCTGGACAAGATCCGCAACATCGGCGACGCCGCGACGTCGATGTCGTACTGGACGTTCACCGACATCTTCGAGGAGGCCGGTCCCCGCACGACTCCGTTTCACGGCGGGTTCGGAATGCTCAACTACCAGGATCTCCCCAAACCGTCCTATTTCGCCTATAGGTTCCTCAACGGGCTGGGCGACACCGAGCTCGCCTGTTCCGATCCCGCCGCCTTCGTGTGCCGGGATCGGACCGGCGGCGTGCAGGCGCTCTTTTGGGATTTTACGATCACCCATCCGGGCCCGTCGGTCATCGACCAGGTATACTACCGGGCGGACCATCCCTCGAAACCCAGGGAGCCCGCCGAGGTCAGGCTCTCGGGCCTGGCCAAAGGCCCGTATCGCCTGTTCGCCTACAAGGTCGGCTATCGCGCCAACGACGTCCAGTCCGCCTGGCGCGATCTGGGTTCGCCGGCCCAGCTGACGCGCGCCCAGGTACGGACGTTGCGCCAGGCCTGCTCCGGCGGGCCCTGCATCGACGAGACGGTTGAGGTCGGATCCGACGGCCTTTTCTCCCGCCGCTTCGACCTGCGGGAAAACGACGTCTGGCTGGTCGAGCTGCATCCGCTCTGAGAAGGTCCCGGCCGCCGCAGGGGATTTCGCGCGGGTGCACTCCGCCCCTCATCCCGCGAGGGTCTTCAGCCATCATTGCCTCAACCAGCCGGAGGCGCCAGTCCGCGGCGCCGCCGGATCGCCCACGATGCCCGGCTGCCCGCGGGCCTGGACGGCAGCGACCGCCATTCCGCCGGGAACCGGCTGTGTCCTAGTCGGGTATCTCGGCCTCGATCAATTGCGCCAGCTGGTTGAGCGATTCCTGCCAGCCGAGATAGCACGCCTCGGGAGGGATGACATCGGGCACCCATTCCTGGACGATGTTCAGCTCGGTGCCGACGGATACCTTCTTCAAGGTGACCGTCACCTGAATCTCGCCCGGCAGATTCGCGTCCTCGAATCGGTCGGTGTACCGGATGCGCTCGTGCGGCACCAGCTCGAGGTACTTTCCCCCGAAGGAATGGCCGTGGCCCGTGGTGAAGTTCGTGAACGACATCCTGTGGGTGCCGCCCACCCGGGCCTCCAGGTGGTGCACCTTGCCGGTGAATCCATGGGGAGGAAGCCATTTGGCCATGGCGTCGACGTCCAGGAACGCCCGATAGGTTCGCTCAGTCGGCGCCCGGAGCACGCGGTGCAGCTGGATTGTGTTCGTTGCCATGATGGGAGGTCGTTTCGAGGAGCGGTGTCGGGAACGAAAGTGCGGCGTTCGGAACGTCCACGTTCGATCGCCCCTGATCATAGAACGAAAGAACGACCGGCGCCAGCGGCCGCCGGCGAATCCGGCGCCGCATGGTCGCGGCCCCGGTGGCCATCGGGAGGGCGGGGGCGCGGTTTCCCAAGGGGTTCCGATCCCCGCGTCCGGTCGTCCGAGATATTGAGATTTCTGCGGATTCGGGCCTTATTGCTGCATGCGCACGGTCCAAGCCATTGCCTTCGTTCCCTCCGTCAGGTCCGCCGGGCGGGCCGCGTTCGCCCTCGCAATCCCGTTGTTCGCTCTCGTGGCCGCACCGTTCTCCGCTGCGCAACCGGGCGCCAGGATCAAGGTCGCGACGCAGGCGGATCTGCCGCGGCACAGCTATCCGGTGGCGGTGGCGGCGTCCGAACTGGTGCAGGCGCCGAACGGCGCCTTCGACGGCTTCGCGGCGAAGGTCCGCACCGACGTCGAATCGGTGCTCCGCGACTACGACCTCGAGGACCGGTCGGCCCTGCGCGACTACCTTGCCACCGAACTCGGTCTTCAGGAAATCGCCGGCGAGTTTCCGGCCGCCCTCAAGACAGTCGAGAGACTCCGCTCGCTGGAGGACAAGCCCTCGCCCAAGCTGACGTCGGGCCTGGCGACCCGCGCATTCCTGAACGCGGCGCTCCGGACCCGGGCGACCAGCGGGCCCGCCTTCGAAGAGGAGTTTGCGAAGCTCCTGGGCGAGGACGTCAAGGCGCTGCCCTGGGACGTGGTCCAGGACTGGGCCCGGCAATCCTATGCCCGCGCCCGCCTCGCCTCGAAGGCGAGCCTGCTTGGGCAGGTCATGACCTGGATCGATCCGGCGTCGCTCAAATCCCACGCCCTGAACGATGACGACGCGGGATCCTTGATCGGAGTGCGGGCGACCCTGCGGTATTTCCTCCCGCTCGCGCCGGTCCAGGCCGGAGTCCTCAAGCGCTACATCGCCGCGCATGAAACCGTCGAGCCGGACATCTGGGCGGCCCGCGAAGTCACGCTGACCGCCGACCAGAAGCCGACTCCGGTGCTGGTGGCCATCTGGGATTCAGGCATCGATGTGGCGCTCTTCCCCGATCAACTCTTCACCGATTCGAATCCAACCGCCAGCGGAACCCACGGGCTCGCCTACGACGATGCCGGGGCGCCGTCGACGACCTGGCTTTATGCGCTGACGCCCGAGCAGCAGGCGACCTATCCGGAGATCCGCGCGGACATCCAGGGGAGGCTGGACATCAGGGAGGGCCGCGATTCGCCGGAGGCGGCCGCCCTCGAGCGGAAACTGAAGACCCTGTCCCCCGAGCAGCTGCACCGCCTCGACGAGATCGAGAAGGTGATCAGTTTCTACGTGCACGGAACGCATTGCGCCGGGATCGCCGTGCGGGGCAATCCGGCCGCCCGCCTGGTCGTCGCCCGGTTTGACGACCAACTGCCGGATCTTCCGTTTGCGCCGACCCTGGAATGGGCCCGGAGGCTCGGCGCGGACTTCGGGCAGATGTCGGACTACTTCCGCACCCGCCACGTCCGCGTGGTGAACATGAGTTGGGGCGACGACGCCCAGGAGTTTGAAACCTGGCTGTCCAAGACCGGTGGCGGCGCAGACCCATCCGAGCGAAAGACGAAGGCCGCCGAACTCTACGCGGCCTGGCGCGAGGGGATCGAAACGGCCATTCGGAACGCTCCCGACACGCTCTTCGTGACCGCCGCGGGAAACAGCGACAGCAACACCGGCTTCACCGGGGACGTGCCGTCCTCGCTGCGTCTGCCCAATCTGATCGCGGTCGGCGCGGTCAACCAGGCCGGTGACGAGACCTCGTTCACCAGCTACGGCGAATCGGTGGCCGTCCACGCCGACGGCTACGACGTCGAGAGCTTCGTCCCCGGTGGCGCGAAGCTGAAGTTGTCCGGCACCTCGATGGCCTCTCCCAACGTCGTCAACCTGGCGGCCAAGCTCTTTGCCCTCGATCCTTCGCTCACGCCCGAACAGGTCATCAGCCTGATCAAGCGGGGCGCGACCCCCACGAAGGACGGCCGCCGCCACCTGATCGACGAGCAGCGCTCGGTGGCCCTGCTGCTCGCCGAGCGGCGGAAGTGACCCGTCGGGGCGGTTGCGCCCCGGGAGCGAGACGGTCCGCGGGGATCGGAGCCGACAAAAGGGGCATCCGCGCGTTGCCGCCGCGCCTGCTTTCCGCGCTGCGTGGGTGGGCGCCGGCTGCCGGGGTGCGCTGTGCGAAGCCTGCCCCGGCTTTACCTCGGCGTTCCGACGACCTCGAGCACAGCGCCGCTGCTGGTGGCGGATCCGGCGGCATTGGTGGCCACAACGGTGTAGGTGCCGGCGTCACGTGGCCTGACAGGGCTGACCAAATACGATGCGCCGGTGGCTCCGGGGATACTCACGCCGTTCTTCATCCATTGATAGGTGGGCGTCGGCGAGCCGCTGGCGGCGGCGGTGAAGGTGACCGAGGAGCCTGCGGGCATCGATCGACTCTTCGGCTGGACCGTGAAGGCCGGCGCGCTCGTTGTGGATCCGACCGCGAGCACCACCGTGGCGCTTGTGGACGAACCGTCGGCATTGGTGGCGACGACCGTGTAGGTGGCGGCGTCGCCCGCCTTGAAGCGGCCAATCGTGTACGAGGCGCCGGTGGCCCCGGCGATTCTCACGCCGTTCTTCTGCCACTGGTACGTGAACGGGCCATGCTGCGAGATCAGGCTGGCGGGCACGGTGAAGGTGACCGAGGCACCGGCGTTCACGAGGTTGGATTCGCCGCTGGTGTCAACGCCCGACGTCTGGCGGGGTCCGCTGGTCGCGATGCCGTCGACCTCGAGAGTGAACCGGTTTGCGAGATTGAAGTCCCCCGTGGTCTTCGATGTGCCCTTGAGCTTCTCACGGCCATACGTCAATCCGCCGGCGAAGGCGGCCCCGTGGATCAGGAGTGCCGCCAAGACAATGGTCAGTATGCCGCAGAACAGTGTGTCCATCCGAGTCGTTTTCATGTGAGATTCCACTGTTGGGAGACTGGATTCGGGGGAGGCCGGCAAGGACGAGGGGGGCGCCGGCGGCGGGTTGGGACCTCAATCGCTGACCCTTATGCCGATAGAAGAATTCGAGGTTTCATGCAATCCGGAATCTTCACGGCCGAACGCCAAGTCGGCGACGGCAGTACCGCAGGCTGGCCGAAGCCGTCGGGGATACTCCTGCGTTCCACGGCCGCGATCGGGCCAGCGCGCGGATGCGGTCCCCGCCCGGTTCGAGTGCGCGTCGGCAGCGCGCGGCATCCCTGGAACTGCGCCGCTGCGCCGGCGCTGTTCGCGGCTTCGCTCGGTTGCAAGACCGTTACGGCCACGCTGCCCGCGGAGCTCCGGCGGGCAGAAGAACGTTGAGAGCCGGAATCGATCCCGGCGGCGGACCAAGGCCCGCTCGTCAGTTCGAACCCGCGGCGGCGTCGCGGGAAAGCCCGCGGCCGGCCGGGCCCCGCCAGGGAATCAGCATCGGGACCGTGCGCTGGTAGCGCCGGTAGTCGTCGCCGAACTCACCGACGAGATCCTTCTCCTCCCAACGCGTGCCGGCCACCACCCAGACCGTCCAGAGCATGTCGAAGAGCAGGCGGTCCAGCGTCGCCCCGGGCGTCGACCAGATGAGCACCAGCATGCAGAGATAGAGGGGATGGCGCACCCAAAGGTAGGCCCCGCGCACGGTGAAGCGCGAACGGGGCTGCGGCCGCCCGCGGAGTTCCGCCTGGATGGCCTGCCGGCCGAACGGATCGAACGCGCGCAACGACCGGACTCCCCAGACAAAGCCGGCGATCGCCGCGACCGAGGCGGCGCGGGGCGCCAGCGCCAGCGGACCGTGCCAGCACCAGAGTACCACCGCCGACTGCTGCCAGAGAAGCACGACGGCCAGCAGGAACACGCCCGAGGCGACCGCATAGATGGCACCGTGGCACGGAGCCGGAATGGCCGGGACCAGCCGCGCCTTGAATCCGGCGCGGACCATCACGCTGTGCTGGAGGAAGAACGCCAGGGAGAGGACGGCGTCTGCAATCAGCGCGGCGAAGTCCGAGGTCGTGAAGCGATATTCAAACAACGGTCCAATGATGAGAAACGCGAAGAACGCCAGCAACGATACGCCGCCGACCACGGCGGCCGCGATCATCAGGGCCGAGGCGGCGGGGCGATTCATCGGGGCACCACCCTCGTGGCACGATTCCGCACCCAAGGCAATCGCGGGATCCGTCCGGCTGGCGCGCCGCAGGGGCCGAGGATCGGCCGCCGCTCCTTCCCTTGGACGTCCTAAGGAAAAAGCTTGCCTTCTGCCTTAGACGGTCTAAGCGACGGGCATGGCCAGGAAATGCGAACTTCTCCAGGGCACGCTCGACATGCTGATCCTCCGCGTCCTGAGTCGCGGGGAGTTGCACGGGTGGGGGATCACCCAGAAGCTCGAACAGCTCTCCCGGAGCGCGCTCCAGGTGGACGAGGGCTCCCTCTACCCGTCGCTCTACCGGATGGAGGACAAGGGCTGGATCGAGGCGGAGTGGAAGACGACGGAGAACAACCGGCGCGCGAAGTACTACACGCTCACGCGCGCGGGCCGGAAGCAGCTCGATGCCGAGCAGGAGGACTGGAACCGCATGGCCGCCATCATCGCGCAGGTGCTGCAGTCATCCTGACCGCTGTCCAACCCCCGTTCCCCATGAAGATCCTCCGCCGGCTGCGTCACCTGTTTCGCCGCGAACAGTCCGAGGCCGAGATGGCCGAGGAGATGCGGTTCCACCTCGAGCACCGCGCCGCGGAGTACGCCGGCGACGGGTTGCCCAAGGCCGAGGCCCGCCGGGCCGCGCAAAGGAAGTTCGGCAACCTCGGCAGCATCCAGGAGCAGGCGCGGGAGGCGCTCGGCTGGGGCTGGCTGGAACGAATGCTCAAGGACCTGCGCTTCGCCCTGCGCCAGCTGGCCAAGGCTCCCGGATTCTCCCTGCTGGCCATTCTCACGCTCGCGCTCGGCATCGGTGCCAACACGTCGATGTTCAGCGTCCTCAACGGTATCCTGCTCAAACCGCTGGCGTACGACGACAGCGCCCGGCTGGACGCCATCTACCGCACCACGCCGCAAAACCCCGAGGGCGGCCTCGCGCCCGGAGACTTTTTCGATTTGCAGCGGGAAGCGGGCGGCTACGGCGAGATCGCCGCCTACGCGTACGCCAACACGAGCCTGTCTGAGCCCGGCCAGCCCGCCGAGATGCCGCGTTCCATCCGCGTCACCGCGAACCTCCTCTCCACCCTCCGGACCAAGCCCCAACTCGGCCGCGATTTCCGGCCGCAGGAGGTTCTTCGCGGCAACGACCGCGTCCTCATCCTCAGCGAACGCTACTGGCAGAATCGCTTCGGCGGCCGGGCCGACGTCATCGGCCGCGTCGTGCGCGTCAACGGCGAGCCCCACGAGATCGTCGGGGTGCTCCCCGCCTCGTTCAACGACTGGCGTCACCTGGGTTGGGTGGATGTCATCCAGCCGCTCGGTCTCGCCCCGGAGAAATCGGCTGACCGCCGCGACACGATGCTCCGGGTCGTCGGGCGGAGGTCAGGCGGACTCTCCCGCGCCCAGACCGGAGCCTTCATCGCCGCATTCGGCGCACGGCTCGCGGCCGACTATCCCGAAGCCAACGCCGGGAGCGCCTGGCGCGCGGTTCCGCTCAACAACAACGTCATCGGCCGGAACGGGCCCCCGACGCTCGCCATGCTCGTCGGTCTGTCCGGTTTCGTGCTGCTGATCGCCTGCTCCAACCTCGCCAACCTGCTGCTGGCCCGCACCCTGACCCGCGCCCGCGAGTTCGCGATGCGCGCCGCGCTGGGCGCCTCGCGCGCGCAGCTGCTGCGCCCCTTGATCGCCGAGTCGTTGCTGCTGGCCCTGGCCGGCGCCGCCGGAGCGATCGTGGTCGCTCATTGGGCCATGCACTGGCTCAACCTGCGCTCGATGGATGACAACGGCTATTCCGCCACGATCGCCGTCGACCGGATCGTCTTCGTCTGGGCGCTGGCCGTGTCGCTCCTGACGGCCCTGGCCTTCGGCCTGGCGCCGGCGCTCTTCGCGATGCAGCTGAACGTGAACGCCACCCTGAAGAGCGGCGCGCGCGGCGCGACGGGGGGCCGCGGTCATCAGCGCTTCCGCCAGATCCTCATCGTCGGACAGTTCGCCCTCGCCATGGTCCTGCTCGCGGGCGCCGCGCTCTTCATCCGCGGCCTGGACGATCTGAATCACCGCCGGACCGGCTGGGAGTCCGGCCGCCTCGTGACCGGCGACATCATCCTTCCGGCCGCCGCCTACCCGGATTCCGACCGGATCACCGCCTTCCACCGGCGCACCGTGGAACGCCTGGAGGCGCTGCCCGGCGTCGCCTCCGCGAGCATCTCGTCCTTCACGCCGTTCTTCAATTGGTATGACTCGCGCCGCTACGTCGTCGACGGCCGCGAACTCCCGGCACGCGGGCGCGAACCCGCGGCAGTCGTCAACAGCGTCAGCCCCCGTTACTTTGAAACCGTCGGCACACGGGTGCTCGCCGGGCGCGCCTTCAGCGCGCAGGACACCCAGGGATCCCCGCGGGTGTACGTGATCAGCCAGGCCATGGCCACGGGGCTGTTCGGCGGCGAGGATCCCGTCGGGCGTCGCCTGGCCGAGGCGGGAGGCGGGACCCTGCGTTGGGGCGAGATCATCGGCGTCGTGGCCGACGTGAAATGGGCCGTCCCCGATCCGGGGCCGGTCACTTATCAGCTTTACCAACCCATGGCCCAGGAGCCGCGCGGCCGCAACGAGCTCGCCGTACGCACCACGGGCGCCGCGTCCTCCACGCTCATCGACAGCATCCGCGCCGCCATGACCGCCCTCGACCCGGACCTGCCGGTGCGCCGACTCCAGCCGGCCGACGCCAGCATCGACCGCTCCAACTTCCAGGTGGGAGTGCTCCGGGACCTGCTGTCCTCCTTCGCGGTGCTCGGGCTCGGCCTGGCCACCCTCGGCATCTATGGCGTGATCTCGCGCGCGACGGCCCAGCGCACCGGCGAATTCGCGATCCGTCTCGCGTTGGGCGCCAGGATGGGGGATGTCACCCGCATGGTCCTGGTGTCCGGGGTGAGACTCGCCCTGGCCGGCGCGGCCCTCGGTCTGCTCGGCGCGTTCGGCGTCTCCCGGGTCCTGGCGGCCGGCTTCCCCGGCATGCGCCTGAACAGCCTGCCTGCGCTCGTCGGCACGACGCTTCTGCTGGTTGGCGTCGCCCTGATCGCCTGCTGGCTTCCCGCGCGCCGCGCCGGAAGGGTGGACGCCATGGAGGCCCTGCGTGCGGAGTGAGCGCGCCGTCCGCCCCGGGGAAAGCGCGGGCCGCAAAGCCCGGGGGCTTTGCGGCCCGCCGGGTGGAGCCGCTGCGGACGGCGCTTCGCCCCCGCGGGTGCGCCGCCCGCGCGTCCGGCCGACCGTTCACGGGAAGTCGCGGTCGTCGTCCCGCCGGTCGTCCCGGTCCCTCATGAAAAGGTCGGCGTAGGTGTGGTTGCCGGCGGCGTCCGCCGTCGTCTGGCCGAGGAACGGAACACCGTGGCGCGGTCCGACCCCGAAGATCTCCTGCAGCGTCTCGACGTCGGATGAGTGGGTGTACGTCAGGGCGTCGTTGTGATAGGCGTAGCCCTTCGCCAGCGGCGAGATGATGATCTCGGCAACCGGATGGTGAAAATCGTTCGGGGTCGCATCCGCGGCGCCCTGCTCCTCGCTCTCATCGCTCCAGATGACGATCACGCCGTTGTGCTTGTAGGCCTCCGACGCCATGATCATGGGCACGACCGTGCGCAGGAAGTTGTCGCCCTGCGCGATCTGGGCGGCGTCACCCGTGTAATGAACCCCGTTGTAGGTGAAGCCGTTGGTCAGCCGCGTGTGCATGTCGTTGTACTGGTCGGGCGTGATCACGTTGTACCGCGCCACCCGGTTGTGCGCGAGATCGCCGGCCAGCGCCTGGAGCGGCGCGTAGTGCCGCGTTTCCGGATTCGACGGGCTGGTGTCGCCGGTCGTGGCGGTCCCGCCGTTCGTCGCGGTGAAGAACAGCTGGCCCACGTGCTTGGGCGCGTAGTTGTACTGGTTGCTCTGGTTATAGGAATTGACGTAGGCGGGCGACGTCCCGCTGAAACCCGAGAGGGGCACGGTCCACTGGTCCCGCGGGGCCACGGTGCCCGTCAGGCTGTTTGCGTCGGGCTGATTGACCGTTCCCGAGGACGGGACCAGGTCGATGTCCTCCACATACGCCTTCCACGGGATGTGGCGCGACTGCAGGAGGCCGCTGAGATTCGGGAGACCGAAGACGTTGCCGCCCCCGTCCGTCGTGTCCTTGTACGGATCCGCGTCGCTGGTGACCCCGAAATTGCTGCC